>JAZAOF010000153.1:0-22012 GCA_036228265.1 Myxococcota bacterium | reverse complement strand
CCGATCGGCCAGGGCTTCCGCCTCGTTGGGCTCGCAACCGCAGCGGGGAAATCCCACGTTGACGTCCACGAGCGCCTCGCGAACGCCAGCACGAGCCGCCGCATCCACCGTTTCGAAAGAGTCCACGGCCACGGTCACGCGGGCATCGAGCGCGGCCAACTCCGCGAGCCGGGCTGGATCGACGCACTCGTTCGCGAGCAATAAATCGCTCCCCAGCCCCGCGTTTGACAACCCCACCATCTCGCGCACGGTCGCGCAGGTAAAACCCGGGTGCCCTTTCTGGGCCTGCATCCGGGCCAGCGAAGTGCACTTATGGGCTTTTACGTGCGGTCGAAGCCGCGGCCCCGGAAGCGCTTCCGCCATGGTGTCCAGATTTCGGTCGAAGGCCCCCCCGTCGAGAACCAACGCCGGAGTCGGAAGGTCGTGGAGGTTCTGGATTTCCATGCTGGCTCCTCTCAGACGTAGTCGAGCCATTCCAGGTGGCGGTTGTCGCGACCGGAAACCACCTCGAAGAACGCGCGCTGGAGCGTCTCCGTCACAGGCCCGCGGCGACCGGCACCGATCACCCGGTGGTCGATCTCCCGAACGGGCGTGACTTCGGCCGCGGTTCCCGTGAGGAACACTTCGTCGGCGACATAGAGTTCGTCACGCGTAATCGCGTCCTCGACCACGTCGATCCCACGGTCCTTGGCGAGCTGGAGAACCGTCGCTCGCGTGATTCCGTCCAGCACGGTGTGAATCGGAGGCGTTCGAAGAATCCCCTGGCGCACGACGAAGAGATTCTCCCCGGTCGCCTCGGAGACGAGGCCGTGGTTGTCGAGCATGATCGCTTCGTCGAATCCATCCAGGAGCGCGTCGCGCTTCGCAAGAATCGAGTTCACGTAATCGCCGCAGGTTTTTGCAAGAGTCATCTTCGCATTGACGTGATGGCGGGAAAAACTCGATACCGTGGCCCGAATTCCTCTCTCCATGCCTTCGTCCCCAAGATACTTTCCCCACGCCCAGGCGATCACCACGACCCGCACCGGGTTGTCGGCCGGATTCAAACCCATTGCGCCCTCCCCCAGGAACACGAGAGGTCGGACATACCCTTCGACCAGGTCGTTGGCCCGGAGCGATTCCCGGATGGCTTCCGAGACCACCTCCTCGGAAAAGGGAATGTCCAGGCGATTGACGTGCGCCGACTGGTAAAGGCGTCGTACGTGTTCCGGGAGTCGGAAGATGGCCGAACGGCCGTCCTCCGTCGCGTAACACCGAATCCCTTCGAACACCCCCAGGCCGTAATGAAGCGTGTGCGTGAGCACATGGACCTGGGCCTCGTCCCAATCGACGAGATCTCCATCCATCCAGATCTTCTTTCCAGTCACTCCCGCTCCGGGATTGTCGCCCATGATTTCTGAACCTTTCTTGCATCGCGAAGGATCGAACGCGGGATACGAATCCGGCGCGCAACAAAATCGCGCCACCGCATTTTCAGCGCATGGAGAGGTAGGCCGTCTCCGGACCCGGCGCCACCGAACCCGGCGGGCGCTGCAGGCAAGCACCGGAGATCATCCGCTCCCTCCCCGGAGGCGAAGCAAACTCTCGCCATAGGGCGGCTTCGCGAGGCCGGCCTCGGTTACGATGGCGTCTACCAGCGCGGCTGGCGTGACATCAAAGGCTGGGTTTCGCACCGAGACGCCCTCCGGAACCACCTTCCGCCCGCCCCACCCGGAAACCTCGGCCGCGTCGCGTTCTTCAATGGGAATCCCCTCGCCCGTTGCCATCGCCGGATCGATCGTGGAGAGAGGTGCCGCCACGTAGAACGGGATGCCGTGTGCCTGGGCCACTACGGCCAGGCCGTAGGTCCCAATCTTGTTCGCAACGTCCCCGTTTGCGGCGATCCGATCCGCCCCAACGATCACGAGATCGACTTCCCTGCTTCGCATCAGTGAGGCCGACGCCCCATCCGTGAGGACGGTTACCGGGATCCCGTCGCGCGAAAGTTCCCACGCCGTCAGGCGCGCCCCCTGCAGTACCGGGCGGGTCTCGTCGGCGAGAACCTCCAGGGACCCGTGTGCTTCCCAGGCGGCCCTCACCACTCCCAGGGCCGTACCGTAGCCTGCCGTGGCCAGCGCCCCCGCGTTGCAGTGGGTCAGCACGCGGGAGCCCGGGGCGATCAGCCCCGCCCCCCTCTTTCCAAGGCGACGGCACGATTCCAGGTCATCGCGAACGATCCGGTTGGCCCGATCCACCAGGGTCAATCGCGCCGACCGGACATCCTTCCCACCGAGCGTCGCGAGTAGCGAACGCATCTCCCCAAGAGCCCACGCAAGGTTGACCGCCGTGGGCCGCGTTCGCGCCAGCCGTTCGAAATCGGGCTCGAGGTCTCGCGCCAGGGCCTCTACCGTGCTGGCCGTGGAGCGCTGCGCTCCCAGGGCAATGCCCAGGGCAGCGGCGCAACCGATGGCCGGTGCGCCGCGAATGGCGAGGGTCTCGATGGCCCTGGCCACCCCTTCGACGCTATCGATTTCGAGATAGGATTCTCGCTCGGGCAGTTCCCTCTGGTCGAGGAGAACGACCGCACCTTCTCTCCAGCGTACCGTGAACCAGTCGCTCAAGGCCGCCCTGCGTCCAAGTTCCCGATCGAAAGCCGAAAGGAACCGATCTTCACCTTTCGCCCGGCCTCAACCTGGAAATCGCCACTGACGTCGGCCGGCTTCCCGGGCGGTTTCTTGTAGACCCCGCCCATGTCGAGCGCCGCATCGGAAGCAACGATTCGAAAATCGCCGTCCGCGCGGCCCTGCTTCGTCGGTCGCACCGTCACTTCCAGTTGAAGGTCTCCTTTCAGGTCGAGGTCCTTGATCTGCAGGTCAGCGTCTCGGAGGGCCAGGTCACACTTCGCCAACCAGTCCGACGGCGTCTTCGCATCGAGCTTGAACGTTCCCGAAACAAGCCCCGAGGCCCGCGATACGGGCGGGGCATACGGTCGGAAGGGGGCGAGATCGATCTCCTCCACGTCGAGGACTCCCGAGACTTCTCGCGACTCGGAAACCCGAGCGTTTCCCCGAAACGATCCACCGAGGAAACTTCCCGACCCGGAGACGTCGGCACCGTCCCGAGTGGGTTGGACTTCGGCCTCGACCCCGGAAAACGCGAACTCCCGCGGCGGCTCAACGGCCCGATCGACGATCCACACCCGGCTACGAACAATCGTCCATCGGGGAGAATTCCGGTTTTCGGAGGGAGTCGACCCAGGATCCGAGGCATCGGACGCGACCTCGGGTGCCGAGGTCGCGGGGAGGTCGTCTTCGATCCATCGCCACTCTTCCCCGCTCCACTCGAGGCGAAGGACCATTCCATCAACGACCACCTCGCGGAGTTCCACCATCCCCCGCCGCAAGGCATCTTCTTCCACTTCGAGAGCAATCGTCTCGGCGCGAAGCAGGGGCTCTCCGTTCGACGCCACCCCGGCGGTCACGCCCTGCACCGTCAGCCGAGGAGGATCGAGCGAAACCTCGATCCGTTCCCAGTCGACCGGCTGGGGAAGGACTCCCGCAAGAAACTCTCCCACCTGGTGGCGCATGATTTCGCGCGGACCGAGGCGGGGCACCAGGCTGGCCCCGATCGCCAGGGCGATCGGTACGACGATCAGAAAGCCGACCACCCAGCGCCCGTCCACAAACCCTCGCCCCATGGTCTAGGCGTCAAGTTTCTGGGCGAGGAGTTGCCGGACCGTCGCGGGGTTCGCTTTTCCCTGGGTCTTCTTCATCACCTGGCCCATCAGGAAATTGAGCGACTTCGCGTCGCCATCGCGGTAACTCTCCACCGCCTTCGGATTCCCGTCGATAGCCTCCTGGACCGCGCCTTCGATCGCGCCCGGATCGGATACCGCTTCGAGCCCCCTCTCGGACATCAGCGTCTCGGGTTCCCCCCCATCTTCGACGAGAACGGCAAAGAGTTCCCGGGCACTCTTCGCGGTCAACCGACCCTCGGCGACCAGGCCCAGCAATGCGGACAGGTTCTCGGGGGTCATGGCCGATTCTTCGATTTCCAACTCTCTTTCCTTCAGCGCCTGCAGAAGGTCACGGAGGATCCAGTTGGCGATCTCCTTGCCATGAGAGGTCCCGCGCAGTTCGACAACCCGCTCGAAAAAATCGGCGACCGACCGGGATTCGGTCAAAAGCCGGGCGTCGTATTCCCCGAGTCCGTAACTCTCGATGAAGCGATGCCGCTTCACATCGGGGAGTTCGGGCATGTTTGACCGCACTCGGTCGACTTCTTCTGCGGCGATCTCGATCGGGATCAGGTCCGGATCGGGGAAGTAACGGTAGTCGTCCGAATTCTCCTTGACCCGGAGTACCCGCGTTCGATGGGTCTCGGGGTCAAAGGCCATCGTCGCCTGGACGATCGCTTCGCCTTCGTCCAGCAACTCCGCCTGGCGTACGATTTCGGCCTCGATCGCGGACTCGACGAAACGAAACGAGTTGAGGTTCTTCAACTCCGTCCGCGTTCCAAAGGGATCCGTTCCTACCGGTCTCAACGAGACATTCGCATCGCAGCGGAACTGCCCCTTCTCCATGTCGGCCTCGGAGACGCCGATGTGGCGGAGAAGCGATCGCAAGGCCCTCAGATAGGCCCCGGCTTCCGCGGCGGATCGCAGGTCGGGTTCGGAGACGATCTCGAGCAGCGGAACGCCGGATCGGTTGAGGTCGACATGGGTTCCCTTCCCTCGCGTCACCGCATCATCGTGAATCGACTTTCCCGCGTCTTCTTCGAGGTGCGCTCGCGTGATCCCGATCCGCCGCACCCCCTCGCTCGGATCTCCCGCCCCCTTCCCTTCGTCCACCGCGATATCGATCCACCCGTCACTAACGACAGGGTCCTCGAACTGGGAGATCTGGTAGCCCTTTGGAAGGTCCGGGTAGAAGTAATTCTTCCGGGCAAAAACGGAGCGCAGGTTGACGGTCGCATGGATCGCAAGACCCAGTCGAATGGCCAATTCGACGACGCGCTCGTTCAAAACCGGGAGCACCCCTGGAAGGCCCAGGTCAATGACGTGAACATCATGGTTCGGCGCATTGCCGTACGCCACGGGCGCGGGGCTGAACAGCTTGGACTCCGTCGCCAGGTGGGTGTGGACTTCGAGGCCGATGACGGGCTCGTAGCGCTCGAGGACCTCTTCGATCATCCGACCCACCCCGGCGGATCTTGTTGGTGATGATCCGTTCGTCCCTGGAAAGCGTCCGCTGCACGAAGAAGAGTCGACTCATCGAGCGCTCGTCCAAGCAATTGCAAGCCCACGGGAAGTCCTCGAACAAACCCGCACGGCACCGAGATCCCGGGAATCCCCGCCAGGTTGGCCGAGACCGTGTAGATGTCCGAGAGATACATCTTCAACGGGTCATCGGATTTTTCACCCAACCGAAAGGCGACCTCCGGACTCGTCGGCGTGGCGATCAGGTCACACTCCTCGAAGGCCCGGTCGAAATCCCGGCGCAGTAGCGTTCGTACCTGTTGCGCCTTCCGGTAGTAGGCATCGTAATAGCCCGCCGACAGAACGAAGGTCCCCAATAGGATCCGCCGCTTCACCTCGGACCCGAAACCCTCGGATCGCGACAACGTGTACATCTCCGAGAGGGATTTCGCATTCGGGGAACGCCGTCCATAACGGGCCCCGTCATAGCGAGCGAGATTGCTCGACGCCTCGGCCGTAGCGATCAAGTAGTACGAGGCGATGGCATAACTCGTATGCGGCAACGAGACGCGACGGACCGTTGCCCCCGCTTTCTCGAGTTCGGAAATTCCGCCATGGACGGCACTCAAGACGTCGGGATCCACTCCCTCGGCTTCGAAATACTCGTCGGGGATTCCGATCCGAAGACCCGAGACATCGCCGTCCAGGGCCGCGCTGAAGTCCGGGACGGCTTCAGGCAGCGACGTCGAGTCGCGCCGGTCGTGGCCCGCGATGACGCCGAGAACGGTGGCGCAGTCGGCCGCGGTGTGGGCCAGGGGTCCGATCTGGTCGAGAGACGACGCAAAGGCGACCAGGCCCCAGCGCGAAACCCGCCCGTAGGTCGGCTTCAGCCCTGCGACACCGCAGAAGGAGGCCGGCTGGCGAATGGACCCACCGGTATCGCTGCCCAGGGACGTCGTCGCGAGGCCCAGGGCCACGCTGGCGGCGGAGCCGCCAGAGGACCCCCCGGCGCTTCGTTCTTCGTCCCAGGGATTGCGCGTCGGGCCGTAGATCGAGTTCTCCGTCGAAGAGCCCATGGCGAACTCATCCATGTTCGAACACCCCAGTACGACGGCTCCACTTTCTCGAAGTCGCTCGACGACCGTCGAATCGTAGGGGGAAACGAACCCCTCGAGAATCCGCGAGGCACAGGTGGTGCCCTGGCCCGCCTCGACCATGTTGTCCTTGATCACGATGGGGATTCCGTCCAACGCCGAGAGCGATTCTCCCGAGGCCCGGCGCTGATCCGCGGCCGCAGCGGACTCGAGAACTTCTTCGGTCCGGGTCGAAACCAGCGCGTTGTACCGGGAGCCGGCTTCGACCGCCGCCAGCGAGAGGTCGACGAGTTCGCGGGAAGAAACCTCCCCCGCAGCCAACGCGTCGCGCTGCTCCACCAGCGTTCGATAGCTTGCGCTCATCCCTCTTCTTCCTCGCCGATGACCTTCGGCACGACGAAGGCCGTGCCCTCCCGAAGTGGGGCGTTCGAGACGGCCAACTCCGAGTCCAGGGTCTCGGAGGCACGGTCCGGCCGAAGCGGAGTCGCCAGGGGAATCGCGTGGGCCATGGGCTCGATATCCGACGTATCGAGCTCCCGCAGCTTTTCCACGTATTCGAGGATCTGGCCCAGGTCACTCGCCATCGCGTCCTGTTCGCCCTCAGAGAGCTTCAGCCGGGCCAAAGCAGCGATGTGGGCAACCTGGTCCCTCGTCAGATCCGACATAAATCCAGATTAGCACGGCCATTGCGGCGGGCGGGCGTGGCAGATAGCTTCGGACCCGCATGGACACCCCCTCCGACCTGTTCGAGAAACTCGATGACGACCTGCGCTCCGCCGTGAGAGATCTCGGCTGGACCTCGCCCATGCCCGTGCAGAGCAAGGTCATTCCCTTGATGCGAGGGGACCGGGACCTGATCGTTCAAGCCCAGACCGGCAGCGGAAAGACCGGTGCCTTCGGAATTCCCCTGGTCGAAGCCACCGATGTAGATCTCGCCGAGACCCAGGCGTTGATCATGGTTCCCACGCGAGAACTCGCGACCCAGGTTTCCGAGGAAATTTCCATGCTCGCGTCCCATCGAGGGGTTCGGTGCCTCGCCGTCTATGGGGGCGTCGGCTACGGCCCCCAGTTGGACGCCCTCGAGAAGGGAGCCCACATCGTCGTCGGAACCCCGGGCCGGATCATCGATCACCTGGGAAATGGCCGGATGAACCTGGACCACGTCCGAAACCTGGTTCTCGACGAAGCCGACGAGATGCTCTCCCTCGGCTTCTGGCCGGACATCCGAGAAATTCACGGGTACCTCCCGTCCGAACGACGATCTCACCTCTTCTCCGCCACGGTGCCCGAAAAGGTCCGCTCGCTCTCCAGGTTTTTCCTCGACGATCCCGAGTTCGTCAGCCTCTCCGAGGGACAACTTGCTCCCCAGGAGATCGAACATTTCTTCTACCTGGTCACCGCCCAGGAGAAGGAATCGACGCTGGCGCGGATCATCGAATTGGAAGATCCGGAGAGCGCGATCATCTTCTGCAACACCAAGGCCGACGTGCGCTACCTCACCGGCTTCCTGGCAAAACGCGGTTTCGACGCGGACCAGATCTCGGGCGACCTCGCCCAAGCCGCGCGTCAAGCTGCCCTCGACCGGATCAAGAAGGGGACTCTTCGCTTCCTGGTAGCCACCGACGTCGCCGCCCGGGGGATCGACATCAGCGATCTGACCCACGTGATCAGCTATTCGACCCCGGAATCGCCCGAAGTCTACGTTCACCGCACGGGGCGAACCGGCCGCGCCGGAAAGGCCGGCGTCGCCATTTCGCTGGTCTCGGGGTTGGATATCGGCAACTTCAAGCACCTGCAGCACGTCAACCAGATCAAGATCACCGAGCGCGCAATCCCCTCCGAAAAGGTGATCCTCGACCGAATCCGAGAACGCATGCGGGTCAAGGTCGAACACGAGATGCGACACCTCCCGGAGGCGCACCTCAAGCTCCAGGTGGACCGACTCGTGCCCGTCGTCGAATCCCTGGCGGCCGATGCCGAGGGGCTCCGTGATCTTGCCGCCATCTGCGCGGCCTACCTTCGCGAGCACCGCCCGGAAACCACGGTCACCACACCACCCGAAACGGCCCCTTCCGAGCAAAGTCGGGAACCGCGGGACGAAAATCGCGGCGGGCGTTCGGACGGTCGACGCCGGCGGCCCTCGAGCCGGGGTCGAAGGCGGCGCTAGATCTCGGGTGACCGAAGCGGTGGCGCCTCGAGCGTCCCCCCCTCGCGAACCAGGGTTTCGGGAACACGTACTCGCGCCGAGCCCGACCGTGCCACAACGGTATAGAACGCGCCGACATCGACACCGGGGACGGACCCGTCGTTCGCGTAGGGGACCCTCATCGCCCACCGGCCCTTCTCGTCGGCCCTCGTGCGCACCTGGTATTCGAAACCCGATCGATTTCGGACCCCGACGGAGAGGCGGGCCGTCACGGCTTCGTGGGGGAGCGCGCGCCCGGTGATTTGAGCTCCCGGAACGATCTCGAAGACGCGGTAGAGCGCCTCCTCCTCGCCCACCTTCCCCCAGAGTGGAACCGATTCGTAGACGAGCCGATGGCGTTCCAGCGCCTTCACCTGCCTGGGTGCCGTGGTACCGCCTTTCCCCACGACCCACTTCCCACTGCCGCGAAAGCCAAAGAGGCGATTCTCCATGCCGAAGGCGCGACGCTCTCGAAGGCGGGCGGAGTCGGGGTCGCGAACGATCACGTACCTCACGGGGATGTCTTCGATGAGTTCGAGCGCCTCGGATTCCTCTTCCGCGGCGAAATAACGCTGGACCCGCTGCATATTTTCCGGGGCCACATCGTCGCCAAAGTTGTCATGAAGAACGGGCCGCTCTGCGACGTACTTCAGAACGTGACCGACGGACCAGGGAGCAAGAACCGCGTATTCGGGCTGGGGTCCGTTGAAGAGACCTTCCGCGGTGGGCTCGCTGTTTCCGCGAAGCCATCGAGCCATTTGTTCACGGACGATCTGCAACCGCGCCAGGTAGAACGGGCGAACCGGCTCTCCCAACGCCCACGCCTGGAGGTTCCGAATATGAACTTCCTGGGCCCGCGCGATCGGTGCAACCGCGTAAAGAACAACGCCCGCCAGGACAAGAATAGAAACGGCGCGAACGCCCGGGGTACGCCCGCGCGTTCGAAAGAAAACGATGACCCACGGCACCACCGTGACCGCGAGCAGCACGGCGAAGGCGACCGAGAACGAGTTCATGAAACGAAATTGGACAGCGGTGGCCAGGGCGAGCACGGCGGCCCAACCGAGGAAGACATACTCCGAAGCACTTCGCGAGCGCCCTTCGGGCAATACCCCGAAAGCGAGGAGAAGAAACGGAACGATGTAGAGAAATCGGGTCAACAACTCCTCGGGTCTTTCAAACCCTTCCGAGAAGAGCGCCTTCGACTCCGCGACATCCGCCTGGAAGGTCTCCGCCTTCGCAAACCATTCCCAACCGTCCGCCAGCCCATTGGACAAGCTGGGAAAAACGGAAAAGAAGACCGCGAGCACGAGGACGCCGAGTCCCGCGGCCTGTGCCCAACGAAGACCGGGCCTCGAGGGCCTCGACACCCGCATCCACGATTCGGCCAGGGCGCCGAAACAGATCGCCGCCGCAACGAAGAAGGCCGGCTGGAAGTCGCTGAGAACCAGTGGCGAGAAGGACCCCCAGTATTCCCACGACGCCGAAAACGGCCACACCATGAGGCCCGCCACGACATTGGCGACGGCAAAGCGACGTCCCCAAGCCACCGCCTCTTCCCGGCCCTTGGCCGTCAGGACCCGCACACCGAAAGCCGCTTCCACGATCAGGACGTGGAGAATGCATCCCGGCCAGACCAGGAGCACACCGCCCAGGGCCAATCCGGCGAACACCGACCGACGCGCGACTCCCTTCCCGCGATCTCCTTCCCGAACAGAAACGAGTTCCATGGCTGCAGCAAGAAGAACGAGCGTGGCCAGTGCCGATGCGACGTGGTGGTCGAAGAAGCCGATTTGCGAATACCAGGCGTGAGCCGGAAGGAAGGCCAGGAAGGTCGCTGCAACCACCGCTTCCACGCGGGAAAAATGCCGCCGCACCAGCCACCAAACTCCGACGACGGTGAGCGCTCCCACCACGGGCGGGAACCAGGCCAGGAATTGTTCCATGCCTTCGGGGTCCCCCGCCCCCACGAACAGGCGCACCAGGGCTGCGACGAACCAGTCGAGCGTTGGAGGCCAGATCGC
Source organism: Myxococcota bacterium (assembly GCA_036228265.1). Classification (GTDB taxonomy): domain Bacteria; phylum Myxococcota_A; class UBA9160; order UBA9160; family UBA4427; genus CAJXIC01. Next base: position 11,533 of record JAZAOF010000153.1, on the reverse strand, counting down.
CTCGCCCCCGTTCGGAAAATTCATGTAGGGATCCTGTACCAGGACCGCGGGGAAATGAACCACGGAGTGCGCCACGCGCCGCGCGTGGTAGTAGGCGTCGTTTCCGAAGAAGACCATGCCCACGCGGCCCTGGAGCAGCGATGGGTAGGGAAGTGCCCGCACCACGAACGCCAGGAGAAAAAACCCGAGCGGTTCCAGGAGTCCGCGGAACGGGAGTCGCTCACTCATCGAGCCACCTCCCCGGCACCCGCGCCAGCGTCTCGCATCGCGCGCCACACGCCCCCATGATACGGAATCGGTGCCACACCTCCCCCACCCTCCTATCATGGGGGGAGTGGAACGCGTGCATCGATCTCCGAAACCCACATGGGGAACGCGAGCCGGGTTGGCCCTCGCGTTCGCGGTCGCCTTGATGGCCCGTTCTCTTGGCCTCGAGCAGGTCTTTCTCGACGACGGCTCCGTGGTCTTCGCCGCTGGAGATGCCTACTACCACGCCCGTCGCGCGCTCTTTGGCGCGGCTCACTTTCCCTCGATTCTGCACCTGGATCACTGCATCAACTGGCCCGACGGAGCCAATGTTCCCCACCCCCCGGGCTATACCTGGGTCGTGGGTTCTTTGGCTCGTTTCCTCGCCTGGGAACCGCTGGCCCGCCCGGCCGTGCTGGCCTGGACTCCCGTAGTCTTTGGCGCTCTCACCGTGTTCCCGATCTATTGGCTGGGGAAGATGCTCGGAGGTCGCGCGGCGGGGCTCGGTGGCGCCTTTCTCTACGCAATTCTTCCGATCGCCATCACCTACTCGATCGTGGGCAACCCGGATCACCACGCGGCAGCGGCTCTCTTTGGCGCCGGCCTGGTCTGGCTGACCGCCGAGTTTCTCGACCTCGAATGCCATGGGGCGCGCCTGTTTTGGGTCGCACTGGGCCTGGCGATCACCCGGGTTGCGCTTGTCGCCACCTGGCATGGCAGCGCCCTCTACCTGCCCATCGGTGAAACCGCGATCATTCTCTCGTGCGTCGCGCAGAATCGGCGGGACGGCCTCCGGGCCGAAGCCGCAAGCCTTGCGATCAGCGCCGCGGGAATTCTTCCACTGTTGGCACTGTCGCCGGTTCCGATGGCTGGGCCCTGGTCGGCGACGGAGTTATCGGCACTGCATGCCGCGGGACTCCTCGCCGGCGGAGTCCTCTGCCTCGCCGCCCTGGGCTTCGAGCGCGCTCGGCCTCTCGCGTCCGCAAGCGCTCGCGTGCTGCGCATCGCCGGTTTCGCCCTTCTTCTCGCGGTTCTCGCACTGACCCTTCCGGGAATCCGCGATGGGCTCGCGCCGGCGTTCGACTTCGTGACGAAACAGGATCGCTGGGGCAACACCGTTCTCGAACAGATGCCGCTGTTCTTCGCCCAGGGGTCCATCCGCGGGATCGGCGGCGAAATGAAGATGGGTTATTACGCCTACCTCGTACCGCTTGTCCCCCTGGCTTTCGTCATGCTCGAAGGGCGCGAAAGGCTTCGGGCTCGCGCGCTTTTCCTCTTTGCCTGGTCTTTCGTCTTCGCCGGGCTCACGCTCTACCAGGTCCGATTCGCCAACGACTTCGCACCCGTGGCCTGCGTCGGATTTTCACTTCTTCTCACCGCATCGGCCGGCGTACTCAGCCGGCGCACGGGCCTCTCTCCCACCGTCGCGGGCGCCGCCGCCGTTGCACTCGGCCTATTCCTGATGCTTCCGGCCTTGCGATTTTCTCTCGGTCCCATGGCGGCGGCGAGTCTCTCCCACCTTGCCGGGCACTCCTCCAAGGCCGACCGCGCCCTTGAAACCATCGGCGGAACCCAGTTTCGATTCGCGCAACGCGTTCGAGCGGTCACGCGTGACCAGCCGGGGTGCCGACCCGGAGATGCGGAGACCACTCGACCGGAATACGGAATTCTCGCTCACCCGGCACTCGGACACGTCCTCCACCTCGTCGCCGAGCGGGCGACGCCCGCGGATCCCTTCGGCCCCTACATCGGCGACGCCAACTACCGCAGCGTGATTCGTTTTCTCGACACCGCGTCCGAGTCCGAAGCCCTGGCGATCGCGTCACAACTCGAAACTCCCTACGTCGCGACGGCGGCCGACCGAGACACCGGGGCAACGACTTCGATCGGGCGGCGTCTTCACCGGTTGGACGGGCGCAGCGACGGAACTCGCGCCCGTCTCGAACACTTTCGACTCCTCACCGAAGCCCCCGCTCGGGGAACACCGATTTCCTGGCTTTTCGAATCGAGCGACCGGCGCGAGATCCCCTACAAGCTCTTCGAAATCGTTCCCGGGGCCGTCCTCGAGATCTGGGCCGCACCGGGAACGGCGGTGGAAGCCCGCCTCCGCGTCGCCACCCGGAACAAGAGAGGTTTCTTCTACCGGGCCCGTGGCATCACCGGAACCGATGGGCGAGCGCGGATTCGCGTTCCCTACGCCACGGGCTCACGTGGCGACGTTTCCACCGGGGATCTCTACGAAATCCGGGGCCCCGGCGTTCGCGGACAGGTCCGTGTCCCCGAAGCCGCGATCCAGAGCGGCGCAATCCTCCGGACCCAAAACGCCCCCACCCGGGAAGGAACCTAGGACGACTGGACGACGAACGAAGCCGTCTCGCCCCCGTCCGGGAGCGAAACGAGACTCAGGCGCCGAGAATCAGGCTCCAGTCGCACCTCCAGGGCGGACCCACGTTGTTCCGACGTGCCATGCCCGGTCTCATCGGGGGTCCACGGAGACGCTTCCGCGCGACCCGGTGCGATCTGCGCTCGGTCGCCCGTTAGGTCGGCGACTCCCAGGCGCGAAGCGCCTTGCGACGGTCTCTTCGAACACCAATCGACACACGCCGCGACGGTCGTAAAGCGCTGAAGACAATCCTGGACCAACAGGGTCGCGGTCAGGTCAGTCTGCGCCCCGGCTTCGAGCGGGGGCTGGAGGACCACGGCGAGCCCATGTTCATTGATTCCGGCAAACGCGGACACGAACCAGGCCTTCGTCAACTCGACCGAGGCAAAACCGACTTCGGGAATGCTCCGCCGAACCAGGTAGGACTCGTCGGCCGCGAGCCCCCCGTGCATTTCGCGAACGAGGCGGACCGACTCGCCGGGCACGGCGAGGCAACGGGCTTGGGCCCCTAGCGCCGAATCACGAGACATCTCGCGCGCATTTTTGGCCACGAGGGAGGCCAGGGGCACACCGGCCGCCAGCGCCATTCCAGCGAGTCGTTCCCCGTGATGGGGATAGTGCCGGATGATTTCGCGACCGGGACCGCGCCCGAGGACCGGTCCCGAAGCCAGGGGGCGCCAATTCGGCCACCGGGAACGACGCGTCGAAAACCCCTCCCGCGCCAAGCCCCGGCGAATGGCGTCCGCATGAGGCTGCCCCTGGGCGCGCCCGAGATCTCGGGGAGCGCCCTGGCAGTGAAGCGCCTCGGAACCGGTCAACTGCGCGTCGAGACCTCGGGAAAAAGAACCTCGTTCAACGAGCCCAGGCGGTATCCCCTTGGATCCACGACGACTTCGCGAAACCCCAGGGGTTCGATCACGGACGCGATCTTGGCGGTCATCTCGGGCTGGACCGCCCGATCCAGTTGTTCGGGATCGACTTCGACCCGGGCCTGGTCACCGTAGTGCCTCAGGCGGACCTGTAGAAAACCCAGTTCTCGGAGCCGTGCCTCGCCCTCCTCGATCTGGTTGAGGCGTTCGATCGTCACCTCGGTTCCATAGGGGAGACGCGAGGAAAGGCAGGCGGACGCCGGAATGTCCGCTGTCGGCAAGCCAGCCAGCCGGGAGAGTTCCCGGATGTCCTCCTTCGAAACACCTTCATCGAGCAACGGTGCCAGCACGCCGTGCTCGGAAGCGGCCCGGTGACCGGGGCGAAAGTCGCGGGTGTCGTCGGTATTGATGCCGTACGCAATGGCATCGAAGCCGTCCTCCCGCGCCACCCTGTCGAGAACATCGAAGAGTTCGCTCTTGCAGTGGTAACAACGATCCGGTCCGTTGGATCGGTAGGCGGATCGCTCCATTTCGCGCGTCGAAACAAAGCGATGCGCCAGGCCAAAGCCATCCACGATGCGCTCCGCCATCTCGCGGTGTGCATCGGGGTAGGAAGGGGACACGGCTGTCACCGCCAGCGCGTCGCTTCCCAGGACCCGGTGGGCCACCAGGGCCAGGTAGCTCGAATCCACCCCACCGGAAAAAGCCACCACCAGACGTCCCACACCCGATAGCCGGCGGCCCAGCGCTTCTTGCCGGGCCTCGATTTCAGGAGCGTTTCGTACCATCGAGCCAGAGTACGAAGGCCCCCGGGAGAGGTCAAGCGGACGGCCGAGAAGGGGGATATGCTGCGCACGAGGGGCCCGGAATGACGCGACACCACCTGGGCCTGGTGTTCGGGGGGCGCTCCGCCGAACACGAGGTCTCCATCGAATCCGCTCGATGCATCCTCGAAGCGCTCGACCCCGAGCGCTACCGCGTGAGCCCGCTGGCGATCGATGTCCAGGGGCGATGGTGGCTGGGAGACCCCGGGCGGAACCTCGAGGACGCATTCGGGGGCACCCCCGTCTTCCTCCCCGGCACTCCCTCCAGCGGTCTCCTCGTCACCGAGGACGACTCCGGGAAAACCTCCCAGCTCGAACTCGATGTCGCCTTCCCCGTGGTCCACGGGAGTCATGGAGAGGATGGAACCCTCCAGGGACTGCTCGAACTCGCCGAGATTCCCTACGTCGGCTCGGGGGTACTCTCCTCGGCGCTTCAAATGGACAAAGACGTCGCGAAGCGTCTCCTCGAGGCCGAGGGAATCCCCGTGGTTCCGGGCGTGGTGCTTCGAGATCCTCTCGGCGACTCGACCTCGAGGGCCTCCTCTCTCGGAGCCGCGATCGACCAGATCGGATTTCCCGCTTTCGTCAAGCCAGCGAATTCGGGCTCCTCGCTGGGCACCTCCCGGGTGGAAGACGCCGAGGGACTTGCCGCTGCAGTCGCCGAAGCCTTTCGCTTCGATACCAAGATCCTGGTAGAGCGGGCCATCGACGCTCGCGAAATCGAAGTGGCCGTCATCGGAAACGATCAACCGCGCGCCTCGGTGCCTGGTGAAATTCTCTGCTCCCGGGATTTCTACGACTACGATGCAAAATACTCCGACACCGAAACGAAATTGCAGATCCCGGCAGAAATTCCCAACTCGCTCGCCGTGCGAATGGAAGAAACCGCCTGCCACGCGTTCCGGGCGCTGGACGCCGCCGGACTGGCGCGGGTCGATTTTCTACTCGATCGGCAGACCCAGGACCTCTACGTGAACGAACTCAACAGCCTGCCGGGATTCACTCGCGGCTCGATGTTCCCGCGCCTTTGGGAAGCCACCGGGATGTCCTTTTCCGATCAGCTCGACCGGCTGATCGAGCTTGCTCTCGAGCGACACGCTCGGCGCAGCCAACTCGCACACAACACCCCGGGCTGAACCCGTCTCCGGCGACGTTCTAGGGCGTCTCCGGATCGGCTTCTCCGCCGGACTCTTCTTCGTCATCCTCGCCCTTGCGCTTCGGGTTTCGCATCTGGGGAATCGAGTACCCGAGGGCGCGCAACTGGCCGAGGCGCATCTCGCTGATCTCCACTTCGACATCGGAATCCCAGGCGGGTTCGGACTCTTCGAGAAATTGCTTCACCAGCGCGGTCAGTTCATCGGCTTTTTCCGGTTCCGTCGACCCGAGGTTCTTGACTTCTCTCGGGTCTTCTTCGCTATTGAAGAGCCCCATGATTCCCTGGGGCTCCAGGCGGACGAAGCGATACGGACCGTCGAGTACGGCGACCAGTTCGGTCTGCTCGACGCTCTCGGGTTGGCCCCAGACCTTGTTCAACTGCGAAAAGACCGGTCTCGTTGCGAGGTCGCCGGCATCCGATTCGTCTCCCCCGGCCGCCGCTTCGATGAGCGGGAGCAGCGAGCGCCCCTCGGCCTTTGGAAGAGGCGGCAGGCCGAGCAGATCCAACAGCGTCGGCCAGATATCGATGTTCGCGACCGTCGTCTGGATCTCGAGGCCAGGCTCCAGGAAGAACGGCAGGTAGAGGATCAGCGGAACCTCCTGGACTTCGCGAAATAGATTTTTCGCGTGCCCTTCGACTCCGTGCTCAAGAAAAGCCTCCCCGTGGTCGGAAGCAACGACGACGACCGTGCGATCGGCGATTCCCAGCTCTTCCATTTCAACGAGAAGGGCCTTGAAATTTCGGTCGACCCAGTGAATCGAGTTGTCGTAGATATCGGAGTAGCCCGTCCCGAAGAGGCTGGAGGCGTCGTCGTAGAGATACTGGTGTACATCCATCAAGTGGACGTAGAGAAAAAAGCGATTGCTGTGATTGATCCGCATGAACTCGATCGCCGATTCGGTCGCATCGAGATCATTTCCCACGACCCTGCGAGCCAGCAAGCTATCCGCCTGTATCTGCTTTTCCCGCATCCGGGGATGCGGACGGATGTAGAGATCAAAGCCCTGGCCGAATCCGAAATTCGGCATGACCCAGCCGTTGCGATAGATCCCGCCGGTCACGAAACCCGCGTCTTTCAAGATCTCGGCGGGCATCACGGCTTCGTCAGGAATCGAATCGGAGAAGTGGTCCACGCGCGTCGTGCGCGGATACATGCCCGTCCAGAGCGATGCCATCGATTGCTTGGTCCAACTCGATTGACTCTCGACGTTCTGAAACATGATCCCGGTGCGGGCCATGGCGTCGAGAGTGGGGCTCGTGTTCCGGTCGTAGCCGTAGGCGCCGAGACGATCCGCGCGCAGGGTATCGACCACGATGAAAACCACGTTGAGATCGTCGCGCTCGGCCAGGCTGCGAATCTGCGAGGGATCTCCCTCGGGCCGCTTGGGGAGTTCGACGACCACCTGGGTCCCCACGCCGATCGCAATCAGGATCGCCGCGACCCCGAAATAAAAGACGGGCGAGTCCAACCACCTGCGGATCATCCGTCCCCCTCTCTCCTCGGTTGAGCCGGCAACGTTTGGCCGCCGTCGAGATCCCATTCTACCCCGTTGGGCGGCACCGCTCCCCTATCTCGCCGCAGGAGCCAAATTCACTCTCCAGAGTCCGGGCCCAGGGCTCTGCCGGGTGCCGGAGGGTCAGCGCCTTCCTGGCTCTCCAGTTGTCGCTCGGCTCGGCGCCTGGACAATCCGATGAGCTTGATCTCCGGATGAAGTTCCGAGGCCCGTTTCAAATCGCCCACGGCTCCCTGGGCATCCCCCTGCTCCAGTCGCGCCAGCCCTCGCCGATAGAGACCCGGTCCGTCGTCGGGCACCATTGCCAGGAGTCCGTCGTAGGCGGATTCCGCGGCGCCCCAGTCGGCCGCCTCCTCGGAGATGAGCCCGAGGGAACGCCAGGCTTCCGGCGTGGGATGAAGTTCGAGACTCCGGCGAATATGGGCGCCGGCCGCACCGATCTGGCCGCGAGAGGCGTAGAGGCGAGCCAGTCCGACCTGCCGACGCGGCCCTTCGCGACCGATCCAGCCCAACCGCTCTACTGCTTCACGGGCTCGAGACAAGTCGCCCGAAGCGACCGCCCTCCGAAAGGCCTCCTCTTCCCAGAGCGCCAGGAGTCCCACTCCGATACACGCCACACCGATGGCCCCAACGACGCCGGCGCCCCAACGGCGCGATGGGGCGGATCGCTGCAGCCCGGAAACCGGTTCGGACGTCTTCCGGAGAAGCACCCGTGCAATCCGGCCATCGCGAAGCTTCCAGATCACCCCGTCGAGAATGAAGTGGTGGATATTGACGACCGCCGCGACCATGACCGCCAGCCCCGCTTCGTGGGGCAGGTTTCCCAGCACCCCGGGAGCAAAGATCAGCACGGGAACCGTCCAGATCGCAAATCCCGCGAACGCGGTCTTCGCGAAATAGAAGCTGTAGGAAGTCGCTCTTCCCGAGCGCCGGGCAAAGTACGCGGTCACCCACAGGTATTGAACGGCATGGGCCGCGGCGATCCACAGGAAGCCGTACGCGTCGTAGATCCCGGAGAGGCCCGGTAGGGCTTGCGGCCCCATGGCGTAACGCGCGACCACGGGGACGACGAACCAAAGCGACTGAGTTGCAACCACGACGAGGGAGGGGGCCACTTGCGAGAACGAGCTCGATCGCCAGAGCGAGCCCAAACCCACCCCGAGCGCAACCACGTAGGCGGCGGCCAGCGCCCAGAAGACCGGAATCGAGAAAGAGGCGGGAATCGCGAGGGGGAGCAGCCGATAGACGGTTCCGGCGTAGCTGACCGGCGCGTAGACATCCGGGCGGTCCAGCCCGTGGATCGCCATGAAGGTGAGGCCGTACGACAGCAGGAAGCTGGCGTAGATCCAGCGCTTGACCCCGGGGGCCACACCAACACCGCGGCGGCCAAGCAAGATGAGAAAGACACCGTAATTCTGCCCGGTGTAGTGCCAGGGGCTCCAGGTCAGGTAGACCGTAAGGATGATCGAACCGACCAGGGCATTTTCAAGACTGCCAATGAAAGCGAGCGCCAGCAGCGTGGTCGCACCGATGGCAAAGAGCGAGTAGCGGCGACGATCCTCCGGGAGTTCATAAACCCGCAGAAGCGTCGCGCCGTAGTGCGGAAGCGAAAAGAGCAGCACGAGAAGCGCACCGGGCACCCACAGGGCGATCTGGCTCGCCTGGAAGCCCATCGCGACGCTGACCGCGATCGATCCCAGTCCACAGCCCAGGACCAGGTCGATTCCCGGTCCGAAGAGCCAGCCGTCGCGCGGTTTCACCGATCCCGCTGCTGCCAATCTTGTTCCTCTCTCGGGGGACCTCCGCGCAGCCCGAGGTTCTCCCGAGGCAACGATCGGGTCCGCAAAGAGTTCGGCATGTCGCTTTGAAGTCTAACGGCTCTGGGCCCGAGGCGGTCTCCGGGCCAAAAAGAGAAACGGCCACCCCCCGAGGGGGATGGCCGTTCCATCATAGGACTACGGTACTAAAGAAGCGTTCGACTACTTCTTCATCCGGCGTCGACCAATGAGAACCAGGCCGACTACGCCAGAACCGATGAGCAGGAGCGAGCCCGGCTCCGGCACCCAGCGCATGGTGAGTTCGCTCCGCGAGGGGGTATTCCCCGTCGTGAGCGACGTGATGACACGCGTCGGGGCGAGAACATTTACGCTCGTTCCACCCAGACCGTTCGTCTGCACGCCGGACGCGTACACGGTGACATTGAATACTTCAAGGAAGTTCGTCGCCGTACCGATCATCGAAGTGGCCTTCATGGCCATCTCGTTGACCGAACCGTTCGCCGTGAAGCCAACGCCCAGATTGCCGAGGCGCGGGCTGTCGGTTTCAGAGATCACGTTGAGACCCGTGTTGATCAGGGTGATCTTCGCGGTGCCGGCCATGTAAGGAGCGGCTTGCTGGGTAATCGGACCCACGATCGTGTTACCCGCAATCTGCTGGAAGGGCTGCGTGTACGCCGGGGCGAGCAGATCCCGGCCTGCGGCCAGAATGTTCACCACGAAGACCGAACCGGCCTTCAGGACCGAAACGCCGTTTGCGCCCTGCACGCCGCCGAAGATGGCACCCGGGCCCCCGCCCAGCAGACCCGGACCGATCGGATTCGGTCGCAGGAAGCCAGTCCCGAAGGCGCCAGCCAGGTTCTGGAACGTAAAGAAGAGGTTATCGATGTTCGGAACACCCGTGTAGATCGCGGTGCCCGCGTTGTAGTTCGATGTCACCCAGAGACTCGCTTCGGTGACGACGGCCGGGCCAGCACTCATCGTCGCAGTTTTTCCGGCTTCGCCTATTAGCATCATGGCGGGCAAACCGCCGAGGCCGACTTCCGTCGTGCTGATTGAGGAGTCAAACGTGCCAACGGACTGTGCCGTTCCTGCGACCCCTAAGGCCAATAACCCGGATACAGCTGTAATCAACAACTTTCGCATGATGTGTTTCCCTTTAGATTGTGCTTCGAATGCTTCGTCACTTTGCGAGTCACTCTACACAAATGAATGGCCCGATTTCGGCTTTCCCCGCGATCCGATCCTCGGAAAATGCGGGATCTGCCGTTTGAGACCTCCGGTCGGCCCAAGATAATGCAATTGTAGTGCCAGCTGGAATTCCCGGATTATAACCTCATAAACTATTGTTATATAAAGGTTTTCAAAAACTCTCACTCGATCATAAGAAGCCCGGTAGCCGTCGATAGCCGAAGACTTTCGCCTTTATGGCGAAAAATTTTCCCCTAGCCAATACTTCAAAAGAATCGGGGCTTTCCGGCTACATCCCGGCCCACCGGCAACTTCGAGGCGGAGCCAAAGTTAAGGTCTGGCGCGAACGTAACCGGTCTAGGGGCTTCTCCAGGAACCATCGACACAGCCCCGGGATCGTTGGTGGCAAGCGAGTGAGCGATCCCGACTGCGGATTTGGAAGCGGGCCGCGTCGCGCCTATGATGCTCGCTCCTCGCTTCTCGTAACCCAATTCGAACCGCCGGAGGCGACTCGTATTATGATGTTTAGCCATCATTTGCCTATTCCCTCTTCTCCGGAGGTCCGCAGAGAGACCACGCACGGGTCCCTCGGGCGGTGGGCTGTCCTGGGAATTCTCCTAATCGTCTTCGCGTTGCTTCCCGGATGCTATCGCGACAGCGAGTCTCGTCTGGTGGAAATTCGAGCGCTTCAACGCTCTGGAGAATTCGACGGTTCGATCGAACCCATTCGGGTTTTGCTCCATACGGACCCGACCAACGCGGAAGCCAACTACCGCCTCGGCGTGGCTCTTGTCCAGACCGGACGCAATGGCCTCGCGATCTGGCCACTCCAGAAGGCCGCCCAGAGCGACGAGTACGGGGTCGAGTCGGGCATCGTCCTGGCGGGACTGCTCAGCAGCGCGGGCGATTACGAAGAAGCGGTTCGTACCGCAGACCAGGTGCTTTCGATCGACCCCGACCGCGTAGCCGCCATCTACACCCGGGGAGAGGCCAACATCGGTGCAGGCCGACCCGAAGCCGCCCTCGAAGACGCCGAGCGTCTGCTCGAGATTCGGGAATCCGACTACGAAGCCTTCCTGATCCGGGCCTCCGCGCTGACCGATCTCGAGCGCCTCGACGAGGCCGAACAAGCCTTCCGGGACATGATCGTCGCGGCGGGCAAACTGGAGGTTCCCAGCGTCCAGGGCAAGGCATGCGCGCTTCTCGCAGCCCACCTCGCCAGTCAGAAAAAGGTCGAGGAAGCCGACGCGCAGTACCAGGAATGCCTCGAGAATTTCCCCGACCAACCGATCGTGATGCAGTACGCGACGAACTACTACACCGAATTTGACCGCCCGGATGACGCGATCGCGATGTGGCGAAGCGCTGTCGAAGAGTCTCCCGAGAACTTCGTCACCCGCGCTTCCCTGGCGGAACTCCTGATGGAACAGAACCGCAGCGAGGAAGCGGAAGCCGTACTGCTCGAAGCCGTGGATCTCTTCGACACGGCAGCGGCATGGCAGTCGCTCTCGACCTTCTACCAGAAGCAGGGAGACGTCACGAGTGCCCGCAAGGCCCTCGAAAACGCACTCGATC
>JAZAOF010000152.1:0-20929 GCA_036228265.1 Myxococcota bacterium | reverse complement strand
ACTCACCGGTTTCTTCATGTACATGGGCTTTCCCTACGATCGGCTGGCCGAGAACCTGGGGCGGGAGATCGAAGGCGGCGCGAACGTGCAGATCCGATACGGAGAAGTCGGACCGCAAATCCACTGGCTGGGTCCGGCCGTGGCCGCCACCGACCTTTCCGTGATCTCCGACGGGGTGGAGAGCATCCGACTCGACGAACTCAGCCTCCGCCCGGCCTGGTCCCTCAGCTGGTTCCGGGGCGTTCCCTCCGTCTACGTGGCTGCGACCGCGGACGCGGCCCGGGGGAATTTCGAAGTCACTCTCGACGATCCGCTGCACTTGCGCGGCGAAGTCCAGGACCTCGACCTGCAACAACTTCCCGTTCCCGGGGCCCTGGCCCGGGCTTCCCTCGCGGGAACCGGCGAGCTCGAATTTGATCTCGAAAAGCCCGCGGAAGGAAGTTGGCAGGGAACGGCCCGCTTCTCCATCCAGGACGGTTCCTTCGCCCCCCCCGACCTGGGAATCGCAATCCCGTACTCGACCCTTCAAAGTGCGCTGACGCTGGGACCGGACGGCTTTCTCGAACTCGCCGACACGCGCCTGGACGGTCCCGTCGTCTCGGGAACGGCGACGGGCCGAATCGCCGTTTTCCAGGAGCCGGGCCCTCTCGACGTGACTCTCGACTTCAACGCGAACTCCCCCGAGATCCAGAACGCCCTTCGCGAGAACGAGATCCCGGTCTCGAATGCAGGCGATGGCCAGGTTCACTTTGGCGGCTCCCTCGCCAAGCCAATCATCGACTGATAGCGTCCACCGGTTCTCCGCCCAAAGGCCCTCGATGACGACGCCCGCCGACGAACTTCAAAAAATATTTCGCACCCTGTCAGATCCGACGCGGTTGAGAATCCTCCGTCTCGTCGAACGAGAACCGTTGGTTGTCCAGGAGCTGGTCGACGTCCTGGGCATGACCCAGTCCCGGATCTCGCGACACCTGGGGATTCTCCGCGAAGTCGATCTCGTCGAAGACCGTCGAGAAGGAACCTACGTTTCCTACCGCTACAAGGCCCCCTCCGACGACGCCTGGAAAGAAGCCTGGGACCTCGTCGGTCGACAACTCGACAACGATCCCACCGCCCAACGCGATTCCGCGTCGCTCTCGCGCGTGCTCGAAGCACGCGGCTCGCGCTCCCATAGCTTCTTCGATGCCGTCGGTGCGGAGTGGGATGCCCTGCGCACCGTTTTCGCTGACGACGAACTTCGGGCCCGTGCACTCTCGCGCCTCGTGGAACCCCGACTCCGGGTGGTGGATATCGGAACGGGAACCGGAATCCTCGCGCTCGAACTCGCGAGACTCGGAGCGGATGTCATCGGGGTCGACGATTCCACGGCCATGCTCGAAGCGGCCCGTTCCAAGTGGGAGTCGGAAGACCACTCCCGAGGCAGCCTCACCCTTCGCAAGGGAGATGCCGGGCGGTTGCCCCTGGAGGATGGGGAAGCCGACGCGGCGGTGGCCCACATGGTGCTCCACTCGGTCGCCTCTCCGGGAGAAGTCATCGCCGAAATGGGGCGAACCGTGCGGCCGAGCGGCAACGTCGTCGCTGTCGACTTTCTCGCCCACTCCTTCGAATGGATGCGCAACGAACTCGGAGCCCTCTGGCTCGGCTTCGAAACCGACGATGTTCGTTCGTGGTTTGCCGCCGCGGGTCTAGACGATCCCGATATCGAGATTCGAGAACCCTCCAGCGGGGGGCGGGAACTCCCGGCCACCTTCATCGCCTCGGCGCGAAAGCGGCCGACCTGAGGGGTCCGTCGTGAATCTTCGCGCGGTGATCTTCGACGCTGCGGGAACGTTGATGCACCTCCGCGAGACCGTGGGCGAAACCTACTCGCGATTCGCGGCGCGCCAGGGCGTTCTTCTCCCGCCGGGACACCTGCAGGACGCCTTCGAGCGCTACCTGGGCACCGCGGAGGCGGCCCCGCGACTTCGATCGAGCGCGGAAGAAGTCGCCGCCGCGGAGCGATCCTGGTGGCGCGGTGTCGTCCGCGGCACCTTCCGTGCCGCAGACGGAAGCGCGGCGTTCGGAGACTTCGACTCCTTCTTTTCCCGGTTGTACGACTACTACGGCTCGGGAGAAGCGTGGGTGCTGCGTCCCGGTGTCGCCAATGGGCTTTCGCGCCTGCGCGACTCGGGAATCCGGGTCGGGATCCTTTCGAATTTCGATCATCGGCTGCCCCGGATCCTGGACGACCTTGGGATCCTCCGACGGGTGGAAACCGTGGTTCTGCCGTCGAACTCCGGGGAACGAAAACCCGACGCAGCCGCCTTTGCCCGGGCCCTCGAACAGCTCGCGACCCCGGCGGACGAGGCCGTCTACGTGGGAGACGACCCCCGCATCGACCTCCACGCTGCTCGTCTCTGCGGATTGCGAGCCGTCGACGTAGCCGACATCCAATCCTGGGACGAACTAGCGGCATCGCTGCCCGCTCTCGCTACCCTGGGAGCAACCGAAACCGGCTGACGATCGAAACCCCGGTCTCGCTGGGAAAGGAAGAACGTGACTCAACGCGCGTCGAACGCGGTCGATTTTTTCGAAGGTCAATTCGGGCTCGACTCCGGCGGCCTGGAGCGAACTCTCGGAACCGCGCTGGAGCGGAAGATCGACTACGCCGACATCTTCTGCGAATACACGACTAGCGATTCCGTGGTGGTGGAAGAGGGAGTGGTCAAACAGGGCGATCGCCACATCGAGCAGGGCGTGGGCATTCGCGCCGTGAGTGGAGAGCGACAGGGCTACGCCCACTCGGACGAGATCAGCGTCGATAGCCTGCGGCTCGCCGCACAGACGGCTCGCGCCATCGTCGAAACCGCACACGATCCGGATCCGGTCGCCATCCGGCCTCCGGCGGGAGAGACCCGCGACCTGTACCCCGTCTCTCAATCGCCCACCGATGTCGAAACGAGCCTGAAGGTCCAGTTGCTCGAAGAGATCGATCGTTACGCGCGGGCCCAGGACTCGCGGGTGGTCGAGGTCATCTCCAGCGCCGCCTCCCAACACCGAAGAATCCTGGTCGCCGGAAGCGACGGAGCGGTGGTCGGCGACGAACTGCCCCTGGTGCGACTCAACTGCCAGGTCATCCTGAAGGATCCCCGCGGTGAACGCCGGGAGGTCGGATACCAGGCGATGGGTGGCCGGTACGAATTCGACCGTCTTCTCGAACCGGAAACGTGGAAAGCCGTGGTGGACGAAGCCATCCGTATCGGGACGGTCAACCTCGATTCGCGCCCGTGTCCCGCCGGAACCATGGACGTCGTGCTGGGTCCCGGCTGGCCCGGGGTCCTTCTGCACGAAGCCGTCGGCCACGGCCTCGAAGGCGATTTCAATCGCAAGAAGACCTCGACCTTCTCCGATCGGCTCGGACAACGCGTGGCGACGGAAGGCGTTACCGTCGTCGACGACGGAACACTTCCCGCCCGCCGCGGATCCATCAACGTGGACGACGAAGGCACGCCCAGCCAGCGCAACGTCCTGATCGAAAATGGAATCCTCACCCACTACATGCAAGACCGGCTCAATGCTCGGCTCATGGGAGTGAAACCGACGGGCAATGGACGCCGGCAAAGTTACGCCAGCCTGCCGATGCCCCGGATGACCAACACCTTCATGTTGGCGGGCCAGGAGGATCCCGACGAGATCCTCGCCTCCGTCGACAACGGCCTCTACGCGGTTTCGTTCGGCGGAGGACAGGTCGACATCACCAGTGGAAAGTTTGTCTTCAGCGCGAACGAGGCCTACCGAATCGAGGGGGGCCGGATCCAGGAACCCGTAAAAGGCGCCACGTTGATCGGCAACGGGCCCGACGTGATGCTTCGGGTCAGCCGGATCGGTCACGACCTCGCCCTCGACCGCGGTGTCGGAATCTGCGGCAAGGACGGACAAAGTGTCCCGGTGGGCGTCGGGCTGCCGACGATCCGGGTGGACGACCTGACCGTGGGAGGCACCGAGGGGTGAGCACTGAATCCACCGATGTCGTGGCCCGCGCTCTCGAACGCGCTCGAGCCGCCGGTGCGGAGGCCGCCGACGCGGTCCTCGTCCAGGACAACTCGCTCCAGGCCCGGGTGCGGGGAAGTGAAATCGATTTCGTCAGCCAGGCCCGCGAGCGCTGTCTCGGCATCCGGGCCCTGGTGGGCGGCTCCGAAGGGCTCTCCTCCGCGGTCTCTTCCACCAGCGACCTCTCGATGGAAACCGTCGACCGAATCGCGCAACAAACGGTCGACCTGGCTCGCGAGACCCGGCCGGACCCGACCGCGGGCCTGCCCGCGGAGACCTTCGCCGACGATACGCCGGATCTCGGTCTCATCGATGTCGCCGACCGCAACGTCTCGGTCGAAGCGCGAATCGAGGATGCCCGCCGGGCCGAAGAATCCGCGCGAAACAGCGACGACCGGATCGACAACTCCGAGGGGACCCAGGCTTCTTCCACGTTCGCCGAGGTCACCTACGCCAATTCCGCTGGCTTCATCGGCCACTACGATTCCGCCTACCACGCGCTCTTCTCCCAGCCGATCGCAACGGAGAACGGCCACATGCAACGCGACTCCTGGTTTACGACCGGGCGCCGCCTGTGCGACCTCGACGATCCGGTCGAAGTGGGCCGGCACGCCGCGCACCGGGCGCTCCGCCGCCTCGGTGCCCGGCGCGTGGCGACCTGCGAAGTCCCGATCCTTTTTGACAGTCTCACGGCCGCGAGCCTCGTCGGCCAACTCGTAAGCTGCCTGAACGGCTACTCCGTCTATCGCCAGACGAGTTTCCTGGCCTCTCGGATGGGCGAATCCATTGCCGCAGACGCCGTGACCGTCATCGATGATGGAAGGCGCCCGGGCGGTCTCGGGAGCAAGCCCTTCGACGGCGAAGGCCTCGCCACGCGGCGCAACGTCCTGGTGGACCACGGCCGCCTCGCGAGCTGGCTACTCGATTCCTACTCGGGCCGAAAGCTTGGGATCCCCTCCACCGGAAACGCCTCTCGCGGAGCCGGGAGCGCCCCGGGCGTCGGCGCCACCAATTGTTGGATCGAGCCTGGGTCGAGCACGCTGGAGGACATGATCCGAGCGACGCCACAGGGACTCCTGGTGACCGAACTCATCGGAATGGGCTTCAACCCCGTGACCGGGGACTACTCTCGCGGAGCCGCCGGCCTCTGGATCGAGGGGGGAGAGATCGCCTACCCCGTGGAAGAAATCACCATCGCCGGGAACCTGGGGGAAATGATGACGAACGTGGACACCGTGGGAAGCGAGTTGTTGTGGCGGAGCCGGATCGCTTCTCCCCCGCTCCGGATCTCCAGCATGACCGTGGCTGGCGAGTAGCCAATGACGGCACCTCCGAACGTCATGCTGGGAATGTCGCTCCCCGACGTGGCCCAGTGGTCCGAACGCGTCACCGTCGCACTGGGACAAAACCCCGGTCCGTTCACCGGACCGGGGACGAATACGTACCTCGTGGGCACCGGTCCGCGCCGACTCCTCGTCGACACCGGGCAGGGTCTCCCTGAATACCTGCCGGTACTGGAACGCGCGGTGGCCGAGGCGGGTTGCGCGGGAATCGAGGGGATCGTCCTCACGCATGGGCACCCGGACCACACCGGGGGGATTCGCCAGGTCATCGAACGCTTTGGGGAAATGACCGTTCGAAAATTTCCAGGTCCGTGGGACGCCGGCCTCGGCTCGGAGGTCGAAGCCATTGCCGACGGAGCGACTCTTCGCACCGAGGGGGCCACGCTCCGAGCCCTGCACACGCCCGGCCACGCCGTCGACCACCTCTGCTTCGTCGTCGAAGAGGACGAGGCGTTGATCTCGGGCGACAACGTGCTCGGCGTGGGCACGACAGTGATCCCCGCCGAAGGAGGAGACCTCGTCGACTACATGGGCTCACTGCAGCGTGCTCTCGACGAAAATCCGAAGCGCATCTATCCCGCGCATGGACCGTGCATCGACGACGGCACGGGAAAACTCCGGGAATACATCGCCCACCGCGAGCAGCGCGAGGCTCAAATCCTAGCCGCAATGGCCGAACCGTCCGAAGACCGAGCCGTCGCCGAGATCGTGGCGACAGTGTACGCCGCCTATCCCAAGGCCCTCCACGCCGCCGCCGCCCAATCCGTCACGGCGCACCTGCTCAAGCTCGAACGCGAGGGAGCCGTGCAGCGCTCCAGCGGCGCCCCTGCACTCGAGGCCCTCTGGCGCCGAACCTGAAAGCGGCTCAGAACAGCCAGGCGTCGAGGGACCAGGCCCCGGGTCCGGTGATGGCAAGGGCCACGCAAATCACGGCCAGGTTGATCGTATATTCGGCCCCGGGCGGATCGTTCGTAATCAGGTAACCCGCTCCACGGTGTCCGAGGCGGCCGGCCACGACCATCGTGAAGAACAACAAGATGCAGGCCGGGCGCGCAAACAACCCCAGGGCCAGCAGCGTCCCGCCGGTGATCTCCGAGAGCATGGCCACCCGCGCCTGGACCGGGGCCATCGGGACACCCAGTTCCTCGAGCCAAGCCACGAAGCCGGCCATGTTGCCCGTTCCCACCAGGCCCAGCTTTCCGAGCCCGTGGATCACGAAGCAGACGCCAATGAATACGCGCACGATCCACAGGGCCAAATCGATCCATCCCTGGGAGGTTCCGACCAGAAGGCTCTCGAGACTCATGTTTTCCCCTCGATCCGTTCAAGCGAGAGTTGTACCACTGGCGCGCGAAAGACGCCCCTGGACCTCGGCCCGACCCGGGCCCCTTGACGTTGCCGCCGCCCCCCCGTTAAATCGCCGAGATGCCCGCGGCTCCCGCAACCGATGCCTCTCCGCGACTGGTTCTCGCCAGCGCTTCGCCCCGGCGGAGCCACCTCCTTTCGGCGGCGGGAGTCTCCTTTGAGACGGTTCCTGCCAACATCCCCGAACAACGGCAGCCCGGGGAGGCGCCCCGGGAATTCGCCCTGCGGTTGGCACGCGAGAAGGCGCTGGCCGTGGGACTGCAGCAACCCCGGGACGACACCCGCTGGGTACTCGGCGCAGACACCATCGTGGTCCTCGGAGATCGGATCCTCGGCAAACCGCGCGACTCGAAGCACGCCGAGAGCATGCTCTGCGAACTCGCGGCGCGCCGACACGACGTCATTACGGCGGTGGCCCTGGCGCCAGCCGGGGAGCCACGGGTGCACGACCTCGCGGTCACGAGCCACGTGCATTTTCGGGCGGCCACGCGGGAAGAGATTCGAGCCTACGTCGCCATGGGAGAATCGCTCGACAAGGCTGGCGCCTACGGGCTCCAGGGAGAGGGACGCCGCTTCGTCTCCCGCGTCGAGGGCAGCGAAACCAACGTGATCGGCCTCCCGATGGAAGCCACTCTTGAACTCCTCCACCGGGTGGCCGGGATCGGAGAACCGACGTGAGCGATGGGCTCTCCCCGCTCGAGATCGAGGTCGCCCAGCGCGTCACGGCGGTCCGACGACGCATCGAAGCCGCGGCCACAGCCGCAGGGCGCTCCCCGGGCGAGGTCCAGCTCGTCGGGGTATCGAAGCGCCAACCCACCGAACGAATCGTCGCGGCGGTCAAGGCCGGCGTGGGCATGCTCGGAGAAAACTACGTCCAGGAGGCCGTCGCCAAGCGGTCGGCGCTGGTCGAAACTCTCGCGAGCCAGGGACTCTCGCTGCCCCGCTGGCACATGATTGGTCACATCCAGCGGCGAAAGGCCCGGCTCGTCGTCGAGACCTTCGACGCGGTAGAATCCGTCGACCGGCAGGAGCTCGCCGACGAACTCAACCGTCGTGCGCAACAACAAGATCGCAGGGTCCCGATCCTGATGCAGGTAAACGTGAGCGGTGAAAACCAGAAAAGTGGTGTCGGGGCAGAGGCCGCGGAATCTCTCGCCGCGCACTGCCTGGCCTTGCCGCACGTCGAGTTGACGGGGCTCATGGCCATCCCCGCGAACGCGACGGACCCCGAATCCAATCGACCCGCCTTCCGAGAACTTCGCGAGATGCGCGACCGCCTTTGCGCGCTTCCGGGCGGCGACTCCATCCGCGAACTCTCCATGGGGATGTCCGGCGATTTCGAGGTCGCGATCTCCGAGGGCGCCACACGGGTCCGGGTGGGAACGGCCCTCTTCGGCCCGCGGGACGAACAGCCGTGACCCCGGATTCGTTCACAGGCCGCGTCGGTTTCATCGGCTGCGGGGCCATGGCCCGGGCCCTCGCCGGCGGCCTGGTCGCATCGGGCGTCTCGGCCGATCGGATCTGCGGGTCGGATCCGGATGCAAACCAACGCGACGCGTTTCACGAGGCCGTCGGCGGCCCCGTCTCCGGGGTCAATACCGCGGCGGTCGAATCCAGCGACGTGGTCGTCCTGGCGGTCAAGCCCGGCCTGGTTCGACCGGTCCTGGAAGAACTGGCCGGGACCGGGTCTCTCGAGAGACCACTTTGGATCAGCCTGGCCGCCGGGGTCCGCATCGCATCCATCGAGGCCGCCCTGCCCGACGGCGCGCGGATCGTGCGCAGCATGCCGAACACGCCCGCCCTGGTGCGCCATGGCGCCACCGCGATCTGTGGCAACTCCGCCACCCGTCCCGCCGACATCGAAACGGCGAATACCCTTTTCGCGGCGGTCGGAATCACCTGGCAGGCCCCCGACGAGAGCGCTCTGGATGCGGTGACTGCCCTCTCCGGCAGCGGTCCGGCGTACGTCTTCCTGTTTCTGGAAGCACTCGAAGACGCCGGTGTCGCCCTGGGCCTCCCCCGGGAGGCAGCGGCGAAACTGGCGCTTCAAACCGTGTCCGGCGCCGCCCAATTGGCCCAGGAGCGAGAGGTGCCGCCCGCCGAACTCCGCCAACAGGTCACGTCCCCCGGTGGCACCACCCAGGCCGGGCTCGAGAGCTTCGAAGCCGACGATTTCCGCGCCACCGTCCGACGAGCCATGGAAGCGGCCGCCAGGCGATCTGTGGAGCTGAGCCGGGAAGACGGATGAAACCGGCCTCGCCGGCGCTTTCCCTGGCGAAGGGAAGCGACGGGATTTCCCTCTGGATCCACGTGACTCCCGGGGCCCGGAGGCCCCGGGGAGCCCCCTCCCAGCCCTCAAACCGGCTGGCCTCGCTGGCACGCGGTCCTGGAGTGGGATAAAAAACCCGTCGATCGAGGAGTTTTGGATGCCCATCTACGAATACCGCTGCGACCGATGCGACCACGAATTCGAGCGCGAGCAGAGAATTACGGCGGACCCGATCAAGACCTGCCCGGAGTGCAAATCCAGGCGGGTAAAGCGCCTGATTTCTCAAACCTCGTTCGTTCTCAAGGGCAGCGGTTGGTACTCGGATCTCTACTCGAGCAACTCCGGAAAAAAGTCGGGCGAGGACGGAGACAACAAGACGGCCGGCTCGTCGGACAAGGACACCGACAAGAGCAAGTCCTCCAAGAAAGCCGACGGCAGCAAGTCGAAAGACAAGAAGTCGAGCGACAAGAAATCCTCGAAGTCGAGCAAGAACGCCGCCTGAAGTACCGGACGGGCCGCCTTTTTGCCTATACTGGCATTCCCCTCCCCCCCAGCGTCCGAGAGGGATTCCCGGTATGAGCAAGCCCCCTGCCACGTCGGTGGCCGAGGTCAAGACCGTCGTCGTCGACGGCTTGGGACTCGCCAAGACGATCCGTGCTGACCTGGCCGACCAGGTCGAAGCCGAAATCAATTCCGGTGGACGCGCTCCGTGCCTGGCCGTCGTCCTCGTCGGCGACGACCCGGCCAGCCTTTCCTACATCAAGGGAAAGCGTCGCGCCTGCGAGCGGGTCCACATGACATCGGTGGAACATCGACTTCCCGAATCGACAAGCCAACAAGAACTGCTCTCTCTAATTGATTCGCTCAACCGCGATGACGCCGTCGACGGCATCCTGGTTCAGCTCCCGTTGCCAAAGGGAATCTCTCCCGAAGCGGTGGCCGAGGCCACGGATCCGGCGAAGGACGCGGACGGGATTCACCCGTTGAATGCGGGCAAACTCGTGGCCGGCACGGCCGATCTCGTGGCCTGTACGCCGCTGGGCATCATGGCGGTCCTCGATCACCACGAAGTCCCCCTCGAGGGAGCCCACGCCGTCGTGATCGGCCGCAGCGACATCGTCGGCAAGCCGGTTTCCTTTCTCCTCCAGCAGCGCAACGCCACCGTGACGATGTGCCACTCCCGAACGCGCAACCTGGCAGACGTGTGCCGCCAGGCCGATGGGCTCGTTGCGGCGGTGGGCAGCCCCCGCATGGTAAAGGCCGACTGGATTCGCCCCGGCGCGGTCGTCATGGACGTGGGGGTGACGGAAGTCGACGGGGCCCTCGTGGGAGACGTCGATTTCGATGCCGTCCAGGGGATCGCTTCGCTCATCACCCCCTCCCGGCGCGGAATCGGCCCGATGACCATCACGATGCTGCTCCGGAACACCCTGTACGCCTACCGGGCGCGGCCGAAATCGTGACACGCCTCCGGACGACCCCTCTCCACGCCCATCACCAGGGCGCTGGAGCGCGCATGGTCGAATTCGCCGGATTCGACATGCCCGTCGACTTCGGCTCGATTCTCGACGAGCATCGCGCCGTCCGAGAATCGGCCGGCCTCTTCGATGTCTCCCACATGGGCCAGATCTTCGTGCGTGGCGACGGGGCCAACGAAACGGCCGAGGCCCTCGTCAGCTGTCGCGTCGACTCCCTGCAGGAGGGGCAGGTCCGGTACGGATTGCTCTGCAACGAACAGGGTGGCGTCGTCGACGACGTCACGATCTACCGGGACGCGGCCGACGCGCTGATGTTCTGCGTCAACGCCGCCAACATCGACAAGGACCGCGAGTGGATGCAGGCGCACGTCCGGGGCGGCGCCCGGGTGGAAGACGAAAGCACGGAGACGGCACTGCTCGCCCTGCAAGGACCGCGGAGCGCAACCCTCCTCGCGAGCCTCTGCGACAGCCCCGGCCCCGATGGGCTCGGCCGATTCCGCTTCGGGCACTTTCGGGTCGCGGGAATCGAGAGCCGTATCTCCCGAACCGGCTACACCGGCGCCGACGGCTTCGAGATCTACCTGCCCGCCGCCCAGGCCCTCGCCGCGTACGAGGCGCTCCTCGAAAAGGGAGCCGGAGAAGGACTCCGACCCACCGGTCTCGGCGCGCGAGACACGCTACGACTCGAGGCCGCCATGCCTCTCTACGGGCACGAACTCGACGACACCACGTCTCCCCTCGAGGCGGGACTCGGACGCTTCGTCAAGCGCGACCGCGGTGGCTTCATCGGGAGCGAAGCCATCGAAGCCCGCGCCGCCCAGGGGTTCGAACGCCAACTCGTCGGTCTCGAGATCACCGGTCGCGGGATCGCGCGAGAGGGCTACTCCCTCGTGGCGGATGGAAACCCGGTGGGCACAGTCACCTCCGGAGCCCCTTCCCCGACTCTCGGCCACCCCATCGCCCTGGGCTACGTGACTCCGGACCGGGCCGAACCCGGCACAGAGCTGGAGGTGGAAGTTCGCGGACGCCGGGTGGGAACCCGCGTCGTCGAGACTCCCTTCGTAAAACCGGCCAAGGCCGAGAAGAAAACCCGCTGAGGAAAGGAACCGGACGGTGGATGAATACAAGTTCCCCGAAGATTGCCAATATACCGAGGAGGACGAATGGGTCCGAGATGAAGGGCAACATGTCCGGGTCGGAATCACCGACTACGCCCAGTGCCAACTCGGCGACGTCGTTTTCATCGAACTCCCCGAGGTTGGAGCCACGCTTTCCAAGGGAGCGAGTTTCGGAACCATCGAATCGGTCAAGGCCGTTTCGGACCTCTTCGCACCGCTCTCGGGGGTCGTCGTAGAAGTCAACGAGGAACTCGTCGAGGCCCCCGAAAAAATCAATGAAAGCTGTTACGGCGAGGGCTGGATCCTGGTCGTGGAACCGGAAGACCCTTCCGACGTCGCGAGCCTGATGGGAGCGGCCGCCTATCGCGAACACGTCGACGGACGGGATCACTGAGGAGAAGCGTCTTGCGCTACATCCCCCACACCGAAAGCGACGTACTCCAGATGCTGGAGGTCATCGGGGCACCGAATGTCGAATCGCTCTTCGATTCGATTCCTGATTCGCTGCGCCTGAAACGCGGCCTGGAGTTGCCGCCGGCACTCAGCGAACAGGAACTGATCGAAGAACTGGGAGCGCTCGCGGCCAAGAACGTGCACGCGGAGAGCCACGACTGGTTTCTGGGAGCCGGCACCTACGCCCACTTCATTCCCAGCGTCGTGGACACGCTCTTCTCTCGGGGTGAATTCCTCACCGCGTATACCCCCTACCAACCCGAATTGAGCCAGGGCACCCTGCAGGCCATTTTCGAGTGGCAGACGATGATGTCCTCGCTGGCCGGCGTCGAGGTCACCAACGCCTCGATGTACGACGGAGCGTCGGCCGCCGCCGAATCCGTGCTCATGGCCATGCGAATCACCCAGCGGTCGAAAGTGGTGGTCGCCCCAGGTCTTCACCCCCACTACCGCAGCGTGATCGAAACCATTACGGCTGGCCTCCAGCCGGAACTCGTCTTTCTCGAAGACGGAGCCTCTCTCGAGTCCGCCGTGGATACGGAGACCGCCGCCGTCCTCGTTGCGCGACCGGACTTCTTCGGTCGCGTGCGAGACCTGTCCCCCGCGGCCCAGGTCGCTCACGACTCCGGGGCCCTGATGGTGGCGGTGGTCACCGAAGCCCTGTCCCTGGGCCTTCTCGCCGCGCCGGGCCAGCAGGGCGCCGACATCGTCTGCGGCGAAGCGCAGAGTTTCGGCGTTCCCATGGGAATCGGCGGCCCCCACGTGGGATTTCTCGCGTCCCAGAAAAAGCACGTCCGCCAACTCCCCGGGCGACTCGCCGGAGAGACGGTCGATGCGCGCGGGCGGCGCGGGTACGTCCTGACCCTCTCCACCCGCGAGCAGCACATCCGGCGGGAGCGCGCGACGTCAAACATCTGCACCAACCAGGGGCTCTGCCTGCTCCGCGCCACGATCTACCTCTCGCTTCTGGGTCGCAAGGGCCTGCGGCAACTCGCAGAAATGAACCTTGCAAAAGCCGAATACGCGAAGTCGCGCGTGCGGGAGACTCCCGGGGTCGACCTGGCCGACGACGTGCCCACCTTCAACGAGTTCGCCGTTCGCGTGCCCGACTCCGGCGAACAGGCGCTTCGAAGGGCCCTCGACGCCGGCTGTGTCGGAGGGCTCGACCTCGCGCCACTGTTTCCCGACCGCGCGCGGCAGGTGCTCGTATGCACCACCGAGTTGAGTTCTCGGGAAGGCATCGACCGGCTGGTCGCCGCCCTCGCTGGAGCCCCGTCATGAGCGCCCCCCGCAAGCCGCGCCAGGGAATGGAAAACGTCACCCGGGGCTTCAGTTACGAGGAGCCGGTGATCTTCGAACGTTCCCGACCGGGACGCGTGGGCTTCGCCCTTCCGGCGCTGGACGTCCCCCCCGTGGCGCCCGGAGACGTCCTACCCGGAGAGACCCTCCGCGCCGACGCACCGCTGCTCCCGGAAGTCTCCGAAATCGACGTCGTGCGGCACTTCACACGGCTCTCGACGTGGAATGCCGCGATCGACCTCGGCCTCTACCCGCTCGGCTCCTGCACGATGAAGTACAACCCGCGGGTCAACGAACGACTCGCGAGTCTTCCTGGCTTTGCCCAATCCCACCCCTTGCAGCCCGCCGAAACCTTCCAGGGATTCCTCGAACTCGCGTGGCTGCTCGAACGGCACCTGGCGGAAATCAGCGGCATGGATTTCGTCTCGCTCCAACCGTCCGCCGGGGCCCAGGGCGAATTGGCAGGAATCATGATGATCCGCGCCTACCACGAAGCGCGGGGCGAACAGCGCAAAAGCATCCTGGTTCCCGATAGCGCTCACGGCACCAACCCGGCCAGTGCCTCGCTGAACGACTACCGGGTGATCACGATTCCCACGGGCGAGGACGGCGTCCTTGAAGCCGACGCCGTGCGCAAGGCGATGACTCCCGAGGTGGCCGGCCTGATGCTGACGAACCCCAACACCCTCGGGCTATTCGAATCCAACATCGCCGAGATCGCCGAGATCGTTCACCGCCAGGGGGGGCTGGTCTACGGCGACGGGGCCAACTTGAATGCCCTCCTGGGTGCCGCGCGCCCCGGCGACCTGGGGATCGATGTCATGCACTTCAATCTCCACAAGACCTTCTCCACGCCCCACGGAGGTGGGGGTCCGGGTTCCGGACCGGTGGGGATCAAGGCCCTCCTGGAACCGCACCTCCCGCGACCCGTCGTGACCCACACCACGGACTCTGGAGCAACCCGCTACGGACTGGACTTCGACCGCCCGGGATCCATTGGCCGCTTGCACGGAAACTTCGGCAACGTCGGGATGTTTGTCCGGGCCTACGCCTACATCCGTGCACTGGGGGCCGAAGGCCTCGAGCGTTGCACCGAGATGGCGGTGTTGAACGCGAACTACGTGCTGGCGCGGCTCGAGAAGATCTTCCACGTCCCCTACCCCGGCCGGCCAATGCACGAATGCGTGCTCTCGGACCGGCACCTCGCCAACACCGGGGTCACCACGCTCGATCTCGCCAAGCGCTTGATCGACTACGGCTACCACCCCCCGACGATCTACTTCCCGTTGGTGGTCGACGGGGCGATCATGATCGAGCCCACCGAGAGCGAAAGTCTCGAAGGGCTCGACCAATTCGTCGAGGCCATGCTCGCCATCGAGCGCGAAGCCCACGAAGATCCAAGCACCGTGACCTCGGCACCGCACACGACGCGCCACGCCCGACTCGACGAAACCCGGGCGGCGCGCAAGCCGGTTCTGCGCTGGGAGCCCCGGGAAGACGGCGAAGACCCGGCCTAGGACTCGCTGCGCAGCAACCGCTGCCGGGCCACCTGCGCCCAGGGTCCGTTCTTCCGAATCCCGAGGTAACGCCGCCAGCACTGCAGCGCTACGTCGGCCTGGCCCATCTTCTCGTAGAGCAGCGCCATGTTCACCTGCAGGTCCGGATGCTGGGGATTCGCGCGAAAGGCCGCCAGGTAGTGCACGAGCGCTTCGGCCTCGTGGCCTTCTTCCTCGAGGAGGTTTCCGAGGTTGAAGTGGGCCTCGAGGTGCTCGGGAACCAGTTCGATGCAACGCTCGAAGCACGCGCGGGCCGCGGGACGGCGTCCGCGGTTGTAGAGCACCGCGCCCAGGTTGCAGTGGGCATCGGCAAAACCCGGCTCCATCGCGATGACCCGCTCGTAGGCCTCGATCGCCTCGCCGTAGTGGAGGGGCTCGCTGTCGAGATCGCACGCGCGCTCGAACCACTCGCGCGCCGTCCGCGTCTCGGCCTCGCCCCCTTTCCCGTCAAAGGAAAGATGGGTTACCGCGGCCTCACCGGCGGACGGCGACTCGCAAAAGTCGAGCACGCGTTGGCCGCCGGGTTCGGTCAACCCACCCTCATCCTCGACGACGATGCGGTCGGAATCCCCCGTCCAGATTCGCAGGGCCGAGAGCGGATCGTCCACGTCGGGAAACCGGCGACGAACCGCCGCAACGCTCTCGCGAATTCGTCGCAGGGGCACTCCCTGGTCGAGGAGTTCCACCACGGCGCGCACGTAGACGAGATCCCGGAAACCAAAGCCCTTGGTTTCGCCTTCTGTCGCACGAGCAGGCACGAGCGCCGTCTTCTCCCAGTAGCGAAGTCGCGACGGAGAGACGCTCAAGATTCGGGCGGCATCCGAGAGTCGATAGGTTCCCACCACGGCCTAGCTTACACCGTCGGCTCCCGATGTGAAGTAGAATATCGATGGAAGCGATTGTCGTGCTGGTGCCGGCCCCGGACTTCAAATCCGGTGGAGGGCGTGGCGACACGTCCTCGGCGGGTTCGATTCCCGTCCGCTTCCGCCAAACGGGGTTTGGTTTCGCGCCCCCCGGACGCGCTGCACCGCCCCGAATCACCTTTCGCATTGCTTCAAGCCCCGTTCCATCGCTGTGCCACACCGGCGACGGAAACCATTCACCACATGGCGTACGCTCGTCGTGAAGATCGCTCGGTCGCATGGGAAAGGCTCGCATGACCCAGAAGGACAGGGAACCCGAACCCTCGGAACACGTCGCGGAGAACCGCCGCTACTGGGATGCCATGGCGGACGAGTGGGTCGCGGCGGGAGAACGGGGTTGGGCTTCAGAGAATGCCTCCTGGGGCTGCTGGCACATTCCCGAAGCACAGCTCGGGTTGCTGCCCCGGGACATGTCCGGAATGCGGGCCATCGAACTGGGGTGCGGAACCGCCTACGTCGCTTCCTGGATGGCGCGTCGCGGTGCCGAAGTCGTGGGTATCGACAACTCGGAGAAGCAGCTCGCCACCGCCCGGCGTCTTGCCGAGGCGCATGGCGTCACGCTCACGCTCCACCACGGCAACGCCGAGACCGTGCCCTACCCCGACCAGCATTTCGACTTTGCCATGAGCGAGTATGGCGCGGCCATCTGGTGCGACCCGAAGCTGTGGATCCCGGAAGCGCACCGACTCCTCAAGCCCGGGGGCGAACTCGTGTTCCTGGGCAACAGCCCGCTCTCGATGATCTGCACGCCCCCCGACGGCGGAGATAACGAACCGCGCCTTCACCGCAGTTACTTCGACCTCGACCGGCTCGACTGGACCGCCTCGGCCGAGGACCCGGGAGGAATCGAATTCAACCTCCCGATCTCGGGCTGGTTCCGCCTTTTCCGAGAGACCGGCTTCGAGGTGCTCGACTACCTCGAGTTGCAAGCCCCCGTAGGAAGCGTCGACCGCTACGGCACCCCGGGCGCCTGGGCCGAGGCCTGGCCGGCAGAACAGGTATGGAAGTTACGGCGAGCCTAGCCTCTTCCTGGGTGGCCCAAGCGATGCGCACGAGTCGGAGCGGCTGGGCCGTCGGAGCATGGGAGTCGGACTGAGCCCCGATCTGCGCGAAGCCCTCAACGCCGGATTGGATCGTTCCGCCTCCGGAAAGAACGCCGCAGACCCAACACGGAAATCAGGCCCGTCACACCGAGAACGCCAGAACTCGGCTCGGGAGCGTTGATCTTGTCCGGATACTTTCCGTTGACCTGGAAGCAACCCGTCTCCCCCGGCGTAGCGGAACTACAAACCTTGTCCAGTTCGTGAGCCTCGTCGCAACCCGACTCAACGGGCGTCTGGCCGGGAATCGGATCGGTGCAACTTTCGTACACGGA
The DNA here is from genome assembly GCA_036228265.1 of Myxococcota bacterium. GTDB lineage: Bacteria > Myxococcota_A > UBA9160 > UBA9160 > UBA4427 > CAJXIC01. The sequence goes on along the minus strand of JAZAOF010000152.1, from coordinate 3,721 downwards.
AGAAACCGTAAAGGGATCCGAAGGATGCCCACCTTGGCCCATCGACGAATCCGTGAGCCCCGAACCCTCCGCCGCTGCGGCGTTCACATAGAACCGACTCCTTGCGTTCGACGCTTCCGGAACAGGCGCAAGCGACATCACGCCGGACAGGTGAAAATCATTCAACTCGACCCCGGTGGGGCATTCCGGTGTGGAGTAAGGGGCCGTCGTAATCCCCACGGCAAAGACCCGCTGGATCACATTGTAGGCGCCTCCTGCAGAGGGCTTCATCGGATTGCGCACCGTGAGCCGGGTGATCGAGAAATCTTCCCAATTCTCGCTACCGCCGGTTCCCGCGACTCCGTTCAAACAACCGATGACGGCCTGCTTCCCAATCGCATCATCGCACGCGGCGGCTTCGGGGGGATAGCTACTCAACCCGTTGGTCACGCAGGTGTGGCTTGGATCACTCACCTGGTCCGCGCAGGTGTAGCTCGGAGCGTTCCGATCACTACAGCAATACTTGTCGAAATGGTGATTGATCAGGTGAATATCGACGTCTTGCACCCGGATGTTGGACCGCGGAGGGGCCTGCCCCCAGCCACACTCGATCGACCAACCGACCGGATTCTGCCAGATCGTCATGTTTTCAAACCGCTGGTTGGAGCCGATCATCTTGATGCTGTCGTCGTTGGCCTCGATGAAACTGTCGTGGATGTAGGAATTGGAACCCACGTCGAAGCCATCCGCCGTCACGAAGTGACCCGCGACCTGCTTCACGTGGCTGAGTTCCACGTTTATCGAATGTTCCTTGTAATAGAAGGAATTAGGCACTTCCGGGGCCGCGCCGCAGTCCCACGGCGAATTGGCCGCAAGACTCCCCACCCCCCTGGGCTGCGTATTCATCAGGATGAGGCCCTCGATGGAAATGGATTCGGCACAGGCTTTCACCAGGGCCGGGGCACTGCTTTCGAGGTCCGGATCCTGCTCGGTGAGCACCTCTTCCTCGAACCCTCCATTGACTCCGTTTCCGTCAAAGACACCGCGACCCTGAAGGTGGACCTCGGAACCGGTCGCTCCCGGGTCAAATGCCGCCGCCAACGGGCAATTCAAGCGAGCGCCGCCTTCGACGACGACATCTACAGAGCTCCCCGGGTAATGCTGGGGAAGGTTTCCGATGAAAGTGCAGGTTTCCGTGTTGTACGTCGCGCGATCGTAAAACCCGGGACCCACGAAAAAGGGCTGGACCCCCTCTCGCCCGCCGATCGACCTCGGATCGCACAAGCCGCCTCTCGAACAACCCGAAAGGTCCTTGAACGGCTCTCCCCTCGGATCGACAAAGAGCGCCAGGCGCGGTTGCGCTGCGGCCCCGGTGAACACAACGGTGACGTACGCATCGGAGCTCACCTCGAACTCCAAGTACGGTGAAGCACTCCCGGCGGCCGCATAGCCTTGCACCTTCGTGATCACGGACTGATCCAGTGCCATCACGCTGTGGGAATCGGGCTGGCTCGGATCGACCGATGCCTCCCCGCCCTTGTAATAGACCTTGACCGTAAGCGGAAAACCGCCCGATTCCGACATGGAAAAAGGAGTGAACGAGGACGAAATGCCACTGGTCTCCGCGTGGTAGACCGCGGTCCTCTCCCAAGGCGAATCCCCCTGGTCACAGTCCTCCCGGGCGCCGGCACAAACGAAGACATCGAATGGCGCGGGGTGCTCGGAGAGTTCGCTGTAAATCGCATAGGGATAGATCTGCCAGGGCATTTCCTCGATCTGCCACCCCTGGGCCGCCGATTCCGTGCAGTCTCCCAGCTTCACGGGATATACCTGGAAAACCGTCCCGTTCTCTCCCGTCCACGTAGTCAGGGTGGTATCGGTCACGAGGCACTGGGGCGTTGCGTCGCCACCGGGATCGTAGTCGCTTTGAAAGGTCTGCTCGGCTGTGGAATAGGTGAAGGCATTGACCGCAAAGGCCTTGCCCGGCTCGCAATCCCAGAGCCAGTAGCTTTGCTGAGGGGGCGTGTTTCCGCCCGGGGCGTCGAGGCACGCATAGGGCTGGACCCAACTGCGCAGGCGTCCGTCCGTGTCGGGTCGCCACCAGGTCGCCATGTTCTGGTTGTAGTACTTCGCGGCAGCCCCCACCCCGTAGGCTGAACTCCATCCTTCGCAATCGACAAGCCCCACCCAGACCCCCGGAGACACGCCCGTCCCGGGAACCGTCGCCAGGGCGACATTCATGGGATTGTCCTGTGGAGACGACGCGCCTGGAAATGGCGTTGTGCTTTCGGCCGTGGTCCCCGCGCCCCCCAGAGCCACCAGGCACCAGTCCTTTCCGCCCTGAACGTGGAGAACCTGGACACTCCGCCCCGCCGAGGGGATGGGGTCTTCTGCCCGCGCCAACGCCGGAATCAATAGAACCGTACCCAGGAGAAAAAGCAGTGATCGTCTCATTGTTGACCTTGTCGTAAAAGGGGCGATGCAGAGGGGGCCACCCCGCTGGTCCGTAGAGGCTAGCCCGCCGCGGACTTCGAATCGAAAACAATTCAGCCACCACAACTTGGACCCCAGACGCGCTCCGAACCGACGCGGCGCCGCACTCCACGCAATCGGGAAAGCGGGTTCTTTGAGTATATGTATAGGTGGCATGGTCTTCTTAAATAGATGCATACTGCCTGCCAGCGTCACCGATGACGTCTCTAGGGGTCCGTCATGAATTCCAAGCCGAGTCGATTTTTCGCTGCACTGCTGGCTGGGAGCCTGGTGTCCGCTCACGCCGGGGCGGGTGAGTCGCCCACCGACGATGAGCAGTTGCTGATCTACGAACTCAATCGCGCGCGGAACGACCCGCCGGCTTGGGCCAGCGAAACGGGACTGGCCTCCGAGAACGGGGGGGATGGCGAACTCGCCACCTTGCAGGGGGTGCTCCCCGCGCCTCCTCTGGCCGTGAACGAAATTCTAGTCGAGACGGCGCGCTATCGCGCCAACGACATGGCCACCTACAACTATTTCGGCCCCCAGAGCAACGACGGAAGGATGCCCAACGAGGTGGTCCGCGATGCGGGTTACGACTTCCCCGACGAACTGCAGACTTCCACTGACACTAGAATTCTGCTCGCTGATTTTACAGGAATTGAAGGCTTCTACGTACTCTTCGACGACCCCGTCGAAATTCTCAAGACGCTACTCAAATCCGAGTTCGAGCCCAACCTCTATCAGCGAAAGCTTCTTCTCGGCATCGACGACCCGGCGTTCGCGGAGTTTTATCCCGCCTTTCGCGAGGTGGGCGCGGGCTACGCGTTCAATGGCAGTGCCGACTGGGACAACTACTGGGTTTTGCACGTGGGCTTTCAGCAGGACGACGTGGATGCCCTCGCCAACTTCGTGACCGGTGTCGTCTTCAACGACGTGAACGGCAACGACCGCTACGATTCCGGCGAAGGGCTCTCGGGTGTCCAGGTGTCGGTTGGCGCCGGCGGGGATGTCACAAACGCGGCGGGCGGGTACGCGATCGAAGTGGAAGACGGAAGCCATACCGTGAGCTGTAGCGGAGGAAGCTTCGCGGGAAATTCCGCGGTGAACGTGAACATCGAGGGAAAGAACGTCGAAGTGGACTTCCTATCCGGTGAATCCGGGGGCTTTGTCGACTTCCTCTTCACCGTCCCCGAACCCGGCTCCGGCCTCCTCCAGGCGATGGCGCTCTTCTCTCTGCTGGGGCTTCGGCGGTGGAGAGCCCATTCTG
>JAZAOF010000151.1:0-11718 GCA_036228265.1 Myxococcota bacterium | reverse complement strand
CATGACACTGCTGGCACGTCACGTACAGGGCCGCGCCTTTTTCGGGGTCTCCCCCCTCGACCTCGGGAGCGGGAACAACCTCCGGCAGGCTCGCCACGTAGGCGGCGAGGGACTCGATCTTTTCGTCCTCGGTCCCCCCGTGGTCGGTCTTCAAGGACAGCGCGATCGGGTACATGCGAAGCCCACCGACGTCATCCGGGTGAAGGCCTCGGGCGCCACTGCGAAAGTTTCGCAACTGCGACTCGACGTACCAGGGCTCCATGCCCGCGATCGACGGCGCCAGGTAGAACTGACTGCCCTCGCCGCTCACACCGTGACATTGGGCGCACTGCTCGTAGAGTTCGGCGCCCTGGTCGAGGTCCGCAGCGGACGAAGCGCCCGCGGTGGCAACCACCGCCACTGCGACGAGAAGAATTTTGTGGGCTCGAATCCATGCCATTCGTGTCACCTGTCGTTCCGTGTCTCGGCCCGTCGGCAAGCCGCGCGTCGCAAAGCAACGCCACCCCCCGGCCCTGGCCGCCTCGATGTATCCGATCCGATTGGCAAAACGACCCTCATCGGTCCGATCGGACGCATCGGAATTAGCCGAATCGGGGGTCTTTCTCAACCCGGACGGCCCAAACGCTTGGGCCATGCAACCCGTTGTTGCAGCCTTCCCCGGAATCCACCGCTGGATTCCCGCGGGATTTTATTCCCCGCGGCCCTGATGGCACCGGGAGCCCCGTCAGCCACTCGGGTTGAAGGGGTAGAGGATGAGGTAGATCACGACGCCGGTCACCGAGACGTACATCCATACGGGCCAGCCGATACGGGCCCAGCGGCGGTGCCGCTCGATGCTCCCGCGCAGCCCCAGCGCGATCAGGACCACCGCGAAGACGGGAACCGTCATTGCCAGCACCACGTGGGAAACGAGGAGCACCAGGTAGGCGGCCCGCGCCACGCCCTCGACCTCGAGGGTCGTGTTCTGGAAGCCCTGCAGGTACTTGTGGAGCAGGTAGCAGGCCAGAAAAGCGCTCGAAACCACGAAGGCCGTAATCATCGTGCGCCTGTGGGCGCCGATCTCGCGACGCTTCGCGAGTGCCCGCCCCCGCAACAGGAGCACGATCGCGGTGGCGTTGAGGCCCGCGTTGAGCGTCGGAAGAAAGGGAAACTCCATCTCGAAACCTATGGAGCGGCCAGGGCGGCCGCGGGTTGGGTGGCGCGCAACGGGAGCCCTTTCCCGATGAGGGCCACCGCGACGAACAAGATAGCGGCGAAGAAGAAGGGCCAGCCAATCTCCATGTCGAAGAGCCAGCCCGCCAACGCCGGACCGACTACCCGCGCGAGGGACCCACACGATTGGAAGGTTCCCATGACGAGTCCGCGATTTCCCGGCGTTCCGGTGGTCGATGTCAATCCCAGCAGCGAAGGCTGGACCACCGCACGACCGGCTGCACTCAGCGCGAGAAAAACCAACAACCACCCGATGCCTTCCACGACTGGAATCCAGGCGAACGAGAAACAACAGAGAAGAGCACCCGTCACGATGAGATTCCGTTCACCAAAACGCGCGGCCAGGACCTTCATGGCGCCGCCCTGGATCCCTCCCATCAAGACCGCCATACCCACGAAGATCCACCCCACGGCGACGAGGTCGTAGGCAAAACGCTTCATCATGAAGAACGCAAAGATGATCTCGAGTTGAGTCACCGCGAGCGAATAGATCAGAAAGCCGGCACACAGTCGCCGGATCTGGGGGTCTTTCAAGAGCGCCCAGCGGTTTCCCGCTTCGCTGGGTTGGCCGGCGCTGCGATCCGCGGGTTCGTGGAGCGAGAACACGGCCCAGACGAAATTCAGCCCGGCAAGGCCCGCGGCCACCAGGATGGGGAGCGCAGCGGCGCGACCGGGCATGAGCGATTCGCTCAGCGGTTGAAGGAGGATCGCGATCAAGGGACCGAGAACGAAACCTACGCCGAAGCAAGCCCCGAGCACGCCCATCCACCGCGTGCGTTCTTCTTCACCGGTCACATCGGCGATGTAGGCGGAAGCTACGCCGAGATTGGCGGCAAAGAAGCCGCCGGCAATGCGCGCCGCGAAGACTCCGACCAGGCCTTGAGCCAGGCCCAGCCCAAGAAGCGAGAGCCCCATTCCCAGGGTGCTGATGAGCAACACCGGGCGGCGCCCCACGCGGTCCGACATTCGGCCCCAGAAGGGCGCAAACACGAACTGCGCCCCCGCGTAGGACGCGAAGAGCAGTCCCAGGGTCGTCCCGTTGAAGCCGAACTCCTCCGCGTAGAACGGCAGGGCCAACATCACGATCCCGAACCCGATCAGGTCGAGAACGACGACGCTGAAGAGAATCGGCAGCGTGGACCGACTTCGCTCTCGCGGAATGACGACCTCGGCTCGAAAAATCCGCGGGAGTCGCGGAAAAAGATTGCTGGAATTCCGGCGCGGGGCCGCCGGCGATCAGAGACTCCGAAGAACCACCTCGAGATTGATCGCCAGGAAGACCACGAACAGGTAAGCCAATGAAACCCGGAACATGAGACGCGCGGCGTCGTCGCTCCGACGCCGGTATACGTGAACCGCGGAAGCCAGGAAAACCGCGTTGGCCGCGAACGCCACCACGCCATAGACCGGCCCCACGAATCCAAGGAACAGCGGAAGCAAGCTCACCGGAAACAGCCCGATCGTCCACGCGACCATCCAGCGACGCGTCGCTTCGCTCCCGATGGCGGTGGGAAGCATCATCACGCCCGCCGCCTCGTATTCGGGCTTCCGGTAGAGCGCGATGGCCCAGACGTGCGGGGGTTGCCAGAAGAAAACAATGGCAAAGAGAGTCAGTCCCAGGGCCCCAACGGTGCCGGTAGCGGCCGCTTGGGCAAGGACCGGGGCTACGGCACCCGCTGCGGCGCCCACCACGGTATTCCAGGCCGTCCGCGGCTTCAGCCAGACGGTGTAGACAAAGACGTAGAAGAGAATGCTCGCCACCGCGATTGCGGCCGCCATGAACCCGCCCAAGAGGCCGAGAAGAACCGTCGCCGAAATTCCCAGGAGCCATCCAAGGCCGAGGGCCGCGATCGGGGACACCTCGCCCGCCGGGAGCGGGCGTCCGCGGGTCCGTTCCATCCGCGCATCGGACTCGCGCTCGATATAGGCATTGAAGGTGTTCGCGGACGCCGCCGCGAGAGCGACTCCGACAATGACGAGGATGGAAAAGAACGGAGCGGGCCAACCCCCGGGAAGGAGCCCGAGAACGGGAAGCGCCGTAAAGAGAACCATGGGAAGCAACCGGGGCTTCGTGAGGTTCAGGTAGGCGACGAGAGATTCGACGGCCGGCTTTAGCGACCGGCCGGCGAAATCGTGCGCGGGTGCGTTGGAAGGCGGAAGCGCCACGAACTTCTTTCCTCTTTGGCGAGACGAGCCTTCAGGATCGCTGCGGGGCGCACGAACAAGCCCGGGGCTCTTGTCGGTGAACCGAAGAGCGGGTCCGCGGCTCGCCGCCCGGAGGATTACCACAGGCCGCTGCAGATCACACGAGAATCCGCACGCCGCCGGCGACGCGTGCACCCCCGGGGCTCGATTTGTTGTTCAATCTCGCCAGGGCTCGATCAGGATCTTGGCGTGCGCTTCGGGGTTGGCCAGGGCCGCGAACGCGTCGGCTACGCCGGTGACTCCGGCCGAGCCCGTCACCAGGGGGCCGACATCGATGCGCCCCTCGGCGATGTGTCCAAGGGTCGCCGCAAACTCGCCCGGGCCATAGGCCAGGGCGAACTGGATGGAGAGTTCCTTGTTGATCGCCATGAACGGATGCACGCGATCGGGCTCCATACAAACTCCGACCACGACGAGCCGGCCCCCCCGCGGCGCACCGTCGATGGCCTGCTGGATCACGCCGGGGAGACCGACGCATTCGAAGATCACCGCGGGTCGTCCCCCGGCCCCGCTCGTGATGGCCGCCATGCTATTGGCGAAATGAGGCGGCTCCGTCGGGGCCAACTCCTCCCATTTTTTGTACGGAGATGTCTCCGCGGGGTCAACGACGACGTCGGCCCCCATGGCGGCGGCCAACGCTCGGCGGGCCGGGGAAAAATCCGCTGCCACGATCGGTCCCTCTCCAAAAATTCGCAGCGACGCGATCACCGCGAGTCCCACCGGGCCGCAACCGATCACCACCGGAATATCTCCAGGGCGAATTCCCGATTTGGCGACCGCGTGCGCCCCGACCGCCATGGGTTCGGTGAGCGCGGCGTGAGTCGTGGAGAGACCGTTCGGGATCTCCAGGAGTAGGTCCTCGCTCAGCACCATGAATTCCCCGAAGCCGCCCGGATGGTCGGGTGAGAAACCGATGGCCGCAACGCCGGCGGCGGTATGTGCAAAGGGCATGGAGCAGACCCGGGTGCCCGCGCTGAATCTTTCCTCGCTTCCGGGCCCGTGGTCCACGATCTCCGCGGCAAACTCGTGGCCCATGACGAACTCGTCGGTGCCGGCCATTGCGACAGCGGCATCGGACCCCGCCCCCGTCGCCGCGAGCTTTTGGGCCCCCTGCAGCATGTGGAGATCGGTGCCGCAGATTCCGCACGACAGGGTCTTCACGAGAACCTGCCCCGGACCCGGCTCCGGATCGGGCACGGTGTCGACAACGATTTCCGGTCCACGTAGGACAGCCGCACGCATGACCCAGGAATACCACAACCCGTGCGCGGAGTGGACAGGGGCCTTTTCTAGAAGGGGCCGAGAGAAAGACGGCGCCTCTCGGTCGAAAGCGCCAACTCATGCCAGAGGGCGTCTTCGCAAGCGCGCGCCTCGTCGCCCTGCTGTTGTTCGACCTCTACGTGCATCTCGATCAATAGGGCTCGCAGCATCGCGTTGTTCTCCTCGAGATCGGGCACCCGAAGACTCGGGTCCGAGCCGCCGCTCGCCGCGACGATTCGCGACCGGAGTTCCGCGTTTCCGATCACCCGTTCCCACTTTCGAAAGAAATCCCGAAGCGCTTTGTTCTCCTCGAAGCGACGCGCAGCCGCCCGATCCACTTCTTCCCGGGCCACCCCCAGGAGAATGGCCAGCGTCATCACCGACGATTGTTCATAACCGGCCTCCAGCGCAGGCGCACTGCGCTGCAGAAGATGGGCCGAGGCCACTTCCAGAAATCGACCGAGGTCCGGAGTCAAGGCATCCTCCCCAGTGCGTCGAGGATCGCGCGGTCCTGGCTGTTGCCCATCAACCATGCGGCAATCACGAGAATCGGGTCCTGGTTCACCCCTGCGGCGAACTCGTGGGCCCCGGACAACCAGATCGATTGCCCCTTCACGCACGAAAAGACTTCCCACCAGCGCAGGGCTTCGGGATCGGCGCGCAGTCCACTGGCTCGCTCCCAGATCCGGATCGCATCCTCGCGCGGGACCAGACCGCCGGCCCGACCGTCCCGGGCAAACCGCCAGATGGGGTTCAAGCCCCAGGCCAGGTCTTCCAGGGGATCGCCGAGATGGGCCATTTCCCAGTCGAGAATTCCCCGGATGGTGCCGCCTGCGTCGTAGAGAAAATTTCCCGTGCGATAATCTCCGTGAACCACGCTCCGCTTCTGGGCCGGGGCGGGCGGGTTACGGCGCAACCACCGGATCGCCGCGCGAAGGATCGGTTGCGGAGCCATTTCGTCCCGGTCGATACGCGACTCCCAGTACCGGAGTTCACGCTCGCCGCACTCGTCGGGAGCGACGGATTCCATCACCCGGTCGAGACCCAATACCGCGGGGTCGGCACGCGAGATCTCACCCAGGATGGACCATTTCTGTTCGGCGATGAGCTCGGCGTGCTGCGCGTAGGGGGGCAACGTGATCGCCTGGGGACTCGCTTCAAAACCCTTCAACTCCTCCATCACGAAGAAGGGATGATCGAGCCACGACGCATCCTCTTCGAGCCAGAGGGGCTCGGGCACGGGCACCGAGGTTCCGTAAAAAGCGCGGTAGGTGTTGAACTCGATCGCGCGCTCGGTCTCGATCAAGCTGCCCGGCGGATCACGACGCAGAATCAGCGACCGCTCGACCTCTCCGGTGGCCTCCGAGTACTCCAGGACGAAGCGATACGTCTCCCGCGAGGCCCCACCAAAAATGCGCTCCAACGAACGGACGCGAACGTCCGCCGAATCCGGAAGCCGGTGGGCGATGTAGCGGGCCAACCGCTCAGCGAGTTCCGCCATTGCTTCGCTCTAGCCGGGCATCCCCACCGTCTTCGTGTGGAGATACTCGGCAAATCCTTCGACGCCATGTTCGCGCCCAACGCCACTCTGCTTGTACCCGCCGAAGGGCGAGTCCGGACCGAACCACATGCCCCCGTTCACACCCATCGTCCCGGTACGCACGCGGCGGGCGACGGCCATCGCCCGCTCCAACGAACTGCTGTTGACCGAACCCGAGAGACCGTACTCGGAGTTGTTCGCGATGCGCACGGCATCGTCGTCATCGTCGTACGCGATGACCGAAAGCACCGGTCCGAAGATCTCCTCCTGGGCAATCGTCGAATCCGGATCCACATCGACAAACAGGGTCGGCTCGACGAAGTAGCCCTTTTCGAGATGCGCAGGGCGCCCTCCCCCGACCAGCAAGCGCGCGCCTTCCGCCTTGCCTTTTTCGATGTAGCCAAGAATTCTTTCTCGCTGCTTGGCGCTGACGACCGGACCCATCAGGTTGACGGGATCCGTCGGATCCCCGTAATTGATGTTCTCGTAGGCGGTCTTCAGCATCTCCAGGGCTTCGTCGTAACGCGACCGGGGAAGCAACATCCGGGTGGTAATGGCGCAGCCCTGGCCAGCGTGGGTGCACACCATCGCCGCACCGGGGACGACGCTCTCGAGCGGCGCATCGTCGAGGATGATGTTGGCCGACTTTCCGCCCAGTTCGAGAAAGACACGCTTCAGCGTCTTGGCTCCGCGCGCCATGACGTGGCGGCCGACCGATGTCGAACCCGTGAAGCTGATCATGTCCACGCGCGGATCTCCAGTCAGGATGTCCCCCACCTCAGCAGGATCCCTGGCCGTCACGATATTCAGGACGCCCGGCGGGAGATCCGTCTCTTCGGCCAGGAGCTTCCCTATGCAGGTCCCGCTCCAGGGAGTATCCGGTGCCACCTTCAGGACGGCTGTATTGCCAGCCATCAAGGCCGGCACGAGCTTGGACAGATTGAGCATGAAGGGGAAATTCCAGGGAGTGATCAGCCCCGCGACACCAACGGGCTCGTGGAGCACGAGTCGCTTGCTCTTCATCCCGAAAAACTCGTGAACCCCCAGGTCGCGCTCCCATTCGTACTTCTCGGCGACCTCGATATCCCAGAGCATGTCCTGAATGCAGGTGTCCTGCTGAACCGCGTAGGTCAGCTGTAGAGGGGCTCCGACTTCGGCGATGATCTGGGGCCGCAATTCCTCTCGTTTCTTGTCGAGGGCCTCCTGGAGTTGGCGCAAGCAACGCGCTCGAAACTCGAGATCGGTGGACCACGAGGTTTCGTCGAAGGCCCGTCGAGCGGAGGAGATGGCCCGCTCCATGTCTTCGGGCGCAGCGTCCGCGACCTGGCCGATGATCTCCTCGGTGGCGGGATTCACGTTTTCATAGGTTCGACCGCCCCGGGCTTCGACGAGTTCGCCGTCGATCAGCATTCGGGATTCGGCCAGGGAGGAAAGGTCGGACATGGGGGACTCCATCCAAGGGTGGGGGGCAGCGTCCCGAGGGTAGCGGGACCCGGTCGCACGCGTCGACCGCTCCACGCACCGGGAGCGGACTGTGATACGGTGGCGAAACCGTCCGACGATCGCCTTCGCGGCGAATCAAGACCCGGGGAGACTCCCATGTCCGGCACCGTCCCTGCCGATCCCGCGCCCGCCCGTTCTTTCGGAGAGAGGCTTTTCGGGACCCTGAAGCTCGATCCCGACGCCTTCACCGAAATCGAACACGACCCCTCCGCGCTGGGCCAGGCGGCCATCGTCGTCACCGTCGCGGCCGCGGCGGCGGGACTCGGAAACGCGTTCGCCGACAGCGGCGAGGGAGTCGCGCTTGCCATCATCGGAAATCTCTTCGCCTGGGCGGTCAGCACCGCGGTGATCTGGTTGATCGGCGTGGCCTGGTTGCAACATGAGTCCGACTACCCCGAGTTGCTGCGCACGGTAGGCTTCGCCACCGCGCCCCAGGCGCTTTATATCTTTGCGACCACGGAAATCGGATTGCTCGCCATGGCGGTCGGGTGGGCCTGGAGTCTCGCCGCCTACGTCATCGCGGTTCGCGAGGCTCTCGATGTGAGCACCGGGCGAGCCATTGGCGTATGCCTGGGGGCCAACGTGATCGTCTTCGTCCTGATCTTTACGTTCCTCGCCCTCTAAGACCCCACGCGTTCGTGAATCGACCCTAGGAATCCGGCGGCGAGACGCCGCCATCCAGTTCCCGAACGGGAACCGCGGCAGTTTCGGGATGGGCCAGGTCCCGGATCAAGGTGAAGCTCACGGAAAGGATCACCGGACCCAGCAACAACCCGATCAGTCCGAAAGAAGCCAGCCCTCCCAACACCCCGAACATGATCAGAAGAAACGGGATGTCGGCGCTCCCACTCCAACGGATCAAGACGGGCCGAGCAAAGTTATCCAGGGAGCCAATGACGACGGTGCCCCACACCAGCATCCCGAAGCCATAGGCCGTCTGCCCGTCGAGAAAGAGCCAGGCCGATGCCGATGCCCAGATCAGGAACTGTCCACCGGGCACGAAAGAGACGACGGTCGTTGCAGCCCCCAACAGGACGGGATAGGGAACGTTGCAGATCGCGAAGCCGATGCCGGCCGCAACGCCCTCAAGGATGGCTGTCCCCACGATGCCGAAGACCACCGCTCTCACCACCTCGCCGATGTGATCGAGAAATTCCGGCGGACGCGACGGGAATACGTACGCCATCAGGGACCGTGCTGCAGCGACAATCGCCTGACCGTCGACGTAGAAAACGTAGAGCGTGATGACTCCCATCATGAAGGAAACGAGGTTCCCCACCACCCCGCTGGCGATCGTAAAGACCTCGTTGGAAATCGCCTGTCCGTACTGGGCCAGGGTGGGGCCAATCTGGGCCAGCCCCACCGAGGGATCGTTGCGCAACTTCTCGATCGCGGGACCGATAAAGCGATTGTCTACGAGCCAGCTGGGGAGATCCGCGCCCTGGTTGATCCATCCCTGGATGGATTGAAGAAGTGTCACCGCCTGTTCGGAAAGCAGGGCCAGCACCAATCCGAGTGGAATACCGAGAACGAGGAGCATCAGGAAGGTGAAAACCACGGCCGTGGTATGGGGCCAACCCGTCCAGTCGCGTAGGCGTCGGTAGAGGCCAAAGGACACGAAGGCAACGATGGCAGCCCAGGCGATCGGACGCAGGAAACTCTCCAGCGTCAGTAATGTCACCGCGGAGAGCAACACGACGACCCCGACACGCGCGAGCATCAGGCCCCGTTCGTGTCTTGAACTCACGGGTGTCGCGGATTCCAAGGCGACTCCTTCCTCGCTTTCCGTCATCTCGATGAAAGCCGCCAAAGCATACGCGGATCGCCCCCTTCTTTCACGCTGCCGACATCGCGCGAGGCTCAAGTGCGCAAGAACGCAAAGGCCTCCTCCAGCAGGCTTCGCCCGCCGCTCTCCACGACTTCACCGTGGTTCATGATGACGCGATCAAAATCCCAACCCAGGATTCGATCGACGGTAGCCCGCAGCGCACGACGATCTCGGAAGAAGAGTGTTCGCGCGACCCGCGACGGACCAAAATGACCCACCATTCCATTGGCGGCCATGATCCAGCGCGCCAACCCGGGTGGCCGCTGCCGGATGTTGAACACGAGATCGGTCAACAGGAGGGTCCGGCTCGCCCGGTGAAGGAAGGCCACTTCGCCCATGCGCGGAGCACCATCGACCACGAGCTGATCGAGAACCCCCGACCAGATCTCGGGTGCGCTCTCACCCAGTATTTCCGTGGCGGCAAGATCCCCCAGCTTGGCCTGGAGACCCGGCGCCAGGAAGATCTTCGCTCCGGGCCAGGCGGCTGCGTTTTCGGAGAGGAAAAGGTGGTGAAGACAATTCGGAGCCACCAGGGCAGCGACCCGGCCCCGTTGCTCAATCTCCTCGCGGATTCCATCTCCCAGTGGACCCGGCGAGTGGATGCACAAGTCGCCCGAAGCGAGCCGGACGAGGGTCGTCCGGGTTCCAAGGGGCATCGGACCGACGCGCAGGGGATGATCGATCGTCCACAATCCTTCGGATCGCTCAATCATGCCGGGCCTCCTTCCCATTCACTTCAACGAGCCATCGACGCGCCTATGGTAGCGTGACGCGAAACGGTCATGCGGAACCCCAAACACGAAACACTCCCCGTACCTGCGCTCGATTCCCCCTATCCCCTCGGCGACGAAGACGTGGCGTCCTTCCGCAGGAACGGCTTCGTCCACCTGCGCGGGGTCGCAACGCCCAGCGAAATCGCTGCCCTGGGCCCATCGAGCGAAGCGACCGCACTGGCCCAGAACCTGCAGAAGCAGTCCCTCGATCAACGCGACACCTATGGCCGCGCCTTTCTGCAGATGATCAACCTGTGGCTCTCCGATGCGAGGGTCCAGGCCTTCGTCTTCGCACAACGCTTTGCCCGAATCGCCGCCGAGTTGCTCGATGTACCTGGCATTCGGCTGTACCACGACCAGGCCCTGTTCAAGGAGCCCCACGGTGGACATACCCCGTGGCATCAGGACCAGTACTACTGGCCCCTGGATACCGACGAAACCGTCACCCTCTGGATGCCTCTCTCCCGCGTTCCCGAAGAAGTGGGCGGGATGCGTTTCGCCGCGGGGAGCCACCGACTCGGCCACCTCGGCGATTTCGCCATTGGAGACCACTCCCACAAGGCCTTCTCCGACCTCATCGAAGAGCGCGCCCTGCGCATCGATGCCGTGAAAAGCCTCGAAGCCGGCGACGCGACCTTCCACCACGGCTGGACTCTGCACAGCGCAAGGGCCAACACCACAGCCTCGATGCGGCCGGTCATGACCGTGATCTACTTCAAGGATGGGGCCCGGCTTTCCTCCCTCGACCATCCGGCGCGACGCGCCGACGCTGCGATGTACCTGCCGGACTGCCGACCCGGGGAGGTCGCCGAAAGCGAATACTGCCCGCGACTCTACCCGCGCGAACCCGGCCCGGTTCCGCCCGCTCCCGTCCGATCCACGGAATACTGGACGCGGGTCTTCAAAGCCCTCGAGGCCATTCGATCCGAGCGACGAGACAACAGCGAATAACTCTCGCCTAGGCGGCGGCCGGAGCCGCCTGCGGGCCGCGAACGAGTTTCCCGGGAAGAGCGCCCGTGGGCTTTCCGTCCTCGTACGTCACTTCACCACTCTGGATCGTGTAGCGATACCCATCGATCTTCTGGATCAGGCGCTTCCCGTCTCCCGGCAGGTCATAAACCATTTCCGGAGCGTGGATGGCCAGTCCCTCGAAGTCGATCACGTTGACGTCCGCTTTCATTCCCGGAGCGAGAACACCGCGGTCTTCCATCCCGTAGAGTTCGGCGGTTCGACGGGTCTGGCTCTCGACGACAAACTCGAGGGGCAGTTTTTCTCCGCGCTCGCGATCGCGCACCCAGTGGGTGAGCAGGAAGGTCGGCATGCTGGCGTCACACACCAGCCCGCAATGGGCTCCCCCATCGGAGAGACCGAAGACGGCCTTGGGGTGAACCATCATC
>JAZAOF010000150.1:0-5658 GCA_036228265.1 Myxococcota bacterium | reverse complement strand
AGGCCTTCCTCCACTGTTCATCCGCGGCGGTCTACGAATTTGCCGGTCAAAAACCCCTGGCCGAGACCGACCCCCTCGGCGACAACCACCGAGTCATGTTCCCGACCTATTCGATCTCCAAGATCGCGGCCGAGACCGTGGTGAGGTTCGCTGCGCGCGAATTCGGAATCCCGACGACCATTGCCCGGTTTAGCGTTCCCTATGGCAACAACGGTGGGTGGCCCTGGTTTCACCTGATGATGATGAAATCCGGCGCACCGATCGCGGTTCACCCCGATGTCCCCAACCGCTACAACCCCATCCACGAGGACGACTACATCGCCCAGATCCCCAAGTTGCTCGAAATCGCCGACGTCCCGGCGACGATTCTCAACTGGGGAGGCAGTGAACCCGTCAGCATCGAGGAATGGTGCGCCTTTCTCGCCGAACTCACGGGCCTCGAGCCGCGATTCGAGACCCGCGAAGACACCCTGGGACCGCTTCCGGTAGACACCACGAAAATGGATACGCTGGTCGGGTCCACCACCGTGGGTTGGCGCGATGGCGTGCGCCGAATGGTCGAAGCGCGCAACCCCGAACTCCTGAAAGACTGAGCCCGCAGAAGCGACGCGGCAGCCAGTCGTATTCCGTTCCCTCACCCCTTACCCATGGAGCCTCCCGTGAAATTCTACGACAGTCTTGGACCGAATCCCCGCTACGTACGGATCGTGTTGGCCGAAAAATCCATCGAGATCCCCACCGAACAGGTCGACATCATGGGAGGAGAGAACCGCCAGGACGATCACCTCACCCGCAATCCCATGGGTCAACTGCCCTGCCTCGAACTCGACGACGGGCGCTTTCTCTCCGAGATCACTGCGATCGGTGAGTTCCTCGAAGAACTCCATCCGACCCCGGCCCTGGTGGGAACCACGCCGGAAGAACGCGCCGAGGCGCGAATGTGGACACGGCGAATCGACCTCAATGTCATCGAACCCCTCGTTGGAGGATTTCGAAACGCCGAAGGGCTGGCGATG
Organism: Myxococcota bacterium; assembly: GCA_036228265.1. Classification (GTDB taxonomy): domain Bacteria; phylum Myxococcota_A; class UBA9160; order UBA9160; family UBA4427; genus CAJXIC01. The sequence goes on along the minus strand of JAZAOF010000150.1, from coordinate 4,642 downwards.
TTCAAGGACCGTATCCGAACGATGCCCGAAGCCGCAGACAGCCTGAAGGCCGTCGCCCAGGACAATCTCGCGAAGATCGACGCCGCCCTCGAGGGCAACGAATTCATCTGTGGCGATCGCTACACGACAGCGGACATCCTGCTGTACGCCTTCCTCGATTTCGCCGGCGGCGTGGGGCAACCCCTCAACCCGGACTTCGCAAATCTCGCTGGGTGGTTCGCACGCCAGGCCGGCCGGCCCAGTGCCGAAGCGAGCCTTCACCCCGTGGCTGCCGCCGGCGGAATGCGAGCCTAGTCGTGACGAAGACGGCGTCCGGCGGCGCGGTCGTCGTCGTGGGTGTCGGTGCCCAGAGAGGGACTGGCGCGGCCCTCGCCCGGCGCTTCGCCCGGGAGGGGTTCCATACCTTCGTGGCGGGTCGAACCGCCAAGAAAATCGAGGCCGTCGCCCAGGCCATTCGGAGCGAGGGTTTCCAAGCCACGGCGATCGTCACGGACACGACTCGGAGTGAAGACGTCTCGGCCCTGCTCGACCGGGCCATCGCCGAGGCGGGCCCCCTCGAGGCCGTCCTCTACAACGCGGGCAACAACCAATTCAGCCCCCTGCTCGAAATGGACGACGAATTCTTCGAGAACCTCTGGCGCGTGTGCTGCTTCGGCGGCTTCCTCGTGGGTCGCGAAGCGGCGCGGCGCATGGTGCCCCAGGGTCGGGGTTCGATCCTCTTCACGGGGGCGACCGCTTCAATGCGGGCGCGCCCGCCCTTCACCGCCTTCGCCTCGGCCAAGGCGGCGCTGCGCGCCGTGGCTTTCGGGATGGCCCGGGAATTCGGCGCCCAGGGCCTTCACGTGGGACACGTCGTGATCGACGGTGTCATCAACGGCGATGTCGTCAACGAGCGCTTCCCCGGGATCCAGGAACGCCTGGGAGCCGACGGAATGCTCGCCGTCGATGACATCGCCGAAGCATTCTGGACCCTCCACAGTCAGCCGCGATCGGCCTGGACCCTGGAACTCGATGTTCGTCCCTTCAAGGAGACGTTCTAGACCGTAGAGTTCATTCCGCCCGCCGGGGCCCCCATCCACCCGTTGAGCCGAGCGGCGACACCACCGGAGTTTCCATGCGAATCCTCATCACCTCGATCGTCGTCGCCGCCGCCCTGGGGACCCTGGCCCTCTGGAGCCTGGGCCGCGGAGCCCTGGGACACATCGACAGCGAAACCCTCGCCCCTGTGGAGTCCGTACGAAGCGCCGAGAGCGTAAACCGCGCTGCCGAAACCCAGCGCGCGGCCGCGCAGACCGTCGGCGCCGAGAGGGACTCGCGACAGATCCTATTTGGCGACCTTCACGCTCACACCACCATCTCCTTCGACGCGTTCATGCTCAACATGCCGCTTTTGGGCGGCGCCGGTTCGGCACCCCCGGCGGACGCTTGCGACTACGCGCGGCACTGTGCCTCTCTCGACTTCTGGTCGATCAACGACCACGCCGCCAACATCACCGAAGACGACTGGAAGAATACCGTTGAGTCCATTCGCCAATGCAACCAACGCGCCGGCGACCCCGCCAACCCCGACCTCGTCTCCTTTCTCGGCTGGGAATGGACACAGATGGGCCTGACCCCGGACACCCACTACGGGCACAAGAACGTGGTGCTCCGGGACACCGACGACGCCGGAATTCCCACCCGACCGATCGCCGCCAGCGCGGGCGGCGTGGCGTCGGACCCCCCGCCGGTCTTGGCCCGCGGCGTACTCGCCCTCTCGGGCCAACGCTTCCGCGATCTCGCGGCGCGCTGGACCGCGCTCTCCGAAACCACGGTCTGCGACGATGCCCCCGTGCGCGAACTCCCGCCCAGCTGTCGTGAAATCGCATCTACCCCGGCCGACTTGTTTGCAAAACTCGACGACTGGGGCTTCGAATCCATCGTTATCCCTCACGGTACGTCCTGGGGGGTCTACACCCCTCAGCGATCGACCTGGGACAAGCAACTCGAAGGCGCGCTGCACGATCCCGATCGCCAGACGTTGATCGAAGTCTACTCGGGACACGGCGACTCCGAGGTGTACCGAGATTGGACGAGCATCGACCTCGACGAGAACGGAGAGCCCGTCTGTCCCGAGCCGCAAGCGAACTACCTTCCGGCGTGTTGGCGAGCCGGACAGATCATCGAGTCGCGCTGCGTCGCCGAAGGCGGGAAGAAATCCGAGTGCGCAAAGCGGGGTGCCGTCGCTCGCGCGCACTCGGCGCGAGCTGGCGTCTACCCCCACGTCGTCGTTCCCGGAATCACCGGGGCGGAGATGACCGACGCCGGGCAATGCCGTGACTGCGACCAACCCGCTTTCAACTACCGGCCGGGGGGCTCGGCCCAATACATCGCGGCTATCGGAAACTTCGATGAGAACAGCCAGGAACCGCGCCGCTTTCGCATGGGATTCATTTCGTCCAGCGACATCCATAGCGCTCGGCCGGGGACCGGCTACAAGGAACTCCGGGCGCTGTCGGAATCGCCGGCACGCGTTCGCCCGACGGACGGCGGCATCGTCGCGAGTTTTCTTTCCGGGACACCCGAGGAGCCGGCCAGCCATTCTCGAACCTTCGACGAAGCGAAGGCCAAGCTCAGCGGCTTGCAACTCGTCGAGAGCGAACGGGTCCGCTCCTACCTCTACTCCGGCGGTCTCGTCGCCGTCCACGCCGAAAGTCGCGACCGAAACGCCATCTGGGAAGCCTTCGACCGCAGGGCGGTCTACGGCACCAGCGGACCGCGAATCCTGCTCTGGTTCGACCTCCTGGGCGAAGGCGGTCCAAAGGCCATGGGCGCAGAGGTCACGACCCGCGATGCCCCCGTCTTCCGGGTCCGCGCCGTGGGATCTCTCGAACAGGCCCCAGGCTGTCCGGACAGCACCGTCGAGGCCCTGGGGGCCGAGCGCACCGCGAGTCTCTGTGCCGGCGAGTGTTACCGCCCCACCGACCGACGCCGCCGGATTTCTCACGTCGACGTCGTTCGAATCCGGCCGCAGGTCCGTCCCGACGAGGATGTCGCTTCGCTGATCGACGACCCGTGGATGCGATTCGAGTGTCCGGAGGGCACGGACGGCTGCGTGGCGACCTTCGTCGATCCCGAATACCCGACCCTCGGCCGGGATACGGTCTACTACGCCCGGGCTTTCGAAGAACCGAGCCCGACGGTGAACGGCCAGCAGCCGCGCTGCGCCGAGGAGGATGGCGGCGAGTGCGAAGCCGTTGAACTCTGCCGCGACACGGGGACCTGCCTCTCGCCCTACGCACACCGCGCCTGGTCGTCACCCATCTTCGTCGACTACGCCCGCTGACGAGATCTCCACGATTCGCGAACGCGGTCGGGTCTAGAGATCGGCGACGAGCTTGTCGTAGAACTCCACGTAGTCGTGCTTCTCGTCTCCCCCGACCATGCCGATGGCGGTACGGGGATGCTGGTTCAGCTGGCCCGTGATGTTGTAGGGCACCAACGCGCCCCACTCGAGCTTGTCCTGCAATTCGACGAAATGATTCTGAAGTACCTCGAGCACCGGCCGCACGCGGTACGCGGGATTCCGCAGGAAACCGATCAGCAATTCCATTGGGCAGTTTCCGGCCCCACGGCCCATGCCGGCAATCGTAGCGTCAACTCGATTGGCTCCCTGGACGATCGATTCGATGGTATTCGCGAAAGCCAGTTGCTGGTTGTTGTGGGCGTGGATTCCGACTTCCTTTCCCGTCCCCTCCAGGGCGGCCAGGTACTTCTTGACCAGCCGGCCAACCTGCTCTCCGTAGAGCGCACCAAAACTGTCCACTACGACGACGGTACTCGCGGGGGTCTCGCGCAGCACTTCGAGGGCTTGGTCGATCTCCGCCTCTTGCACGATGGAGATCGCCATCACGTTGCACGTGACTTCGTAGCCCTTGTCGGCGGCGTCCTGGATCATGTCGACGGCCGCGGGCAACTGGTGCACGTAGGTCGCCACCCGAATGACGTCTAGCACGCTCTTGTCCGCCGGAAGAATGTCCTCGTGGTAGTCCGTTTTTTCCGCGTCGGCCATGGCCGCCAACTTGAGCGGCGTGTCGTTCTCGCCCACGATGCGGCGAATGTGGTCTTCGTCGCAGAACTTGAAGTCGCCGAACTTATTCGGCGCAAAGAGCTTCTTGGATCCCTTGTAGCCGATCTCCATGTAGTCGATCCCGGCCTCGAGACAGCTGTCGTAGACCGCTCTCACGACGCTGTCGTCGAAGAGGTGGTCGTTGATCAGGCCGCCGTCGCGGATCGTGCAATCCATCACCTTGAGTTCGGGCCGATACGTGATCCAGGGTGCGCTCATCTTCGAGACTCCTTGATGCCCGCAGAATTCTCGGGGCGGGGGCCGGGAGCATAGGGGAACCCGGGGGCCTTTTTCCACGTGGCAGCGACGTCCCCTCCGGCGTGTGCGGGTGCTCCGGACCGGCGGCCGGCCAGAGCGCTACCGTCTGCGTTCGCGACGATCCCGACCGCCAAGGAAACCCCATGCCCACCGCCATCCCCAGCACCGCGCTCCAGATGCAGTCGTGCATCCGCAGAAATGCCACCCTCGAACTATCGCTGGCCGAGGTCCCGGTGCCTGAACCCGGCGAAGCCGAGGTGCTGGTCCGCGTGGAGG
>JAZAOF010000149.1:0-7985 GCA_036228265.1 Myxococcota bacterium | reverse complement strand
GCTCGAGGAGGGACTCCCAGAGGCCATGACCACACCCGCAAACCAACTCCGTCGTCTGCTCGAAGCCCCGGGGATCCACACGATGCCCTGTTGTTTTGATGCCCTTTCGGCGCGGCTCATCGAGCGCGCTGGTTTTCCGCTGACCTTCATGAGCGGTTTCGCGGTGGCTGCGTCTCGGCTCGCGGTACCGGACACGGGGGTGATCTCGTACGGGGAAGTCCTCGACCAGGGACGCAATATCTGTGATGCCGTCTCCATCCCCGTGATCGGCGATGCCGATACCGGGTACGGCGGTCCCGCCAACGTGCAACGGACCATTCGCGGATATGCCCAGGCGGGTTTTGCTTGCGCAATGATCGAAGACCAGGTTGCCCCAAAACGTTGCGGTCACACCCGCGGTGTCGAAGTCGTCGCACGCGAAGAAGCACGAGCTCGTCTCCAGGCTGCTCTCGACGCTCGCGACGCGGGGGCCGACATCCTCGTGATGGCCCGTACCGATGCCTGCAAGACATTGGGAATCGACGAAGCCATCGAACGCGCCCAGGCCTTCCATGAACTCGGAGCGGATATCGTTTTCGTCGAGGCCCCCGGAAGCGAGGAACAGATGCGGCGCATTTGCGCAGAAGTGCCCGGGCCGTTGATGGCCAACATGGTCGAAGGGGGGGAGACACCGTTGTTGGCTCCTGCCGCGCTGGAGGAGATCGGTTACGCCATCGCCGCCTACCCACTGACGCTCCTCTCGATGTCCGTGCACGCAATGATCGAGGGATTGGCGGCGCTGGGAAGAGGCGAAACGCCCCCGCGGCGGGTGGACTTCGAGCAGTTGCGCGACATCGTGGGCTTTTCCCAGTACGACGAGATTTCGCAGCGCTACAGGTCCGATTGACGAGGGATCCCGATTCAGGTCCCAATGTGCCGGATTCGGACCAGGGGCGTCTCGGGCTCCCTGGAACCGTCGATCCGAATCTCGCCCTCGATGTTCCAGTCGTTGTCGTCGCGATCGTCCACGAGTACGTGGTGAACATCCCAGGCCCCCGGACCTCGAGCACGAAACACCGTGCGATGCGCCTGCCGGGCGCTGGGGTCGAAGCGGATCCGTTCGTATTCTTCGTAGAAGGGGGCGAGAACCGCTTCCATGCGTTGGGCATCCCATTCGGCGGGGTCCCCGGGGTGCATCCAGGCCATCGCTTCCTCGTAATCGCGATCGGCGAGGGCGCGAACCAACTGGTGCAACTCGGCCCGGGCGCGGGCTTGGAGGGCCCGTTCGTCGAAGGGGGGAGCCGACGCCGGGGATTCGCCGTCAGAAGGCGACGGCGTTTCGGTTCGGGGTTCCCTGCGGCTCTCCCACTCTTCGACCAGGCTGGAGTCGACGCGCTGGATCATGGTCCGGAAGTAGGCGATCAGTTCGACGAGCGCGTCGGTATGGACGGCGGTCGGGACCGTTTGGACGAGCGTGTTGTGCACCTGGCCGAGGTAGCGCAGCAGTAGGCCTTCCATTCGCGCGAGCTCGAAGCGCCGCACGGTGTCGTGAAAACTCGCGTAGGATTCGACCATCTCCCGCGCAATGGATTTGGGCCGGATGTTTTCGCTGCCGACCCAGGGGTGGTTTTCGACGAAGATTCCGTACGTTGCGTAGATGAACTCGGAGTTGGGCTTCGGGAGGGCGACTTCGTCGAGCCGCGCGATTCGTTCTTCGAAGGGGACTCGCTGGGCCTTCAGTTCGGCCAGGAGTTCCTTTCGGGCCATCCGGAGTTGCTGTTGAAGGATCGCGCGGGGGTCTTCGAGGATCGCCTCGACCAGCGAAAGAATGTCGAGGGCGTGGTCCGGCGCTTCCGGGTCGAGTGTCGCGCTGGCTTCGACGAGGTAGAGCGACAGGGTTCGGTGAAGAGAGAAGTCCTGTTGGAGGTCGTCGTGGACGCGGATCCCGGGTTCTGCCCGGTTTTCGTGAACGAGCTCGACGACTTCGGCTCGCCGCAGGGCCCGGAAAAGGACGGCGGCTTCGCGCAGCAGCTGTTTCTTTCGGCGGGGAGTTTCATGGCAGGCGCTGACCAACTCGGCCAAGCGGCGGTACCCGGCCCCGGGGATCTTGTCGGCGAAATCGGACTGGAGGCAGCGAATCAGGACACCGTGGTCGATCCGAAACCGCGACCCGAGGGTTTCCGGGGGACTGTGGATCAATCGGTTGAAGGTCTCCGCGTTCCAGCCGACGAAGCCCCGGGGCGGGGATTTCTTCTTGACTCGGCGGGCTTTTCCGCCGCCCTTGCGGCGTGCCTTGCGCTCGTTGTCGAGATTTTCGATGACGTGTTCCGGGGCCTGGCAGACGACGCTGCCCCGGTCATCGAAGCCCTTGCGACCGGCCCGACCGGAAATCTGCTTGAAATCGCGCACGCCAAGGACGCGCACCTTTTCTCCGTCGTATTTCGACAGCTTCGAAAAAAGGACCGTCCGGATCGGGATGTTCACCCCCATGCCCAGGGTGTCGGTGCCGCACACGACCTGGAGGAGTCCTTCCTGGGCGAGTTGTTCGACCAGGAGGCGGTATTTCGGGAGGAGTCCCGCGTGGTGGATCCCGATACCGTGTCCCAGCATCCTGCGCACGGTGGGTCCGTAAGGCGTGTCGAACCGGGCGGGGCCCATGCGTTCGCCGATGCGTCGCCGTTGTTCGCGGTCGGCGAGGCGCGAACTGGTGAGCGCCTGAGCTTGCTCGGCCGCTTCTCGCTGTGTGAAGTGGACGACGTAGACCGGGGATCTCCGTTCTTCCACCAGTTTCTCGATTGTCGATAGAATCGGTTTCTCCCGGTAATCGAAGTCCAGGGGCACCGGGCGTTCGTCGCTATGGACCCGGGTCACCTCGCGACCCGTCCGTTCGTGTAGGCGTTCCTCGACGGTGGCCGTATTGCCCAGGGTGGCTGACATGAGCAGAAACTGGGTCTGCCGCTGGATGAGCAGTGGCAATTGCCACGCCATGCCGCGGTCCCGGTCGCCGTAGTAATGAAACTCGTCCATGACGACGTGCGGTCCGTCGAGATTCTCGCCATGTTGCAGCGCCATGTTGGCGAGAACTTCCGCGGTACAGCAGATCACGGGAGCGGCCCAGTTGATGCTGGCATCGCCCGTGAGCATGCCGACATTTTCAGGGCCAAATTTCTCGCAAAAATCGAAGAAACGTTCGCTGACGAGGGCCTTGATGGGAGCAGTGTAGAACGACCGCTTTCCCTCGCAGAGCGCGCGGAAGTGGAGTCCCATGGCCACCAGCGACTTTCCCGATCCGGTGGGCGTGCTGAGGATGACGTGGCGATCGAGCGCAAGTTCGAGAAGCGCTTCTTCCTGGGCGGGATAGGGCTCGAGTCCCGTCGACGTCACCCAATCGAGGAAGCTCTCGAGGATGGCCGAGGCGTCGCTGGGAGAACCGGGCGCCCGGAATTTCGCAGCCCGGTCGGCCAGGGAAGGCGTGGCCTCTCGGAGGCTCACTCCCGGGTACTCGCCGAAGGGGTGTCGGCTATCGTTCCAGGACCATGACGAGAGCCGAAAAGGCAGAGCGCATTCACAAGATTCTCGACGAGCTGTTCCCGGAGCCGGGCGTCCCCCTGGATCACAGGGATCCCTATACGTTGCTCGTTTCCGTTCTTCTCTCGGCCCAATGCACCGACGTTCGCGTCAACCAGGTCACGCCAGAGCTTTTTCGGCGAGCGGCGACGCCCGAGGCGATGGCGGCGGTCGCGGTGGAAGACATCCGCGAGATCATTCGTCCCTGCGGTTTGTCGCCGTCGAAGGCCAAGGCGATTTCCGGACTGTCGGAGATCCTGGTCCGCGAACATGCCGGGAGCGTGCCCCGGGATTTTGATGCTCTCGAAGCGCTCCCCGGCGTGGGGCACAAGACCGCAAGCGTCGTGATGGCCCAGGCTTTCGGTGTGCCCGCTTTTCCCGTGGACACACATATCCACCGTCTTGCCGCGCGGTGGGGCCTGTCCCGGGGCACCAACGTCGAGCGCACGGAACGCGACCTGAAGGCGTTGTTTCCGCGGGAGGCCTGGAATCGTCTCCACCTGCAGATCATCTATTTCGGCCGCAGCCATTGTCCCGCGCGCGGCCACGACCTTTCCCGGTGTGCCATCTGCAGTTGGGCCGCCACCCGGAAACGCATTCGAGAAGAGTCCGCGGGGAAAACACCCACGGGTTGAGCGCTCGGGCAGCGGGCCTTCAGCCATCGTTTCGATTCGCCCGCCGGATGAAGACCACCCGGTTGCGGAGTTCGGGGTCGTCGGGGGCCTCGCTCGGTGTCCATTCGATGCGTCGACCCACGACCTGCACGAGTTGCATTCCGTTGAGGGTCTCGACAAAGCCCTTGGCGCGTAGCAGGCCCGGCTGATGCAGGAGTTCCTCGAGTTGGGCAGGGGCCGTGCCCGGTTCCACGGCGATCGAGTCGGATACGAAACGTTCGTGGGTGTGTGGGGGCGGCTTCGGGGGAGGGGAATTGCGATCGGGAGCGGGACGGTTCGACGGAAAGAGCAGCCGGGTATCCAGGCCGCCGTGTTCGCAGCGCACGATCGGAGCTTCGGGTTCGATCTCGCGGAGACGGTCCTCGATTCCCGGAAGGGCCGAAGCCTCCACCAGGTCGACCTGGTTCAGGACCACGAGGTCGGCAGAGCTGAGTTGGTCCGTGAAGGTTCCCTCGAGATCTCGTTCCTCTGCGACCTGCAGCGCGTTGACCACGACCACGGCCATGTCGTCGCCGATCCACTCCGAGACGGGTTCTCTCCAGAAATTGAGTTGGGTATCGAAGGGGAGGGCGACTCCCGACGTTTCGACGACGATGCGGTCAGGATCCACCTGGTTTCTCAGTTGCTGAAGCGTTTCGACCAGGTCATCCGAGAGCTCGCAGCACACGCACCCGCCCTCGAGCTCGACAAAGGCCTCTCCACCGCCTCCCAGGAGTTCGCGGTCGATTCCGAGTTCGCCGAACTCGTTGGAGACCACGGCGATGCGTAGGCCTTCGGCGACGGCCTGGGCCAGCAGGTGCCGTACCAGGCTGGTCTTCCCGGACCCCAGGAACCCGGAGACCACCAGGGCGGGGATCTTGTCGTTCCGCGCGCGCGCCATGCGCTGAGGTGTAGCCGAATTGGCGCGAGGCCACCCCAGCGGGGCGGCTTCAGGAGACGTCCGGTACCGAAAAGGCGGCGGGGTCGAACCCCGGTTCGCGGCTCCGGCGAATTTCGAAGTAGAAGGAGACGAACACCGTCGAGCCCCAGGATCCCACGAGCCCGTTGCACAGGGCCACCGCCGCTGCCCGCGCGATTTCCTGGGAGTCGGGAATGGCGAATTCGAGGGCGAGGCCGATCCCCAACCCCATGGCCCCGACCAGGATGCTGAAGCCGAGGATTCCGAGCAGGTTGCCGCGGGCCAGTTCCCGACTGCGGCCCAGCGCGGAAGAACCCGAGGTCGCCTCGAGCATCACAACGGGGTAGATGAAGGTAAAGCAGAGGGCGAGGTAGATCCCCGGAACGAACAGCAGCACGATGCCGAGGCCGATGAGAATCCCAGCGAGAACCGCGGTCCACGCGAGGGGAAAGATCTGGGCCAGGCCGTCGCCGTAAGCTTCGCCAAAACGGAGAGGCCGGTCGGCGACGATTCCCGCCACCGCACGGGCCAGGGCGCCGCCGCTGACCGCGCCCAGGAGCACGAGCACGATGCCCAGCACGAACGCATTGGGAAAGACGGCGTTCCAGAGTTGCTCGAACGAGGGGTTCCCCTCCGGAAGGTCGAGGAGAAGGACCGGCGCGATCGATGCGGGCAGAGTGCTCGCCAGGGAGAGACCGAGGAGCAGGGAGAGATGCTGGGTCCAGAATCCCGTTCCCCGGGAAACGGCATCGGCGATGGAAACCGTGGAATAGGTCGCGGTCATCGTATCGGGAACCTCCGTTTGTGGAGTAGCGGCGAGAAGGCTCGCGGATTTTGGAAGTCTCCCCACCGAGGGGCAAGCGTGCGCCAGACGGCGAAATTGTGCCACGAGGGCACCTCGCCGATGCGCGGGACGGAGTGGGAACGAGTCGGTACCGTCTCCGGACCACCACGAGGATCGGGATGACGGAATACGACTACGACTTCTTTGTGATCGGTGCCGGTTCGGGCGGCATGCGGGCGAGCCGGATGGCGGCGTCCTATGGAGCGCGCGTCGCGGTGGCCGAGGAGGCGCGGCTGGGAGGCACCTGCGTCAACGTGGGCTGTATTCCGAAGAAACTCCTGGTCCATGCCTCGCACTTCCAGGAGGACTTCGAGGACGCCGCGGCGGGATACGGGTGGAGCCTCGGTGCGCGTTCCTTCGACTGGGCGACGCTCATCGCGAACAAGGACCGCGAAATCGCTCGGCTCAATGGAATCTATGACGGCCTGCTCGATACGGCGGGTGTCGACCAGGTCCTGGGGCGTGCTCGACTGGACGGTCCGCACGCGGTGGTGGTTGGCGAGCGCCGCATCACGGCGGAGCATATTCTCGTGGCCACGGGCGGTTGGCCCGTTCGGCCGGACATCCCCGGGGCCGAATGGGCGATTACATCCAACGAGGCTTTTGAGCTCGAGGCTCAGCCGCCGCGGATCTTGATCGTCGGAGGCGGGTATATTGCCGTCGAGTTTGCCGGGATCTTCCGGGGGCTGGGTTCCGAGGTAACCCAGGTCTACCGCGGTCCTCTCTTCTTGCGGGGATTCGACGACGACGTCCGCCAGGCCCTGGAGCGCGAGATGCGGCGCAAGGGCATCGACCTTCGTTTTGACTGCGAGGTCGAAGCCATCGAGCAGACTTCCAGTGGCCTGTTGGTTTCGCTTTCGGGAGGGGATACCCAGGAGGTCGACCAGGTTTTCTACGCCATCGGTCGCGCACCGAACGTTGAGGGACTGGGGTTGGAAAAGGTGGGCGTCGACCGGGATGACAAGGGCGCGATTCGCGTCGATGAATTCGGTCGGAGCTCGGTGGCTTCGATCCATGCGATCGGAGACGTGACCGACCGGATCAATCTGACGCCGGTCGCCATCCACGAGGGCATGTGTCTCGCCCGCACGCTCTTTGACGGTCAACCCACGTCTCCCGATCATCGCGACGTGCCTTCGGCGGTGTTCAGCCAGCCGGCCATCGGGACCGTGGGGTTGACGGAGTCCGAGGCCCGGGAGAGCGGAAGCCCGATCGACGTCTACGTCTCGGAATTTCGGCCGCTTCGACATACCCTCACGGGGAGCGAGGAGCGGACTCTCATGAAACTCGTCGTGGATCGCTCGAGCCAGCGCGTACTCGGGGTTCACGTGGTCTCGCCGGACGCCGCAGAGATCGTTCAGGGGTTTGCCGTGGCGGTGAAGTGTGGTGCCACCAAGGCCGACCTCGATGCCACCATTCCCATTCATCCGACGACGGCCGAAGAACTCGTGACGATGCGCGAACCGCGGTCGGATCCCAGTTAGCGCGTTCGGTTTCGGAGAACTCCGTGCATCGGGATCCTCTTCTCGCCCAGCTCGCCGGATATCGTGGTCGGTATCCGGGAGAGAATTCCCGCGTGAACCGCTTCGAGGATTTCGTGCGGCAGTATCCCGACTGTTTCGAACGCAGCTGTGTTCCCGGACACATCACGGCTTCTTCCTGGATTCTCTCGGTCGAGGGAAGCCGCTTTCTCCTGACGCACCACCGAAAACTCGGGCGCTGGCTTCAACTGGGCGGCCACGCCGACGGGGAAACCGATGTACTGGCCGTCGCCTTGCGAGAGGCGCGCGAGGAGTCCGGGTTGTCGGATTTCGAGGTGGTCCCCGACGCGAGCGGCCTCGATGTTCTCGATCTGGACATTCATCGAATTCCACCGCACGGTCGGGATCCCGAGCACTTCCACTACGACGTTCGCTTTCTCTTTCGCGCTGCGCCGGACCACCCGGTGTCGGCGAGCGACGAGTCGCACGAGGTTCGCTGGTTTGGTCCGGGGGAGTCCGCCGAGGTGCTTTCCGAGGAAAGT
>JAZAOF010000148.1:0-7487 GCA_036228265.1 Myxococcota bacterium | reverse complement strand
GTCCTCGAGCCGAAGGACAAGATCATCGCGGTTTCACAAGAGGGCGGAGAATTCGTCGACATCATCGACATGGAACTCCGGGATGTCGTACGCCTCATCCGGGGAAAGCGGGGCACGAAGGTTCACCTGAAGATTTTGCGCCAGGAGACAACACGGAGCGCTTCGACCTCACGATCGTTCGCGACAAGATCAACCTCGAGGAACAGGCCGCAAGCCTCCGCTTTGAGACCCTGGAAACCCCGGTCCATGGAAGCAGCGAGGAAGAGGAACCCCAGACCCGGGAATTAAAACTCGCCGTCCTGGAACTCCCTTCGTTTTACGGGGGGCGTTCGACGGAAGACCGACAGAGTTCCCGCGACCTCCGCAACCTGCTCGAACAGGTCAAGAACGAGAAAGCCGACGGACTCCTTCTCGACCTATCCCGCAACGGGGGAGGATTGCTCAACGGGGCCATCGACATCGCCGGTTACTTCATCGATGACGGGGGAGTCGTCGCTGTAAAGAGCACCGACGACTCCGTCCGCGTCATGGAGGACCCCGATCGCGCCACCGTGTTCGAAGGTCCCATGGTGATCCTGACTTCTCGCATCAGCGCATCGGCCTCGGAAATCGTTGCGGGAGCCATGAAGGATTACGGGCGCGCGGTCCTCGTCGGAGACGACCATACATTCGGCAAGGGAACCGTGCAGACGATGCATCCCCTTCCCGAGGGCCTCGGAGCATTGAAGGTGACCACCGCGCTCTTCTTTCGGCCAGGTGGCAACTCGACACAGCACGCGGGGGTCGATGCCGACGTCGTCATCCCCTCGGTCCTATCCGTGCGCGACATCGGCGAAATGCACCACGACTACTCGATGCCCGGCGCCGAAATCAAGGCTTTCGGGGGCGTCCCAGCAGAAAAGAAGGCCGTGAAATCCCGGGCTCTCCAGTGGCAATCCTTCGACGGCGAGCACGTCGAGGCCTTGCAGAAGCGCTCGGCCGACCGCGTGGCCGCCAGCGAGGAATTCGCTGAGATCCAGGAAGAGGCCAACGAAGTCACCGAGAAGGATGGAGTCATCTACCTCGCGGACCTCCTGGAAGACGACGAAGAGGAGGCCGAGGAAGCCGAGGAGGAAGCTGGCGCCGCGGACGAGAAAACCGAAGCCAACACCGACGGCAACGGCGAGAAGGACTCTTCCAAGACGGCCGAAACCGACGGCGGGACGTCCAGCGATGACGAAACCCCGGAGTCGACCGAGACCGCCAAGGCCGACTCCGAGGAGGAAGGCGACGAAGAGGACGAACCGAGCCCCCAGCAACGCGAAGCATTGCGCATCCTGGCGGACCATGTCGTACTCTTGAAGTCCTCGTAGGAGCGCGCAAGTCCGCCTTGACCCTATCTACCGCCATTCCCCTCCTGATCATCGCCATCGCGGGCCTCGCGGCTTTCGGGATCTGGCGAAAAATATCCAGCCTCCCGAACAAGGAAAAGAAGGCGTTGGTCAAGAAAACGATCAACGGGATCTTCCTGCGCTTCGAAGAACGGGGCTGGCTGCCCCGAACTCCCGCCTTCGACCCCGACTATCTCGCAACCTATCCCGCGCTGAACGAACTGGAGGCGATCTATCCGGACGTCCGAGACGAGTGCCTCGCGCTCCTCGAGATCAAGGACAAGTTGACCGACATGTCCGCCATGGGCGGCTCCTATACCCAGCAAGGCATCCACACGGCGCGCTGGAAGACCTTCGTTTTCAAGTCCGGGCAGTTCATCGAAGAAAACTGTGCCCGCTGCCCGAAGACCGCCGCCGCGATCCGGCGGATCCCCGGGGTCTACACGGCCTTTTTTTCGGTACTCGATCCCCACCAGCAGATCACGCCGCATTGGGGCTACTACAAGGGCTTCCTGCGCTACCACCTCGGCGTAGTCATCCCCAACGACAACGAAGACCGCTCTTGTTGGCTTCGCGTCAACGACGACCTGGAAGACAACAACCGGCGGGACCCGGATCTCATCGAAAAGGGATCGACCTATTACTGGAAGAACGGCGAGGGCATCGTCTTCGACGACAACTACCTCCACGATGCCGCGAACGGTTCGGACCAGATCCGGGTCGTTCTCTGGATCGACCTCCGACGCAAGATGCCCTTCTACCTTCAGGCCTTCAACGTGCTTTGCCTGGCTCTCGCCTACCGCGACTCGTCGCTGAAGAAGATCCAGAAGAACGCGCTCGTCACGGACTGAGACGGAAGCCCCACGGATGCGGTCGCCCCCCGTTGCCCGAATCGACCGCCGATCCTTCGGTCGCCTGCTGGCCGGAACCGGCGCCGCGTGGCTGACCGGATGTCTCGGAGAGGACCGCCGCACTCCCGAGGACCACGTAAAACTCGCGTCCCAGAGGAGGACCGAGCGGGACCTTTCCGGTCGCGGCACCTTCGGGCCGCAGCAATACCCCGGCTACCGCGGGCTGGCCGAATTGCCCTGGTACGAACTGGGCGACGACGGCCGACTTCGCTGCGTGTCCGAAGATGTCCCCCGGGCGATCGACTTTCACGCCCACCTCGGAATGGCTCTCCTCTTCGCCCCCGACCTGGACCTCCTCGCCTCGACAGAACGCGTGCACTACCTGCTCGACAGCGACGCCTACACGCCCGCCCTCCCCTTCGACCTCGACGTCTATGCCAACGCGAATTTCAGCGACGAGGAACTGCGTGCACTTCGCTGGGGAGCCATTCAACAACTCACCCTGGGAAGCGATCGAGCCGCCACCCACACGGTGCCCAATCTCCTTGCGGAGATGGATGACTGCCGCGTGGAAAGGGCCTGCCTCTTGCCCATCCATTTCGGGCTCCCCTTCGGCGACTCGCTCGCCGCAAAATGGACCGAGGCCATCGAGGATTCGGGCGCTCCCGAACGGTTGATCCGCGGGGCCTCGGTGCATCCCCGCGACCCGGATGCCGTGGACCGGTTGCGCCGCTTCGCGGAGAAGGGTTGCCGCGTGGTCAAGCTGCACCCCGCGGCCCAGCGCTTCTACGCCGATGCCCCTGAAGCCATGGAGATCTACGAGGCCTGCGGCGAACTCGGCCTTATCGTCTTCTTCCACGCGGGACGGGCGGGTATCGAACCCGACATGGGTCAACGCTTCAACCTCGTCCGCGCCATTGAACCGGGCCTGCGGCGATTTCCAGAGGTCCAATTCGTCCTGGGGCACGCGGGCGCGCGCGACGTCGCCGAGGCCATCCCCCTGGCGAAGCGGTATTCCAACGCCTGGCTGGGAATCCATGGCCAGGGAATCACCCAGCTCGCGGAAATCGTCGATCGCGCCGGATCCGACCGCCTACTCTTCGGAACCGATTGGCCCTTCTACGCGATGGCGGCCACCCAGGCCAAGGTCCTGATTCTCTCCGAAGGCAACCCTTCCCTGCGCGAGGCTCTCCTCCGCGGCAATGCCGAACGCCTACTTCGAAACGAGTCTTTCGCCTGAACCCGGTGCGGCGGGTGGAGCCGGAGCCTATGCTCCTTTCATGCCCGGACCCCCCGTGCGAATTGCAATCGCCCTGCTCTTTGTGGGCGCGCTTCTCTATGCCACTTTCGGCATGGGGGACGCCGAGTGCGAAGTCTGCCTGGATTTCCGCGGCCGAACTGCGTGCGCCACTGTCAGCGCCCAAAACCGCGAAGAAGCGATCCAGCAGGCCTCCTCGACGGCCTGCGCGGGAATCTCGGCGGGGGTCACCCAGGTCATGGAATGCAATCGGACGTTTCCCGAATCCATCCGCTGTACCGAATGAGACCGGTCCCCGGTCGGTCCGGGATGGGCTAGGTTTGCCGTTCGCCCGCACCCCACACGGAGCCCACCATGAGCCTCGACGAAGCTACCCGTGAACGCATTGAAGGACTGGTCCGCGAAACCCCGGTCCTACTCTTCATGAAGGGAAACCGGGAAAGCCCGCAGTGTGGCTTCTCGGCCACCGTGGTACGCATCCTGGACACGTTGATTCCCGAATACGCGACGGCCGATGTTCTCCAGGACGCCGAGTTGCGGGATGGAATCAAGGTCTTCTCCTCCTGGCCCACCATCCCCCAGCTGTACGTCGGCGGTGAATTCGTGGGCGGTTGCGACATCGTGCAGGAACTTTTCGCGAACGGCGAACTGCAGCAGACCCTGGGGGTCCAGGCCGACCCCGACGTTTCCCCCGAAATCAACGTGACCGAAGCCGCAACCCAAGCCCTGAAGCAGATCGTCTCCGAACGCGCGCCGGAGGGTCACGCTGTCCATCTCCAGATCGATGCGCGCTTCCAGAGCCACCTCGGCCTGGCTCCGCCCGAGGCGGGCGAGATCGAGATCAAGGGCCCCGGGATCTCCCTTTTTCTCGACCCCATGAGCGCCAGCCGCGCCCACGGGATCCAAATCGACGTGATCGAAACCTCCGACGGGACGGGGTTTCATATCGAGAACCCGAACGCACCCGAAGTGCGCGCTCTCCCCCCCGAAGAACTCCGGGGATGGCTCGAATCCGGTCGATCGTTCGAACTTCTCGACGTACGGACCCCCGAAGAACGGGCCCTCTCCTCCATCGACACCAGCGTGCTCCTGACGGCCGAGGAAGCTGCGAGAGTCGAAGCCCTCCCCCGCGAGACCGCTCTCGTGTTCTACTGCAAGGCGGGTGGACGCAGCCAACAGGCCGCGGAGTACTTCGCCCAGAAGGGTTTCACCGAAGTCCACAACCTGGTCGGCGGCATCGACGCCTGGCTCGAAACCAGCGGGTCCTGACCCCCTCGCCACCGAGACGATCATGGCACTCCAGATCATCAACGCCCCTGGATCGGACTCGCGGGAAACCGCGACTCAAATCCGCGAAGCCATCGCCGAAGCCATTCCCGGCGCGGAAATTGAGGTCACCTCGTCATCGGCGGGACACTTCGAAATCCGCGTGGTCTCCAGCGCATTCGAGGGCAAGAACCGGGTCGCCCAACACCAACTCGTCTATGGAGCCATCACGGAACTCATGGTCGGGGACGCACCGCCGGTCCATGCCGTCGACCGCCTCGACTGTTCGCTCCCCTAGCCGCTCCGCCTAGAAGAGGGACGCCTGCTCGCCCCCGCCGGGCTCTTCCGACGGCGTCTTCGCTCGTGGCGGCTTTCGCCGGGCCGCCTTCTTCTTCGGGGGGTCATGGCGAACTCGGCCTACGGGTTTCGCCGCGACCCGCGCCCCGCGTGCCGTGACCCCCACGGGTTCGAGTTGGCTGAGGTCAAAACTCGCCTTCTTGACCCGCTGTCGCGGCGCGGGCACGAATTCGACCTGGAGCTTTCCCGCACGTTCCGGGGCCACCAGGAGATCGACCTTGCCCGCCTTCTCCTTGATCAGGTGGTACTCCCGGCCGCGAATGAACTTCTCGATATGAACCCGCTTGGCATAGGCGATTCTCTTCTTGTCGCGGTAGGCGACCACGAAGTCCACGCCCTTTTCGGGATCGAAAACTTCGGCATAGAGCAGGCGACTCTCGATCAGCATCTTCTCCGGTGGCGGACAAATCCTGTAACTCCCGTCGGCCGCGACCAGCAGAACAAGGTCGTACTCGCTCACCTGGAGCGAGAACTTCTCCCCCTTCACCCCCGAACCGAAAAAGCCCGTCTCGCGATCCCATGCGACGCGAATACTCTGCCGAGCCACTGCGCGCTTGTCGACGGCCTCGATGGTCTTCAGCGCAGTACGGCGTGGAAACAGTTCGCCGTATTTCTCGACCAGGTCGTTCAGGAATCGGATCGCCGTCCGAGTCATGTGCGCCAGGCGATCTTCCACTTCCGCGATCGCCGCCAGCAACTCCTCCACCTGTGCCCGGCTCCGCTCGAGGTCATACGCCGAAATCCGACGGATCCGCAGACCCAGCAGGTGGTCGACATCTTCGTCGGCCAGGGGGCGGACGAACAACTCCGCAAATTCCTCCATTCCCTTCCGGACCGTCGATCGAAGCCCCTTCTCCGTCTTCACTTTTTCGAGCCTCTTGTAGACCTTCTTCTCGACGAAGATTTGCTCGAGGGTCAGGCGATGCTGCCGGTCGACGAGTTGACCCTTCTCGTACTCGAGTTCGGCACGCAGTTGATCCCGAAGCCTCTCGGTCGCATCGCGAAGCACCTCGGAAACGCTCAACGTCTCCGGCCGGCGCTCCTTGATCAGGATCATGTTCGAAACCACGGAGACGCTGCAATCGGTATAGGCATAGAGTTGGGGGATCACCTCATCGGACTCCACGCCCCGGGACAAGGTCAACTCGATCTCGGCGCGATCGGTCGTGAAATCATTGATCGAGGACACCTTGAGCCGCCCCTTCTGCACGGCGGCTTCGATGGAGGCAATCAAGCTCTCGGTCGTGGTTCCGTGGGGAATTTCGCGGATGACCACGTGTTTGCGGTCCGTGGCTTCGATACGCGCGCGAACCTCGACGCGGCCTCGGCCGTCGTCGTACTCGGAGACATCCATCTCTCCGCCCTGTGGAAAATCCGGAAAGAGTTCGAAATCGCGTTTCTCGAGTAACGCCACCTGGGCCGCCCAGAGTTCGGCAAGATTGTGCGGCAGGATCCGGGTCGACATCCCGACGGCAATGCCCTCGCTCCCGAGCATCAGTGCCACCGGAAGTTTCGACGGCAGAAAAACCGGCTCCCGCGTCCGCCCGTCGTAGCTGGGACGCCACTCGGTCAGTGCGTCGTTGAACAGGCCGTCGAGGGCCAGGGGCGTCAGCCGGCACTCGATGTACCGCGGAGCCGCGGAAGGATGCCCGGTCAAGGGGTTTCCGAAATTTCCCTGGCGATCGATGAAGAAGCCCTTGTTCGCCAACACGATCAGCGCATCTCCGATGGAGGCGTCGCCGTGGGGATGGAGCTTCATCGTCTCCCCAATCACGTTCGCGACCTTGTGGTACCGGCCATCCTCGACCGACAGGAGCGTATGGAGAATCCGGCGCTGGACGGGCTTGAGCCCATCCCGAATGTCGGGGATCGCGCGGTCGAGGACGAAATAGCTCGCGTAATCGACGAAATGCTTGTGCATCAGCGATTCGAGCTGAGCCAATTCTCCTCCCCCCGCCTAGACCACGTCCGTCACGAGATTTTCCACCACGAAATCGCGACGCTCGGGAGTGTTTCGTCCCATGAAGAACTCGAGGCAGTGAGCCACCTCTCCCAGGCTTCCCACGGAAACCGGCTCGAGCCGCATCGATTCGCCGATGAAGGGGCCAAATTCCGCCGGGCTGATTTCTCCGAGGCCCTTGAACCGGGTCACCTCGGATCCGCGAATCTCCTGGATGGCGGTGGCTCGCTCTTTCTCGGAGAAGCAGTAACGCGTCTCCTTCTTGTTGCGAACGCGGTAAAGCGGTGTCTCGAGGATATACAAGTGCCCCTTGACGACGAGTTCTTCGAAATAGCGCAGAAAGAAGGTGAGGAGCAGGTTCCGGATGTGCATCCCATCCACGTCGGCGTCGGTCGCCAACACGACCCGGTTGTAACGAAGCCCCT
>JAZAOF010000147.1:0-29912 GCA_036228265.1 Myxococcota bacterium | reverse complement strand
AGGGCGCAATCGATCAACGAGAAATCGAACTGAAGTTCGCCAAGAACCAGTGGCTGCCCCGATTCGACATCGAAGGGACCTACGGCTATCTGGGGATCGATGGCCGCGATAACGAGAACTGCCGATTTCCAAGCCCCGGCGTCCCCGCCGGGGTGCCGTGCAACACTCCTCCGGTCCCCAATGGCAACTTTGGAGACACCTACGACAATTATTTTTCGGACTCCGGCTCACTCAACTACAGCGTTCGCGGCATCGTCTCGGTTCCTCTGGGCAATACCACGGCCCGCAAGCGACTGACCCAGGCCAACCTGCAGCTACGGCGCTCCAAAACCGACGAACGGCGCCTCGAGCAGACGATCATCCTCGACATCCGGGAAGCGGTGCGCTCCCTCGACGCCGCCTACCGGGGCATCGGGGCGGCCGAACGCGGAAGCGTCGCCGCCGCCGAGCAACTGCGGGCCGAGAGGATCCGGCTCGAGCACGGCGAATCCACCCCCTTCGAGGTGTTGCTGAAGGAGAGCGACCTGGTGCAGTCCGAAAGCCAGTGGATCACGGCCGTGCAGGCCTACCGCAACGCCCTCACGGCGCTGGAGCGCCAACAGGGCACGATCCTCGAGTCCAATAAGGTCAACATCGAAGAAGCGTCCGCGCTGCGTTAAGATTCCGAAGCAGGAAAATCACCGCACCGGGGAATCGCCGGGCGGACACAGGGGGCACATTGAGTCTCTTCGGTGGCAAGCAAGAACCGAAAGCGCCTCACGGCGCCGAGACGGCCCCCTCCCCTACTGCGACTTCCGCCTCCCCCCCGCAACAGCAACCCGGTCCGGGCGAATCGCCCGTGGCCTCATCACCGGCGGCGCGCGAGCCCGCTTCGCGTGAGAAGGGAGGAACCGTGGCAGCCATCGGCAGCACCGTAGTCTTCAGTGGCGATCTTTCGGGAGACGAGGACCTCGAAGTTCTCGGACAGGTCAAGGGCAAGGTGGAGCTTCCGAGCCACCAACTCACGGTCGGCGAAAGCGGGCGCATCGAGGCCGAGGTCAAGGCGAAATCGGTCCTCGTCCTCGGGCGGGTGGCCGGAAACGTGGAAGCCTCGGAGCGTGTCGAGATCCAGGCCAGCGGCATCGTCGAGGGCGACGTGCGCTCCCCCCGGCTTCTCGTCCAGGAAGGCGCCGTGGTCAACGGCACCATCGAGATGACGAAAGCCGCCGAAGCCGGAAAGCGCCCCGCTTCCAGTGCCCCGTCCGCGACTCCCATTGCGGCCGCGGCCCCCGGGAGCCCGAACTAGCTAGCGCTTCCGCTTCTTCGACTTCCGAGTCGAAGCGCGCTTGCGCGTCGGACTTTGGCGCGACGAGGACATCCCCGTGATCGGGGGGCGAGGTATTTCCGCACCGGGAAACGCTTCGTCCTGGAGGACGGCCGTCGATTCTCCCGGTGTTCCGAAACGTTGCTGGAGCACCAACAGCACCGGGGCCGCGGTGAAGACCGAGGAGTAGGTCCCGACGACGACGCCGATCAGCATCGCGAAGGCGAAGGGACGAATCATCTCGCCTCCCAGGAAGAAGAGGCAGAGCAGCGTCATCAGGGTGGTTCCCGAGGTCAACACCGTGCGCGAGAGGGTCTGGTTGACGCTCTGGTTCAGCACCTCGGGCAGATCGTGGGTCGTTCGGAGCGCCATGTTCTCGCGGATCCGATCGTAGATGATGATGGTGTCGTTGAGGCTGTACCCGAGAATCGCCAGCATGGCGGCGAGAATGCGCAGGTCGAAGTCGATCCCAAGAATCACGAGGATTCCGGCCGTGATCACGAGATCGTGAATGACCGCCACGATCGCGCCGGGCGCAAATCGCGAACTGAAACGGAAGGTGATGTAGATCAAGATCACGACAGCGGCCCAGAAAAGAGCCAGTGCCCCGTCGACGCGCAACTCCGCGCCCACCCGGGGGCCCACGAACTCCACGCGTTGGACGCTCAGGGGACCCACCTGCTTGGCCAGGGCCTGCTCGATGGCGATCACGCGGTCGCCGTAGCCGTCGGCGGCCGCCTCCGGAACTCCTCCGGGCTTCTCGAGATCTCCGGTAAAGGCCTCTTCCGCCCCGCGTACCGCGTCCAGCCCGGCCTCGGAATCGTCGTCCAGGCCACCTCGAAATTTCACCAGGAACTCGTTGCTGGTGACGTCCCCGAACCGAACCACCGACAGGTCTTCGACGCCCGGCATGCCGGTCACGACCGATCGGATCGCGCCCTCGTCGGCGACCGTCCCCGGTTCAAAACGGACCTGGACTTCCGTGCCTCCCGCGAAATCGATACCCAAACGGATCCCCTGAATTGGGATCGCGACGATCGATGCCACGATGATCCCAACGGAGACAAACGCCGCCAGGCGGCGTTTTCCGATGAAGTCAATGTTGGTTCCCGCCGGAACGATCTCCAGGGACCCGCGATTTCCTCCTCGAACGACCTTAGATGGAAAGTCGTTCCACGGGCCGGGAGCCCGGGTAGACCTGGAACAGGACACGGGTGACCACCAACGCCGCGAAGACGCTGGTGAGGATTCCCACCGAAAGCGTCACCGCGAAGCCCTTGATCGGCCCGGTCCCGAACTGAAAGAGAATGATGGCGGTGATGAGCGTCGTGATATTGGCATCCAACACCGTCCAGAGCGCTTTGCTGAAGCCCGTCGTGATGGCCGCGCGCGGAACTTTGCCCGCACGAAGTTCCTCTCGAATACGCTCGAAGATGATCACGTTGGCGTCCACGGCCATACCGATGGTGAGCACCAGGCCCGCGATACCGGGCAGGGTGAGCGTGGCTTCGAAAGCCGACATGAGTCCAATCAACATCACGAGGTTGGCCAGCAGGGCCACGCTCGCATAGCCCCCCGCGAGACGGTAGTAGCCCACGGCAAAACCGAGGGTGAGCAGGATCCCCAGGATGGCGGCACGAGTGCCCTGGTCAATGGAGTCCTGGCCCAGGGCGGGTCCGACACTCCGCTCTTCCTCGATCACAACCGGAACTGCGAGCGAGCCCGCACGCAACACGATGGCGAGATCCGCCGCCTCCTGGGAGGTGAACCGCCCGGAGATCTGCCCCCGCGTCGAGATCGTGCTTTGGATGATCGGCGCGCTGTAGACGTTGTCATCCAGGATGATGGCGAGGGGCTTCTGGAGATTCTCGCTGGTAATGTCGCGGAACCGCAGCCCCCCGTCGGGGTTGAAGACGAAATTCACGATGGGCCGCTGCTGAGGGTCGAAACCGACCCGCGCATCGTCGAGATACTCGCCGGTGATATCGGCCTCGTCGCGAACCAGGTAGGCGTTCTGCACCTGGTCGGTTTCGCGATCGCGCTCCAGGGCGATGACCTGCCCCTCTTCCAGTCCGTCGGGATACGACGAACGAAGGATCTCTTCGGTGGGCGCGGAGTCGATCACGATCTTGAACTCGAGAAAGCCCGTCGACTTGAGCAAGGCTCGCGCTCTCCCCCGATCGATCTGGCCGCCGGGGATCTGCACGAGGACCCGGTCCTCGCCCTGGCGCGTCACCACCGAGTCGGGAATGCCGCGGACCGGATCGTCGATTCGTCGGCGCAACACCTCGAGCACCTGGTTCATCGTGAGTTCCCGGATCTCGTCCCCGCGGCGAGTGGACAAGGCCCACGTGATTTGACCCGACTCCGAGGAGACCGTGTCGAGCACGCCCGTCTTCTCGGCCAATTCTTCCAGGGAGGCCCCCGCGGCCGGATCGCCAAACTCCGCAACCAGGGTCTCGCCCCGCAGTTGGAGGCTCTTCAGGGCTACCCCTCGTCGCTCGGCATCCGACTTCAGCGAGGAACGGACAAATTCGAGTTCGTGCTTCTTGGCCTCGGAGAGGTCCACGCCAACGACCCAGTGAATGCCGCCCTGCAGGTCGAGCCCCAGGCGCAGGCCCTCATCGGGCCAGAGCGGACTCTCGGCGCGCTCGGCCTTGGGAACGAAGTTCGCCGCCGTCAGGTAGGTGAAGAACAAGATGGTCGCGAGAACCATCCCGAATCGCCATCGAAGCTTTCCACTCACGAATCGCTCCCCTTCACCGCATCCGCCTTGGTCACGCTTTCCAGCCGAGCACGACTGACCTTCAGCCGTACCGACTCGCCTCCCTTGATGTGGGCCACCTCCACGGTCAACACATCGTCCGCGACTCCTACGATCTTCCCGTGGATGCCCCCGGATGTCACCACGCGATCGCCCTTCTCGGCCGCGTTCAACTGGGCCTCGTGTTCCTTCTGGCGCTTTTGTTGCGGCCGGATCATCAAGAAGTAGAAAAGCATGATGATGATCAGGAACGGAAACATCATCTCGAAGAGCCCGCCGCCGGGCGGCTCCTGGGCCTGAAGAAAGACGCTCGCGGGACTCATTTTCCTATCTCCTCACCCGGTTCCGCGCCGGTCGGGCGGTGGGCCGCGGTGAACCGTGTCCCATCGGCGAGACGCTCCAGTCGCGCACCCGGGTAGAAATGCTCAAGAATCTCACGATAGCCCGCTCCTTGCTCGGCCATGGCCCTGGCTCCCCATTGACTCATACCGACCCCGTGTCCCCGTCCGGAACCGACGAAAGCGAATCCCTCGCGGGTTCCTCGAATGTCGAAAAGCGTGCTTCGAATCACCGATGTCCCCAATGCCCCTCGCAGTTCGCGCCCGGTCAGGCTCACCTGGCCCTCGCTTCCGACCACGCGGAGTTGCACCACCCGACCGCTGTCGGTGCGCTCGACCACGACCAGTTCGCGGATATCTCCCACGTCCCGGCCCAGCCCCCCCATGGCCCGCCGGAGTGTGGTGCGGGAGATCGCCGACCGCCAGTAGGTATCGGGAGAATCGCCCTCATCGAGCACATTCACCGAGCGAAGGTAATCGAGTCTTTTTCCCCACACCTCGGCCGAACTCGCCGTGCGCCCGCCCGAATCGGAGTGAAATGCCGCCAAGATAGGCTCTCCGTTGCGCATCAGAACCTGCCCCCGGGTCGCCGCGACCGCGTCCCAAACGGCCTTCGATTCGCTGTCGACCCCCCGGTAGACCTGGCTCGAGGTCCCCGCGGTAACCGCGAATCGAGCCGTCCCGGACCGCTCGGAGCGGTAGAGCGCGTAGGTTCGACTGGCTACCGCCTGGGCCCGCAGCGCCTCGGCGTGCCAGCTCGGATACATCTCGTTGCCCAACGTCCCAGCCAGGTAGCTATCGATCGGGAGGTCGTTGATCACGGCAAGACCGCTCCCGGTGTCGGCAATCTCCACGCGGCCACGAACCCGTAGGCTGCCGATCGTCGTGACCGCATCGTCGCGCCCGGTCTGCCAGATCGACCCGGTCGGCCTCCCGTCGAGGAGCACTCCGGGTTTCGCCCACTCCAACCGGTGAGCCGAATTCCCCGCGGTCTTCACCATGACCTCGCCAGGCGTTTCGGAGACCAGGACCCGAACGCGCGAACCATCGCCCGGCACGCCCCAACTCGAGGCCGGAACCGAATCCGCGTAGGCCACGGCGGCGACACCGCTCGCGCCCAAAATCCCCGCCATCGACAGAGATCCAAGGATCCCGGCACCCCAACGTGTCGACCGAGAGCGTTCTCCCGTCGTACTAGGAATCCAGTCGTTCAGAACCCGAGCCCCCCTGCTCGCGCCTGGCTTCGGCAGGTCAGAGATCCCCGCGAATGGCATCCGCCCGGTTCGTCTCTTCCCAGGGAAACCCCTCTCCTTCGCGACCGAAGTGGCCATGATACGACGTCGCGCGGTAGATCGGTCGACGCAGCTGCAAGGCCTCGTCGATCCCCCGCGGAGTGAGGTCGAAGTGCTTTCTCACGAGCTTTTCGAGTGCGGCGAAATCGAGGCGGCCCGTGCCAAAATCCTCGACCCGGATGGATACCGGCTCCGCGACCCCGATCGCGTAGGCGATCTGGACCTCGCAGCGATCGGCGACACCCGCCGCAACCAGGTTCTTCGCAACCCATCGGGCCGCGTAGGCCGCGCTCCGATCGACCTTCGAGGGATCCTTGCCGGAGAATGCTCCACCCCCGTGGCGCCCCATCCCGCCGTAGGTGTCCACGATGATCTTCCGACCCGTCAGGCCCGCGTCTCCCATCGGCCCGCCCACGACAAAGCGGCCGGTCGGGTTCACGTGAAAGGTCGTGTCGGCATCCACGAGTTCGCCGGGTAGAGTCGACTGGATCACGGTTTCGATCAACTCTTCCCGGAGCTTTGCGTGAGGCACATCCGGAGAGTGTTGCGTGGAGAGTACGACCGTGTCGATCCGAGTCGGGCGTCCGTCGTCGCTGTATTCGACGGAGACCTGGGACTTCGCATCCGGCCTCAGGTAGTCGAGTTCCCCGGACTCAAGATGCTCGCGATGGCGTGCGATCAACTGGTGCGCGTACTGGATGGGTGCGGGCATCAGTTGCGGCGTTTCGTTGCAGGCGTACCCGAACATCATGCCCTGGTCTCCGGCCCCCTGCTCCTTGTGCAAGCCCTCCCCTTCGGTCACGCCCTGGGAGATGTCGGGCGATTGCCTCCCCAGCGCGATCTGGACAGCACAAGTACCGGCGTCAAAGCCCATATCCGAATCGGTGTACCCGATGTCGGCCACAACGCTTCGAATCAGCATCGCGAGATCCACCTGGGCCGTGGTCGTCACTTCCCCCAGCACCATGACGAGGCCCGTCGTCGTAGCCGTCTCGCAGGCGACCCGAGACGAGGGGTCCTGTTCCAACATCGCGTCGAGTACTGCGTCCGATACCTGGTCGCAGAGCTTATCCGGGTGACCCATCGAAACGGACTCAGATGTGAATACTTGGCGGCGTGCCATGAACGTCCTCGAAATTGGTTAGATGACCGTTAATCGTTCCCAGTGCGGCGGCAAGGTAGAGGAGCCTTGCCATCCCATCAAACAGCCCCCTCCACGGGCTCTACCTCTTCAAGCAGGGCCCCGAGAACCCGAACGGCCTCCTCGGCATCGGCCCCCTCGGCGCGAAGGTGAAGGCGCGTTCCCTGGGCCGCCGCCAGCGATAGAATCGAAAGGACGCTCTGGCCATTGACCCACTCATCGTCGGGGCCTCCCAGGGACATGAAGACCTCGCAGTCAAAACGCCCGGCGCGGGACACGAATCGGCCGGCCGGACGCGCGTGGAGCCCCAACTCCGCTCGAATCACGAACTCCCCCTGGACAACTCCCTCCGAATTCATTTCGAATCCTGGGGCAGGAGATCGCTCGCCACCGAGATATTCCGCTTCCCATAGTCGCGAATGAAGTGAGCCAGGTCCTCCACCGACTTTTCGTCACGAAGCGTCGCCAACTTGATCAACATTGGCAGATTGACGCCCGTGACCACTTCGACACGGTGCTCGTGAAGAAAGGAGAGGCTGATGTTCGAGGGCGTGCCCCCGAACATGTCTGTCAACACCAGGACCCCTTCCCCCTGGTCCGCCTCCTTGAGCGCCTTTGAGATCGACTCGTACATCGCGCTCACGGGCTGATCCGGCTCGATCGCGACCGTCTGAAAATCCGGGGCCTCGGGCACGATCAAGCGAAGCGCCTGGAGAAACTCCTCCCCAAGGCGATAGTGGGTAACGACGACGACGCCAACCTTCATGACACTCTCTCGATATCGCGATGTTCCAAGTTGACTTCTCGGCCCTGCTCCACCAGGAACCCCCCCAGGGCTTCGGCGACGGCTACCGATCGGTGCCGACCACCGGTACAGCCTACGCCGACCGTCACGTAGGCCCTTCCCTCGTCATCGTAGTTCGGGAGCAGGAAGCCCACAAAGCCCCGCAGCCGGTCGAGAAAATTCGCCCCGAGTTCGCTCTTTACCACGAATTCCGCCACCGCGGGGTCGAGTCCCGTCCCACTACGGAGTTCCTCCTCAAAGTAGGGATTGGGGAGGAAGCGCACGTCGAAGAGAAGTTCGGCCGCGTGAGGAGTCCCCCAGCGAAAGCCGAAGGAAACGAGGTTGACCACCGTCTCCGGGATCCGACCCGAAACGAATCGCACCACCCTTTCCTTCAACTGGTGGACGTTGAGGTTCGAAGTGTCTACCTCGAAGTCGCAGAGAACGGAAAACTCCCGAAGAAGGACTCGTTCCCGCTCGATCCCCTCCTCGACATTCCCGTCCGGGGAAAGCGGATGAACCCGCCGGGTCTCCCGGTAGCGATTGACGAGAACATCATTGGAGCACTCGAGAAAAACACCCTCGACGCGCGCCCCCTGGTCACGCAACTGGACAACCAGGCCAGGAAAACTGCGCAGGAAGGGGGCCTCGCGGACATCGACCGCCAGGGCGACCTTTTCGATGACAGGACTCGCCTTTGCGCAGAGATCGAGAAACTGCGGGACCAACTGGGGCGGAAGATTGTCGACGCAGTAGAAACTGAGATCCTCGAGGGCTGCCATCGCCGTCGTCTTCCCACTCCCTGACAACCCCGCCACGAAAACGACGTGCATCAGCGACCCGCTTCCTGGGTCGTTTCCCGCGCGGCGACCTCGACGAGAGTCGACTCCGCCCCCAGGAGGCACGGGGCCTCCGCTCGAATCCTCATGCGAACCTGGTCGTCGGCCACGAGTCGCCCCCCCGGCGAATCCATTCAAGCGCGCACTGGCTCTTTCCGAGACCACTCGCGCCGACATGAAGCACTCTTACGTCGGCTCCATCCACCAGGGCACCGTGAATCAGGGTCTCCACTCTTCCTCCCTGGAGGCTGAAGTTCAGAACCGGCCATCCTCTTCTTCGAGCGCGCGAAAAATATCTTCAGGAAATTGTGCTCGCATCATCTCCTCGCGAAAGGAAGCGTCTCTACAAAACCGGGAAATCCGAGCCAATGCTTTCAGGTGCTGACCCCCCGAATGCTCCGGAACCACCAGGAGGAAGAAAAGGCGCGTCGGTTCCCCGTCAATGGAGTCGAAATCCACCCCGCCGGTGCTGCGGCCGAAGGAAGCCACCATCCCATCGATCCCGGGCAGTTTCCCGTGCGGAATCGCTACGCCCTCCCCGATTCCCGTACTCTGGAGCGCCTCCCGTTCCCGCAGAACCGTGAGCAAGCGACCCCGGTCGAGATCCGGGCGAGCCTTGGACACGGCGTCGGTCAACTCGGTGAGAACGCCGTCTTTCGTCGTCGACTCCAACTCGACAACGACCGACTCCCGCACCAGGATGTCCATGATCTTCATCCGATCCCCCTGTT
The DNA here is from genome assembly GCA_036228265.1 of Myxococcota bacterium. Classification (GTDB taxonomy): domain Bacteria; phylum Myxococcota_A; class UBA9160; order UBA9160; family UBA4427; genus CAJXIC01. The sequence goes on along the minus strand of JAZAOF010000147.1, from coordinate 20,720 downwards.
CGAACCCTTCACTACCCGACACGACGTCGCTTCGTAGAGGACAGCACGTTCATCGACTCCCGGTACTTGGTCACCGTGCGCCGAGCAATGTCAATATTCGCAGCCTTCAGCATTTCCGCAATTCGTTGATCCGACAGCGGTCGGCGGGGATCCTCACTTCCGATGATCTTTCGAATCTTCTCCTTGACGCTCTCGCTGGCAACCGCTTCGCCACCAAAACTACCGATGCTCGATGTAAAAAAGAACTTCAACTCGAAGATCCCCTGGGGCGTATGAACGTACTTGTTCGTCGTGACCCGGCTGACCGTCGATTCGTGCATCTCGATATCCGCTGCAACATCTCGCAGATTCAAGGGCCTCAAGAATGCAATGCCGCGGTCAAAAAATTCTCGCTGAAACTTGATGATGCTTTCCATCACCTTGTACATCGTCCGCTGGCGCTGGTGGATCGACTTGATCAGCCATACGGCCGAACGAACCTTTTCGTTGACGTATTCCTTCGTATCTCGAGCCACCGTCGAATTCTTTCCGAGGACTCCCCGATACATCGAATTGATGCGTAGCTTGGGCATCCCATCCTCGTTGAGCAGGATGTGGTAGTCGTCTCCGACCTTGTACACGTAGATGTCCGGCGTGATATAGACCGGCTCGCTCCCCCCGAAAGCTCGACCCGGCCGCGGTTCGAGACGCGAGATGACCGCAGCCGCCGCGGCCACCTCCTTCTGGCTGACTCCCGTGGCGCGACTTAGACCCCGAAAATCGCGCTTCTCCAGGAGAGTCAGGTGCTCGCTCACGATTTCCCGGACGATCGGCTCTTCGATTCCGAGGGAATCGATCTGCAGCAGGAGGCATTCACGAAGATCTCGGGCCGCCACGCCCGCCGGATCGAGGGACTGGACTTTCCGGAGGGTGGATTCGACGACTTCCTGTGGAAATCCAGATGTTCGTACGAGTTCGTCGACCTCGATGCGCAGATAGCCCTTTTCGTCGAGGTTTCCGATGATCCAAACGCTCACCTCCATCTCGTCTGGCGTGCAGTTCGACAGCTGTAACTGCCAACTGAGATGCTCGGACAGGCTCGGCCGCTGGGTCAGGGTCGCCTCGATACTCGGCCGTTCGCTGTCGTCGCCCCCCCCTTGGTCGAGCCCGGTCTGGGGGTAGGCGTCCATGTAGTTTTCCCACTCGATGTCCGCAATCTTTTCGGCATCCGAGGGCGCCGCATCCTCGGTCCCCGGGGTCTCCGCACTCAAAAGAGTCTCGGCGGGCGCCGCAGGAGCCTCCGTCGCGACTCCCGAATCGGGAGTCGCGTCCGCCACTTCCTCGGTCGTCGGCGATTCCTCGGTATCCGATTCTTCCAGCGCCGGATTTTCCTGGAGCTCCTGCTGCACCAGGTCAAGCAATTCGACCCGGTTCAGCTGCAACAGCTTGATGGCCTGCTGAAGCTGCGGCGTCATCACCAATTGCTGGCTGAGACGGACCTGCTGTTTGAGTTCGAGTGCCATTCGTTTCCGTGTGGCTCAGTAGAGCTGAAAATGTTCGCCGAGATAGACTTCGCGAACCTGGGGATCCTCGGCAATGATCTCGGGCGTCCCGAGTTTCAGGATCTCACCGTCCTTGATGATGTACGCCCGATCACAGATCCGGAGCGTCTCGCGAACATTGTGATCCGTGACGATGACGCCTATCCCGCGATCCTTCAGTTGCTCGACGATCTTCTGGATATCGATCACGGCAATCGGATCGACTCCGGCGAAAGGCTCGTCCAGGAGCATATACTTCGGATTCAGGACAAGAGCCCGGGTAATCTCGACACGACGTCGCTCGCCGCCCGAAAGCGAATCCCCTCTCCGATCCGCCTTCTTCGTGAGGTCCAATTCCGCCAGCAATTCACGAAGCCGCTCACGCCGAGCTCCGCGATCCGGCTCGACCGTCTCCAGAATCGCGTTGATATTGTCGGCGACCGATAACTTCCGAAAAATAGAAGGCTCCTGGGGCAGATAGGTGATGCCGAGCCGCGCCCGACGGTACATCGGGAGCTCTGTGATCTCCTGGTCTCCAAGGAAGACCCGCCCTTCGCTGGGACTCACCCCGCCGACGATCATGTTGAAGGTCGTCGTTTTGCCGGCCCCGTTGGGACCCAGGAGACCCACGACCTCCGCAGGGTGAACCTCCAGGTTGACCGAACGCACGACTTCCTTGCGCCCGTAGCGCTTGACCAACCCCTCGGCCCGGAGTCCCGTCGCCATCAGGAAGCCCCCCCTTCGCAGCCGGTCTCTTCTCCTCCCGGCTGGATGACCACCGAGGCGGCGCCAATGACGCGCACCCGTTCTTCGGCGAGGTCGAACTGGATCTCGCTGCCACGCACGGTTTCGCACCCCTGCGTCAACTCCGCCCGACCTCGACACAGGACCTGTTGCCGGACACTGTCGTAGATCGCCGTTTCGCAGCGTCCGCGGCGGTCTCCTTGAACCACCTCGACGTGCCCCTCGGCTTCCAGTTGCTCCGGCCTGGAGGCACCCTGGGGGTAAAAGGCTTCCAGGCGGTCCGCTCCCAGGCGGATGTCGCCCCGAACGACCTGGACATTTCCCAGAAAGACCAGTCGGCGCCCATCGTCGTCTTGCTGGGTCACTTCGAGTTCATCGGACTGGATGGCCACCGGGGCTCCCTTCGAGAGAACCACGAGTTCCGTAGCGCTCGCCCCTGCACCAACCGCAACGGCGGAAGCTTCCTCGGCGGAGGCCGAAACCCGGGCGCCATAACCGAGGCTCTCGAGAATCGCTCCGGCCAGCGAGTCGACACGCGATTTCGCACCCCCCGCTCCCGCTCTGTTCACGGTGAACTCTGAAATCAGCGCGCCCGAATGCCCCATCCGAACCTGGACATCGAAGTTCGAGTCCCCCGGCGTCGAGACCGCGCGCGTAGAAACGACGGCATCGACGCCCGCGTTTTTTGCCCACGCCCTGAATCGCTGTGGAGTGAGGTCCTCCCCCGATGGGTTCGGAAACTCGCTCGGAGGTACAACGCGGAGCACTTCCCGGCTCTCGATGCTCTTTGTCAGAACCTCGACGAACTCCGAAACCGCGCTTGCGGAATCGTCGGGGTCCGCGCCCGGCAAGATTCCCAGGCTTCGCACTTCGGGTTCGGCTCGCGCGGGCTCGACGGGAAACGACACAAACGCCCCCGCAATCCAACCCGCGATCAGAAACGTTCGAACCGTCACTGGTTTTGGACCATGCTTGCACCGCTGTGCAGACGAAAGCGGCGGTCTCGCACGTCGTATCGGAAGCCACCCCCCCGATAGGTTCCGAACGACTCGGTGATCACCACGGGCGCGTCGGTATACAATTGCCCCTTCTCGTGGTCGTAACGCAGCCAGTCGACCTCGAACTCGACCCCCTTGTTCGTCCGACCGAAGACCTCTCCCCGCGCCACGAAATCGTTCGTGGCCAGATCGAGTTCGCCCTCTTCGCACGTCATCTCGAAATACACCTCGTTGCCCCCATCGGAGACCGTCGTTCGGACTCCCGACAAGGTGGCGACATCCCGGGCGGTGTCGAAACGCGCGGTATCCGCCCGAACACGAACCTGGTTTTCTCCACCCTGTGCGGCGACAAAGGTCATCTCCTCGATATCCAGCAAGGGCGAGCCCCCGTCGGCGGCCACCAGGCCCGTCGGGACGGCGAGCGACATCAGCGCCACGAAACCAAGGCGGCGGAGCATCACCGCGACACGTCGCAGCAGCGGTTCGAAACAGCGACGAGCGGGAACTTGATACCCATGCAATAAACATACCACTCAAAAAACGCCCAGCAAGGCTCGAGGCCTCCAGCCTCATCGCTCCCAACGCCTACTGCGTTGTGTTTTCGTCCGCGGCTTGGGGCGTGGGCGTGGGCGTGGGCGTGTCCGGTTCGGGCCCGACGCCGGCATCGGAAGAGCGAGCAGCCTCGACACCGAAGACCGTGCTGAAGGGCTCATGCTGTCCCAGCCAGTATGCGGGTCGCAGGATCAGCACGTCGATGATGAAACCGATCGGGTAGAGGACGTAATAGACGATCTTGACGGGATGGCCCGACTCCTGGGGGTCGTACGCGTCTCGACGCTCCGCCCCCGCCGGCGATCCAAATGCCAGGACCGAGGCCGCGATCAGTCCTACGAGCAGCCTTCGGCCCCAAACCCCGGAGATACCCATGAGAAGCCCCCTCATTGCCAAAACGCCGTCGCGATCCGCAGACCACCAGGAGTCCCCATGGTAGCCCGTCGGCTTGACGGATGCCCTATCCACCCGGGGGGTAAACTTGAAATTCTGTAACCGATTTCGATGTTTTATTGATCTCTAAAACGTAAAAAATCAATTTTTGTTCTCCAAATTGGAATAAAATGGATTTCCATCTATCAGATTTTCGATAAATGGACGACAAGTGACCATAAATTTGAAAAATACTTCATCAAATATCGATATATCCACAACAAGTTTACATCTTCCGGATAAAAATCGATGGGAAAGAGACGATGTTCATTAGAAATGGCCATTTTTGGATGGAATCTATTGATTTGTATCGTGGATTATCTATAAAACGTCGTGCTAGCCCTCAAATATGACATCTGTTTCACGCCAAGGGACTAAGACGGGCCAAAAAAGTGATAAGTGGTGCTGACAAGCTAATCCAATGCCTGGAACGCGAGGGCGTTGAATACGTTTTCGGATTGTCCGGCGGCGCCGCGATGCCCATCTTCGACGCACTCGTGGAGTCGGACATCAAGTTGGTCCTGGTTCGGCACGAACAGGGCGCCACCCACATGGCAGACGGCTACGCCCGGGCGACGGGGAAACCCGGCGTCGTTCTCGTGACTTCTGGCCCCGGCGCAACCAACACGGTGACGGGGCTGTTGACGGCGCACATGGACTCTTCTCCGATCATCGTCCTCTGCGGCCAGCAGATCACTCCCATGCTCGGCAAGGATGCCTTCCAAGAGGCCGACGTCACGGGCATCACCTACTCGGTCGTCAAGCACAGCTATCTCGTCAAGGACGCAGAGGAAATCCCTCGCGTGACGCGGGAGTCGTTTCATATCGCCACCACGGGTAGACCGGGACCGGTACTGATCGACCTTCCGAAGGACGTGACCCAGGGCCCGTGCGAAGCCGAATTTGTCGACGACATCGACCTCCCGGGGTACGAGGTGCCCGGACGGGGCGACCCCGAAAAAATCGCCGAAGCCGCCAAGAAGTTGATGGCCGCCCGCCGACCGTTGCTCTACGTGGGGCAGGGCGCCGTGATTTCCGCGGCCGGAAAGGCCGTGATCTCCCTCGCAGAGAAACTCCGTGCCCCGATGGTCAATACGCTCCTCGGCAAGGGGGCCGCCGATGAAACCCACCCCCTGCACCTCGGAATGCTCGGAATGCACGGCACCGCGTATGCCAACAAGGCCGTGGTGGACTGTGACCTCATCATGGCCATCGGGGCTCGATGGGATGATCGAATTACGGGAAAACTCGACGAGTTCTGCTGTGATGCCGTCAAGATCCACATCGACATCGATCCCGCTGAATTCAACAAGATGATCCAACCGGATATCGCGATCCAGGGAGATGCGCGCCTCGTCCTCGAGGACCTGGTTCCTCGTGTCGAAGCCGCTGACACCGAAGAGTGGCTGACCCAGTGCAGCCAGTGGCGGAAGAAATACCCGCTCAAGTACCCCCGACAGGGCGGCCTCCGGGCCCAACGCGTTTTGGATGTCCTCCAGGAAGTCACCGACGGAGCCGCCATCGTTACGACGGATGTCGGACAGCACCAGATGTGGGCGGCTCAGTTCCTGCTGACCCGGTTCAACCGGCATTGGATCAGTTCGGGTGGAGCCGGAACCATGGGCTTCGGGTTTCCAGCGGCGATCGGCGCGCAGTTTGCCCGTCCGGACGAAAAGGTATGGGCCGTCGTGGGCGACGGCGGCTTCCAGATGACTCTCGAAGAACTGGCCACCGCCGCAATCCACAAGCTCCCTGTTAAGTGCTTGGTCATCAACAACAATTTCCTGGGCATGGTTCGGCAATGGCAGGAACTCTTTTTCGAGAACCGCCTTTCCGGTGTCGACCTCGAGGGAAATCCCGACTTCGTCAAGCTCGCCCAGGCGTATGGGGTCAAGGCGTGGCGAATCAAGCGCTCGGGCGACATCGAACGAATCCTACGCGCCGCCCAGGACTACAACGATGGGCCGTGCCTGGTATGTGCAGACGTCGAACAGGAAGACAATGTCTTCCCGATGATTCCGGCTGGCGCTCCGGTGAGCGGAATGATTATCGAAAAGCCGAAAGAACGGCTCGAAAAACCGACGGGGAGTACATGAGATGACAGCCTCCCCGGTCGCGGAAGACACGACAAGCCAAGGCCGCTGCCTCCATACGATCTCGCTCTACGTCCACAACCGACCCGGCGTCCTGGTTCGCGTTGCGCTGGTGTTCTCTCGTCGCGGCTACAACATCGAGAGCCTTGTGGTGAGTGCCGCCGCACGCGGAGGTTTCTCGCGGATGACGATCACGTGTTCCGGCGACCCCGCAACACTGGAGCAGATCATCAAGCAGCTCGCCAAACTCGTCGACGTCGTGCACGCCATCGACCACACCGGCGACGATGCCTACGAGAGCGAAATCGCCCTGCTCAAGGTCGATTGCGGGATCCGCGAGCGAACCGAAATTCTGCAAATCGCCGAGCATTTCACTGCCCGGGTCGTCGACTACGGAGCGCAAAGCCTGATTCTCCGGGTCTACGGAAGCAGCGACAAGATCGATGCCCTGATTGCCCTGCTCGAGCCCTTCCAACTGAGCGAGTTGGTGCGCTCGGGAAAGATTCTCATGGCCCGGGGCGGCGACACCACCTGAGCCGCGGGACTGCTCCTCGACTACTCGAGATCGGGAAGGTTCATCTCGAGATTGGAGCTTTGAATGCCCCCGTCAATATCCAAGACCCGGCCCGTCACGTAGCTACCCGCTTCGGAAGCGAGGAAGAGCGCCCCGGCAGCGATGTCCTCGACGCGACCCAACCGCTTGAGGGGCGTCCTTCTCACCATTTCTTCGTGGAGGGCCTCGTTCGCCAACACGGTTTCCAGGGCGGAGGTCTCGATGGAACCCGACGCAATGGAATTGACTCGAATCCGGGGCGCCAGTTCGGCCGCGAGATTTCGAGTCAGGTGAATCATGGCCGCCTTTGCCGTCCCGTAGCCAACGAAGCCACGGGAACTGAACCGACCGGCGGCCGAGGCGATATTGATCACCGAACCGCCTCCACCCTGAAGGAGAAGCGGTACCGCCAACTGGGTGAGATTGAACGCGGTCGTCACGTTCCACTCGAAAGACTGGCTGAAATGGTTCTCGCTCAAGTCCATAAAGGCCCTGGGCATGCTCCCGCCGGCGTTGTTCACGACGATGTCGAGTCGACCGAACTCCTTCGATGCAACCTCTACCAGGGCCGCCATGCCCTCGCGCGTTCGGAGGTCACCCTGCACCACGATGGCGCGACGGCCCAACGCTTCTACCGAGTCCGCCACCTCCTGCAACTGGGATTCGGTCCGAGCACCGATGACGACATCGGCCCCCGCCTCGGCATAGGCTCGTGCGATCCCCGCACCGATTCCCCGTCCAGCCGCGGTCACGATGGCGACGCGCCCCTCGAGATCAAAAAGATCCAGGATCATGGTGTCCTCCTCTCGGAACCCCGGCCCGGGGTCCATCCCAGGCGGAGCCTAGCGGAGGGGCGAAAAACCGACGATCCCTGCTCCCCACTCCGGTCGCGGCGTTAGCCCTTGAACACCTCGTTCGAGAGTCCCGAAATGGGTTGCCCCAGTTCGAGCACGTCCTCGTCGTCGAGAAGCATCTCGACACCCTTGTCCTCGACAGAAAGGGCGGCCGAGCCGCCTTCGATCCAGGGCAGCGGATCCGAAGAGGCGCCTACCGCGGCCTCTTCGGCCAGGGAAGTCCTCGACGAACCGCCGTCCGCCTCGCTCGGTGCCAGCCGCCCCCCGGAGAAGGCGCTCGACCCAAGGAGCCCCGGTGCCGCTTCGTAGCCGAGCAACCGCGCCGCCTTTTCGATGTCCCCCGACTCGAGACGGTTTCGACCCTCCAGCGAAGCCTCAAAAAGAGCATTGTCCATCAAGGTATTGATCCGACGGAGCCGACCTCCCGAAAGGGCAAACAATCGCGGTGCAAAACCCGACAGGACTTCCGCCCCGGTTCCACCGGCACTCTCCCATCGGTGCTCCAGGTAGCTGGCCACGTCCCCCGGTTCCAGGGCCGCTAGCTCCCCGCGCACATCTACGCGATGCCCAACGTCCGCTTCGGGCGAAAGCATCTCGAGGAGTGCGGGGGAACCGACGAGCATCAATGACAGCAGTCGTCGTTCATCGCTTTCCAGCGCCAGCAAGTGACTGACCAGCGCCAGTGCCTCCCGGTCGAAGCATTGCGCATTGTCGAAGATCAAGACGGCATGGCGCCCCTTGGAGCGAATCGCCTCGAGCCCCCCGTGAATCTCGGCGAGAAGCGCACCTCTCTCAGTAGCCGGGTCGACGACTCCCAACTCGATGGCCAGGCGTCGGAGCAGGCTTTGCGCACCATGCGTTCCCGGCAGCACGACCATCCAGGTGGCCTCGAAACGCTCGGGGTCGAGATCATGAAGAATCCGCCGCGCAACCAGGGTCTTGCCCGTCCCTTCTGGGCCGGTGAGAAGGGTCAGCCCCTTCGCCCGAGTGAGGCCACGCTGGATGCGAAGCCGAAGCCTGCGGCGCGACGCATTCTCCGCGTAGAAGTCGAGATCCGGCTCCACTTCGAAGGGATCCTTTGCGAGGCCAAACTGTCCGAGATAATCCACGGTCGTTCCTCCCATCAACTCAGGCGAATGAAATTTTTCGGGCTCGCCGACGACGCGCGGCTTCGACATCCGCCGCGGTCTCCCCCGAGACCCACGACTCCCCTCGGTCTTCGACTCGGGGCACATCCCCTTCCGGCGACGCATCCATCTCGCAGTCGGTCAAGAGGTCGTCGAACGATTCGTACCCTGCATCGGAGTCCGCCCGGGCCACGAACGGATCGGTCGACGCGTCCGAATCCCTCCCCCCCTCCAGGGTCGCCAGGCGTTCTCCCAGCCCCGGGAAATCGGCATTTCGAATCGCACGGTAAACGGACCGGGCGCGCTCCGCGTCTCCCAGGCGTTCACAGACCCCGCCCAGATCGAAGTTCAGCCCATCTCGTTGCTCATCGCTCAAACCGGGGTCGGCCAGGGCCTGCTCCAGGTAGGCCACCGCATCCCCCGTCCGCCCCGAATCCGCACAACACAGCGACAGCATCTGCAAGCTGTCGACGCGCCTCTCGACAAACTCGAGGCACGCTCGAAACTCTTCGATCGCATCCTCGAACAGGCCCATTTCCCGGTAGGCAATCCCGAGGTCGTAGCGGGTTTCGATGTCCGAGGCCGACAATGTCTCTGCGACTCCGCGCTTGAAGTCCGCAAAAATTTCGGACATTCCACCATCCACGATCGACCGGACTTCGCCCTCGGACGGAGCCAAGGAGCGCGTCGCACGAGAAACCATCTCCTCTCGAAGCTCCGAGGCCAGGTCGAAAGAGCCATCTGCGAAGGGGGCTTCGTCGGCAATGTGGGCCTCCCCCGAAACGTCGACATCCAGGTTGGGTTCACCGACGCGACCGGGATCTTCGCCACGCAGGGCCGCAATCTCGCCGAGTCGCACGAGCGCAGTGGGATGCCCCGGAGCCTGGTCGAGGACGCGCCGAAGAATCGTCTCCGCCTCGTCGTAGAGTTCCTGCTGGACGTAGAACGAAGCCTCCTCCAACTCCTCGGCCACCGGGAGCGTGTCGGAATCCATCGATCCTTGCGTTTGATCGACATCGCCCTCCGGTTCGGACCGTTCGATGCCGAAGACCTGCTCCGGGCTCTCGGCCGCTCCTCCCGCTCCGGGTTCTTGCGCTTCGAGTTCGATTTCGATCCCCGGGCGCTCCTCGTCCTCCAGGGAGAAATCCGCAACCGGGTTTTCACTCCAATCCAAACCATTGTCTTCCCAAATCTCCGGCGCAACCGCCTCGTCTCCGAGCGCAGGGCCTCCCCCCCCTACTTCACTTTCGTCCCCGGGCAGCCCATCGAAGTCAAAGTTGGAAACGTCGGGATTCTCCGGACCGTCTTCGTCAACTTCCAGAACCGCTTCTTCGCCAGGAACATCGAAGTCGCCAAAACCGAGACTCTCGATGTCGTCCGTTCCAAAATCCAACTCGCTGCCGTCCAGCGCACCCCCGCGTTCGGCTCCCGGGACCTGCCCCTCTTCGACGGGGAGCCGCTGGATCATTTCTCGAGCCTGCTCCTCGTCACCGCGATTTCTGTAGACATTCGCCAGCCGTCGCCGGATGTCGGAAACTTCGACCATGCGACCCTGGGCGGCGTAGATCTCGCCAAGCAACTCGCTGGCCGGCTCGTACTCGGGCTCCGCATCCGGAATCTCGGCCAATACACGCTCGGCCGAGTCCGACTCGCCGATCTGGAACTGGGCCCGTCCCAGCTTCAACCGATTCTTCGAGCTTTCCGGCGTCACTTCGAGAATACGCTGATAAACACCCGCCACCGCCTCGATCGCCTCGATCCGCTCAAACTCGCGGGCGACCTGTTCGAACTCGTTCACGGCATCCGCCTTCATTCCCTCTCGCAACAACAACTCCGCCACCTTCAAGCGACTGGCCGTGTTCGTCGGGTCGAGTTCGCCCATTCGCCGCAGCAACTCCAAGGCCTCGCGCTTCTGGCCGTCCCGGTTGAGGCCGTCGATCGCCGACTGGAGCGATTCGATCGACTGCGATTGCATGCCCAGTTGCTGGTAGAGCTCCGAGAGCGCGACATACGCGTCCGTGTACTTCGGATCGAGATTCAAGACCCGCTTCCAGACCGCCACGGCACGGGCCTCGAAGCCTTCCTGCCGGAACTGCTGCGCGACCCGGGCGTAGTGGGCGACGGCGTCCTCGGTTCGCCCCCAGCGCTGGTGGACGTCGCCGATCTCCAGCCGGAGCTTGAAATCCCGGGGGTCCCCGCGGAGTAGCGCCTCGTACTGCGCCAGGGACTTCTCCCTTGCGCCGCGCTGGGCGTACCTGCGCGCCGAATCGAGCGTCTTGCGCTTGTCGATGGCCAACGGACTGCCCCTCGAGGTAGCCGCGAGAATGCGGCCGAGAGCTCCGCGCCCTCACAAGGGATCTATCGGCAGGCTAGCCCCCCCCTTGAGACCCAGCGCTTGGACCCGGTGAACGGGGAGACGGCTCCTGGAGGCGCTCAGACGCCTCCTGCGCCTCTCTGGGGGCGAGTTCGCCCCTCGGCAATTCGACCCCTAGGGAATCCCCCAAGGCGGCCGCCAGGGCCTCCCGCAGGTCCTCATCGGAAACGCGGCTTCCCCACTCCTGGAGGCTGATCGACGAGTTCTCCGCCAGCCGCGTGGCTCGCCTGACCTCGGCGGAATACGGCACCAGGCAAATCGAGCCGTGTTGAAGCAACGCTTCGCGTGTGCGCCGCTGCGCGCTTCCAACCAGTTTCCGTCCGTCGAGAACGATTTCATTGCCTCCCGGTTGGGAAAAGCAGTCAAAAACCTCGGCCCCCGGCGCCGGGCGATCCGCCGGAGTTCTGCGGGCCGAGATCCCGACGTCTCGAAGCCCCCTCTCCAGGGCCATCGCGATCCTCGCCGCCACGTCCCGCACACTGCCGGGCAACGCAGTTCGGGGTGCGGCGACCGCGTAGGTCAGGTCGTGACCGTGCAGCAACGCGCGTCCTCCCGTCACCCGGCGCACCCAATCCACTCCCACTCGAGCGCAGGCGTCGGCGAACTTCGGCTCGCATTCCTGGCTGTAGCCCAGCGAGACCCAATCTCCAGACCAGCGGTAGAAGCGAATACTCGGGCGCCCCTGCTCCGCACTGCGAAGGAGCGCTTCGTCGACGCCCATATTGAAGGGACCCGAGCCGGGGCCGTGGTCGATTCGACGCCATTGGTCCATGGCGATGGTTCAGGCCTTCCCCAGGGCCCCCAGCAAGGCATCCAACCCGAGCCGGTAGCTTGCGGCACCGAAACCGGAAACGACGCCTACCGCGATGGCCGAAATCAGCGATTCGTGGCGAAACGTCTCCCGCGCGTAGATATTCGAGAGGTGCACCTCGACCACCGGTAGGGCTGCGGCGGCCAGGGCATCGCGCAGGGCCACACTGGAGTGCGTCAACCCCCCCGGGTTGATCAGGATACCGTCGGCCCAGCTGCACCCTGCCTGAATTCGATCGATGATCACGCCTTCGTGATTCGACTGGCAGAACTCGATCTCGATGCCTTTTTCGACGGCCTGAACCCGGAGGGAATCGTCGATCTCCTCGAGAGTCACCGCACCGTAGACATCGGGCTCGCGCGTGCCGAGCAGGTTCAGGTTCGGGCCATGAACGACAAGAATTCGCTGCGGATCAGGCATACCCCTCCCGGAAACACGTCTGGAACCCTCGGAGAACCCGAAGCCCCTGGACGCTACGGGGCCAGATCAGGCCTCGCTGAGAATCGCTGACCGATTTCGCCGAATGAGATAGCGCGCCTGTCCCAGGTTGCCATCGACCTCCATGGCCAGGGCCAGAACCAGCTCGGCGTTGATTCGACAGAGCCCCAGGCGAAACCGGTCCAGGTGAAACCACGCTTCGGCCACCTCCCCGGCACCCGACGCCCCAGACGCCCGGCGCGTCTCCTCGAGGACCCGGCTGAACTCGGCGCCCAGAACCCCGAAGTCCTCGGCCAGCGGGTCGTGGACACTTCGAGTCGCCTGGGCCACGGCAATGCCATCCTTTCCGAGCAGCACCGCCCCCAGTGCTCCCGGGCAATCGCCGATGAGTCCTTCCAAAATCGGTCCAAATCCCATTGAACACCTCCGAAGCCAGTCCAGTCCGCGCCGTGCGCTTCACGACCCTCGGCGGCTCCATGTCACAGGGAGAATCTCTGCCGGAGTCAAGGGGATCACGTCGCTGCGTCCAATTTTCCGCAAAACGACATACCCGATCTTCTGGCCGGCTTTCTTCTTATCGACCGCAATCGCTTCGAGGTAAACCCGTCTCGAAAGATTCGGTAGATCGGTCGGCAGACCCGCAGCCCGGACAAGGTCGTCCAGGCGCTCCCGGGTCCCCTTGGGCGCGATGTCAAGTTCCTCTGAACGCTGGGCGGCATAGACCATGCCCATCGCAACCGCCTCCCCGTGAAGAACCCCGCGATAGCCCCGCGCCTTTTCAACCGCATGGCCCAGGGTGTGACCAAAATTGAGGATTCGTCGGAGTCCTCGCTCTCGCTCATCCCGGGCGACAACGGCGGCCTTGATGGCACAGGAGCGTTCCAGAACCGGCAAGAGGTGTTGCGGGTCGAGTTCGAGAAGTTCCGAAATCGTTTTTTCGAGGTGACCGAAAAAGGTTGCATCGCGAATCGCCGCGGCCTTGATCACTTCGGCCAATCCCGCCGAAACCTGCCTGCGGGGGAGCGTCTGCAGTAGAGCGGCATCCATCCACACGAGGCGCGGCTGATGAAACGCACCCACGAGGTTCTTGCCCTGGGCCAGGTTGACCCCGACTTTGCCGCCCACGCTGGCATCCACCATCGAGAGCAGCGTCGTCGGAACCTGCACGAAGGGAATTCCGCGGAGAAAGGTCGCTGCGACGAAGCCGCCCAGGTCGCCCACCACGCCGCCTCCAAGGGCTACGACGGCGCTCCCCCGATCCATCCCCTTCGCCAGGAAGGCATCGTAGAGCTTGGCGGCCTGACGAAGGTTCTTCGTGGCGTCCCCGTCGGGCACCTCGAAACGATGTACTCCCAGCCCCGCATCGCGAAGCGACTGCGTCAGGGCGGCACCGTAGAGACGCCCGACTTCGGGCACCGTGATGAGAGCGACTTGAGAAGCCTTCGTGGCTCGAGCAATCGCCGGCCCCGCATCCCGCAGCGTCTCCCAGCCGATCCGAATCGGGTAGCTGCGATCTCCGAGTTCGACGCGCAGCGTTCTCCTCTGCCGCCCCGGCATCAGGCGCGGCGGCGTCACTCGGTCCCCCCGGCGTTTCGCGGAGAAACGCGCTCGATTCGGACAGCCAGGTCCTCGATCACCCACTGGAGGTTCTCGGGTTCCAGGGCGTCCGTCGCAACCGTCACGTGTGCCTGGGCGTACACGGGAGATCTCTCCTCCATCAGGGATCGGATACGCTGCAGGCGCTCCGCGGAGTCCAGGTTCCGCAACAGGGGGCGCGAGCCTGCGTCCCCCACGCGTTGCAGCAAGACTTCGGGCTGCGCCTGGAGGTAGACTACCGTACCGGACTGGAGCAGTCGCTCGCTCATCCCCGGTTGCACCATCGCCCCACCACCCAGCGCGACAACCGCGTCCCCGGACTCGAGTTCCATCACCAGCGAACGCTCCAAAGCCCTGAAGTGGGCTTCGCCGCGGGTCTCAAAAAGCTCGGGGATCGAGCCGCCCGACCTCCTCTCGATCTCGTCGTCGCTATCCAGCCACGGACGACCGAGAAAATCCGCCAGGGGCGGAGCGAGGGTCGACTTCCCCGATCCCATCATTCCAACCAACCAGACGGGCCAACGCTCTCTCACGGTCCCAGTATAGGGATCGAGCGCGAAGCGCCGCGCCAGGCCGACGGGTGCACCCTGGAGCCCCCCCCGGACGGAGGACGGCGACTCAGCCGGAGGTGAGATCCTTGACGATTCGCGGGGTCACGAACATAAGCAGTTCTTTCCGCTCGTCGCGGACGCTCTTGCTCTGGAACGCTCCCCCCAGGATGGGAATCCGGGAGAGATACGGGACCGCCTTCTTGGTATCCGACTTTTCGACGGTGTAGATCCCGCCCAGGACCAGCGTCTGGCCATCGCGTACCAGGGTTTCGGTCTTGGCCACGTTCTTGCGGATCGAGGGCGATCCGGTGGCATTCGGGGTATCCGAAGGGGCGTTTCGAGTGAGTTCCAGGTCCATGATGATGCTCTGGTCGGACGTAATGTGAGGCGTCACGGTCAAGCTGAGTACCGCATCGACGAATTCGAGCTTCGCATCCCCCTGTTCGAAAGTCTGGAAGGGAATCGAAACCCCCTGCTCGATCAAGGCCTTGCGATTGTCCATGGTCACGATCCGCGGGCTCGAAACCGTCTTCGACTCGCCCGCCGCTTCGCGTGCCTTGAGAGTAACCTCGAGGTTCAACTTGTCGTCGAGAAGGAAGGCCGAGAGAGCGGCGGTTCCCGTCGGAATTCCGTTGATCGGATTCGCGAACGCAAGAGCATTGTTGCCATGGGGCATGAAATTCTTGCCGCCCAGGTTCGGGTTGTGACCGGAAGTCGGATCAAACGCGTCGGCGTAGGGTTGGGTTCCGATGGACCACTCGCTTCCAAGCTCTCGGACGAAATCGAGATTCGCCTCGACGATCTTGGCTTCGATCAGGACCTGGGGCGTCTGCGTATCGATGGCATTGACCAACTCGATGGCTTCCTGGACCACCGAGGGGATGTCCTTGATGATCAACGTACTCGTTCGTTGATCTTGATTGACCGATCCCCGCTCCGTGAGGAGACGCTCGACGAGAGCCCCGGCTTCGGCCACATTGGCATAGTTGACCGGATGGATCTTGACGATCAAGTCCTCCATTTTCTCGCGATTTCGGCGCTCCTGGAGGCGCACCTCGGCCTCGGCCTTGAGCACGTCGTTGGGTGCAATCCGAATGACGTTGCCCACGCGAAGAAAGCCGAGCCCCTTGGTCATCAAGATCACATCCAGGGCCTGGTCCCAGGGCACATCCATCATCCGAATGGTCACCTTGCCCTTGACCTCGTCCCCTGCAACCACGTTGAGATTGCTCACTTCGGCCACCAGGCGGAGGACATCGGAAACCGGGACATCCTTGAAATCCAGGGAAATCCGTCGACCGCTGTACACCTTCCCTTCCGAAAGTCCGCCTTCGTGAAGCAGTTCCGAGGGGTGCGCCACCGATGCGCTTGCGGGCACAGCCGGGACCGAGGCCACCGCGGATCGTCTCTCGAAGGGTTGAGCCGCCGTGCGCTCCCACTCGCTGTCGAGAGCGGCGTTGGCCCGACGCACCGAGCGGGGTTCCCGGTCCTGCGAAGCACCGAGCATCGGCTCAAACTCCTCGACAAAGGCACGCCCTTCTGCAGCCACGGAAGAATCTCCGGCCTCGCCCTTCTTGGAATTCCGAGCGACCGGCACTTGTTTCGGGAAATCGATGAACAGGAGGCTTCCCTTCGACGAGAGTTCGGGAGAAACCCCTGCAGCGGTTTTCACCACGATCCGCACTTCCTTCGGTGAAACCTCGGGCTGCTGAAAGCTGGTCACCAGGTCAATGGGTCCACCGGAAGGAGGTTCGATACGACCTTCGGCATCCGCTGCGATCACGGCCCCGGGCAAGCGAATCACGACGGTCTCGGGGTTCGGGTTGCGAACTTCATAGGTCAGTGGAGAGCGCGCCAGGACCACGATTCTCTCGCGGTCCGGCTGCGGCGAATACTTGACGCCAACGACTTCCGCCGGGGTCGAACCCCGCAGCGACTCCGGGGCCTTCTCGGGGTTCGCAGGCCGAACCTGGGCCGTCGTCTCAGGCGGCCCCTGCGCTTCCGCCGTCCGCTCCGCCCCCTGGGTTACCCCAGGCGGTTGGGCTCCGGGCGCGTCCACCACCTCGTCCAAAGCGGCGACCGCGGACATCCCCGGCTCGAGAACCGGCGTGGAGGACGGGGACGAAGCCTTCGCCAAGGACGCCGAGCCCTGGCGGGCTGAATTCATGGCCTCTTCGAGTTTCGGCGAATCCCCGATCGCGACCCACAACCCATCCGCCGCGGGAACGACCCGACGATCGGAGAAGTCCGAGTTCTCGTTCGCTCCTTGCAACTCCAGCCGGAGCCGACCCGGTAGGCTCGACAGCGTCACCGAACGAACCCACTCGGAGTCGAGAGAAATTTCGCGTCGGGCCGGGTCGGTCTTCAACCCCGGGAGATCCACGACGAGGCGGGGAGGATTATCGAGCGAGCGGGTTCGCGTCAGGCCGATCTTTCCATCGGCTACAACGTGAACGAGCACCCCGCCCCCCACGTCCACCGCATCGATTCCCGAGACGCGATCCGCCGCTTTCGCTTTCGGAGCAACGCGCTTCGATGTCTCGACCTTCTCGAGGGCCGGCGCTTCCCGAGTCCACGGATCCGGAACGATCGCCGAGGCCGCCTCCAACGTCCGCCCGGAGTCCCCCCCGGGAGGGTCTCCCACGGTTGTTTCGGCGGTTCCCGCGGACGCCCCCAGCACGAGCAGAACAGAAAGAAACAGCGAGCTCGCCGCATCCTGCAGTCTTCGGATCGTGAAACCACCCATCGAATTCAACCTCCTTGGCTCCTTCGAATCCGAAGCTCGACATCCTTCCGGGCCTCTTCGCCGGCATAGTTCATGTAGGTCTCTTCGACCCGGACCAGGTTGTCACCAATGTGAATCACGCGTCCCTCGTTCTTACCGATCCGCGAACCCGAGCGAATCACGAAGGAACGGCCTTCGGGATCCGTCACGAGCGCACGGGGCTCTTCGGCTTCCCAGACCACCCCCATGAGGGCGATCTGTCCGAGCTCGAATTGCTCCAGGGGAGCACGCGTTCGCTTGTCCTTGACTTCTTCGATTTCGTACAGCATCGACCGAAACGGATCTCGTCGGCCCTCGGCGCTGTAGGCAAATCCCATTCCCGCCCGGAGCTCAGCGATCGGAGAAGCCGTGGAGGGCTTCGGCGGCGACAACGCGGGCTTTCCCCGCGCCGCCTCCCTGGCCAGTCGCGTTCGTTCCGCCGCGAAATCCGCCTTGGCCGGCCCCGCCTGGATCTCCTGCTGGCAACCCAGCGCTCCACCCAGAACGAGAATCACGATCCCGGCAACCGCCCACCCCAACCGGGGGGAACGGACGCGGATACCGGTTCCAACGGGAAACGACTTCGACATCTCCACCCTCCTCAACCGGCCAGGAACCGGTAGGTGGTGGCCTCGCCGCGTACCCGAAGGGTCGCCCCGTCGCCGGACTCGTCGACGGTTTCGATCTGGAGAGTGCCCATGTTGACGATTCGTGGAAGCCGGGCGAGACGCTCAAAGAACATGGCCATCCCGTGGTAGCTCCCTTCCAACTCGAGCTGAAACGGAACCTCCGCGTAGAAATCCTTCTGGACTTCGGAAAGCCGCTCAATCGACTTGATCTGGACGCCCACCTTCTTCCCAGCGGTCGTAATGTCCTGCAGCAGATCTTCGAACTGCTTTCGATTGGGCAACTGGGACAATGCGGACTGAAATTCCGATTCAAGCGCCTCGACTTCTCGCTGAAACTCCACCAGGTTCTTCGTTACGACGCGGACGTTGGCCAATTGCCTCTGGAGTTCCCGCCCACGCTCGTTCATCGCGTCGACTTCCGCTCGCGCGTCCGAATACCAGAACCCGTAGTACCCCCCCGCGATGCCAAGAAGAACCACCGCGATTCCTGCGAACCGGACAAAGCCGGGCAAGGCCATCACGCGTCCGACGGCGGGACCGGTTTCGACACCAAAGACCGCCATTTCAGGCGCCTCCTTCCGCGGAAGTTTCTGGCTCCTCTGCGAAACGAACCTTGATGGTGAAGTTGACCAACTTGACTCCCCGAAACTCGCGCTCTCTCGCGGTCCGATTGAGGTCCACCTCGGTGAAGTAGGAGGAATCGTTGAGATTGCGTAGAAAATCTGCGACCACGCTGGTGTCGAGACTCGCGCCGTCGAGCACGACCTCGCTACCCGTCGCGTTCAGTTGGGTCAACCACAATCGATCCGGGGTCTTTTCTCCGATCTCCCCGAGAAGACGCAACGGCCCCTGGCGGGCCCGCTCCAGGGTGCGGATCGCGGCGAGCTTTTCCTCGAGAGCGCGCTTTTTCAGCTTGAACTCGGCCACTTTCTCCTGCTGTGGTTTGAAGCGAGCGAGATCCGCTTCGAGTTGCCGAACCGAAGCGGTTGCCAACTCGGACTGCCGGGCCACGTTGGAGTGGACGAAACCCACCCCGAGGAGCACGATCCCAATACTCCCGGCCAGAAACAGGCCCAGCCGTCGCAGTTCGGCCAGCCGGCGAGCCTCCCGGTGCGGCAGTAAATTGACTTCGATCATCAGTAGTTCAACCTTCGCATCGCGAGACCGACACCGACCCCAAGCGTCGGCCCGACCTCTTCGAGATAGGCGGCATCAAAACGTTCCTGGGGGAGCATCCGGGCCAGGGGATCCAATCGTTCCACCTCGAGGCCGGTGCGCACGGAAAAAGCCTCGTCGAGGCCCGGCACCTTCGCACCCCCGCCACACAAGACGATCCGTTCGATCTGGCTGTCCATCGATGTCGCTGCGAAAAAATCGAGCGAACGACCGATCTCATCGACGACCTGCTCGGTCACCTGGCGAACGGCCTGGTCGATTTCCTGGGGAACGACCTCGCGCGTCCCCGATTCTTCCGATTCCCCGAGCTTGACCCGCTCTGCATCGGAAAACCCGAGGGAGAGAGAGCGCTGGATCTCTTCCGTGTACTGATTTCCGCCCACCGTGATATCCCGCGTGAAGGCCGGAACCCCCCGCTGGACCACGTTGATGTTCACGACTTGCGCCCCAATATTGACCAGGGCGATGCTCTCGTCGTCCGCGATGTCGTAGTTGGCCTCGAACGTATTTTCGACGGCGAAGCCGGCAACGTCGACACACGCAGCCTTCAGGCCGGCCTCTGCGATGACCTGCACGTAGTCGTCGATGAGGTCCTTCTTGGCAGCGACGAGCAGAACATCCATCTGATCGCTCTCGTTGACCGAATCCAGGATCTGGAAGTCAAGATGCACCTCGTTGACGTCAAAGGGAATGTACTGCTCTGCTTCCCATTGAATCGCGTCCTCGAGTTCAGATCTCGTCTGGCGGGCGAGGCTGACCTTCTTCACGATCACCGAATGCCCCGAGACGCCGACGGCTACGTTGCGATTCTTGATCTCGGCCTCTTCGACCGCCTGGCGGATTGCGCCCGCAATGGCCGTGGAGTCGAGAAAGGCGCCTTGAACAATGGCTTCGGGGGGCAGCGCCGCGATGCCGAGCCCCTTGAGCTCGAAGCCCCGCTCCAGGCCGCGGCGGGTGACTTCGACAGCTTTCACCGAGGACGAGCCAATATCGAGGCCCACCATGGAGGAACTGCCCAGCCGCAGATTTGAAATCTTCATCCGCTCATCACTCCGCCCGGCTAGAGACTCGACGCATCTTCGAAACGGAGTCCCACTTCCTCTCGACACGGAGGGGTCAATGCCGGGACGATGGCGTCAAAGAGTTCACGCCGCTCGGTCACGGGAAGCCCCAGGGCAATCAGCAAGCGGCGTTTCGTTTCCAGCCGACAGGGGCGTCCCGACTCGACTCGATCGATGGTCAGAGTCGAGAGGCCGGCCTTCCGCGCCAGCTCGGTCTTGCTCATCATGAGCGTCTCCCGGTATTTCCGGACGTTGTTGGCCTGCATGTCTCGATTTCCCCCCCGCGCCCAGCGGTTCGAAAGCCGGTTGCGCTTGTAGTCATGGACCGTTATCGGCCGCGGGTTTGGGGGACTTGAGATCTCCCGCCCCGTCCCGCGAGGCCCGAGAGACCCGAGAGGCCCTGGAAACCGTTTCGATCATGAGGGCCTCAAGAACCGGTCCCCTTTT
>JAZAOF010000146.1:0-16359 GCA_036228265.1 Myxococcota bacterium | reverse complement strand
CGAAGACCACGGCGTCACCCGGCGTCTCGTGGAAGCGGGGAAGGTTCTCGGGATTCCGATCATGGATCACGTCGTCGTGGCCGAACAGGGGTATTACAGCTTTCAGGCGGCCGGCGATCTCGCCAGGCTGCCCTGAGGCTCCATTCTCCGTCCCCCTCCCCCTGGGGCCTTAAAGTTCCAGGGGCGTCCGGTCGATGGTGAACGAGTAGGTGGAATAGCGGTCCAGGGAGAATCCGATGGCACAGGTGAACGTGGAGCGAGTTGAGGTGGAGGAGTTGCCGAAACCGGAGCGGAGGCGCTTCGACCGGGAGCAGTTCGTCGTGCGCGTCGCGTATGCGACGGTAGACGAACTCTTTTCGGACTTTACGCGGGACATCAACGAGGGCGGGCTTTTCATTGCGAGCGAGCGGCCCAAGCCCCCGGGTACCGAGGTTGCCATGCGGTTTACCTTGCCCGGTTCGGAAGGTGTCGTCGAAACGAGCGGTCGCGTGGTGCGCGTGAGTGATGGAGAAGGCGCGGAGCCTCCCGGGATGGGCATCGAATTCGATCCCCTGACCCCGGAGGTGAGCAGCGGCGTCGACCAACTGATCCGTTCCATGCGGACCGGGATGGCCGACGCGTTGATCCAACGCTCCTAGAGCCGTTGCCCGTATCCCCCTCTAGAAGGGGATGTCGTCGTCCTGCGAAGGCGCCGTCGAGGCGGGGGCTGCACTTGTGTCTGCGGGGGTGCCCTCGGCGTCGGCGCCGCGCGGCCCCCCGAGGAACTGGACCGTCTGTGCGTTCACTTCCGTGGTCCAGCGCTTCTGCCCCTCCTTGTCCTCCCACTCCCGGGTCTGGATTCGGCCCTCGATGTACACCGTGCGGCCCTTGGACAGATACTGGGCACAGATCTCAGCGGTTCGGCCCCAGGCGACGATCCGGTGCCATTCCGTTCGTTCCTGTTTCTGACCCGAGGTCTTGTCGGTCCACGATTCGGTCGTCGCGAGCGTGAAATTGGCCATTGCCTGTCCGTTTTGGGTGTACCGGAGCTCGGGGTCGCGCCCGAGATTTCCGATCAGGATCGCCTTGTTGATTCCCGCCATGTTTTTTGTCTCCCACGGAACCCGTAGATGGGGCGAGCGCATCATCTACCCGCAAGGGGCTCCCGTCAAGAGCTTCGTTGGCGACGGCAATCGCCGGTGGGTATCCTCCCCGGGGTCTCCTTTCCGGGGGGTGAGGGACCCAGTGATTTTGTCATTTTTCGTCTTTCTGCACGCCTGCAGTCCGTTTCGCGGGAGCTTGGACCGCCGGCGGGAGCGGCCGGATGGCTAAGGCCACGGCGCGTAGCCGCACGCCGGCCGCAGGCGAATCCCGTTTTAGCGTTGCGGGAGAGGTCCTGGGCCTCGTCGCGTTCGCGATTTCGGCGCTCGCCGCCGTGGCGATTGCGAGCTATTCGGCGACGGACCCGGTTTTCGCCATGGCCCCGGTAGAAAACGCCGCGGGAGCTGTCGGAGCGACCCTGGCTGGCCTGTTGGTCGGGGGGCTGGGGTCCGGAGCGGTTGCCCTGGTCGTCGCCCTGGGCTGGGTGGGCGCGCGCCTCGTCATGGGGCTTGGCATGCGGGGGCTCTCCTCGCGATTCTGGGTGGGGGCTGGGGCGCTGACCGTTGCCCTGTCGACACTTCCGGCGCTTCTTCACGAACTGGCGCCCGGGGCGGTCCCCGCCCTCCCGGGTGGGATCTTCGGAGAGTTCCTGATTCGCTACGAGCGGGTCTTGTTCAGTCTTTGGGGGGGGCTGGTGGTCAACCTGCTCTTTCTCGCCGTGGGTGTTCTCTGTATCGCCGGGGTTTCCACGGCCAGCGCTCTGTGGGCGTTGGGAGCCGCTGCCAGCGCCGTCGCCGATACTCTAAAGCGCGCCTCCCTGGGGCTGGTTTGGGGTCTCCGTCGCGGTTTCGAGCTCAGCGTGGGCGGTGTGCGAGCGGGCTTCGCACAACTCCAGGCGGGAGCCGTTTCCGCTCGCATCTGGCGTGAGCGCCGGGCGCGACGGGCCCGGGTGGCGGCCGTGAGGGAGCCCGCTCCTGAGCCCCCCGAGTCGATTCCCGAACTGCCTCCCCGTCCCCCCGAGAGCGGGGAGAGTTCGACGCCCAAGGCTTTGCCGGCGCCCCGGGCCGCGAAGGCGCGGCCGACCGGGGACGCGCCGGACATCGTCGACCACGAAGAAGAGCGACGTTCGAAAAGCGGTCCCGCCCAGGAGGCGTTCCACTTCGAGGATGGCGGTCCCCAGGGACCCTTCTCGCTTCCCGATGTCGCGCTGTTTCAGATGCCGCCCGACATGGGGATCCAATACGACCGGGACAGCCTGCTCATGAACTCGCGGATTCTGGAAAAGAAACTTCTGGATTTCGGAGTGCGCGGAAAAGTCGTCCGGGTTCACCCCGGCCCGGTCATCACGATGTACGAGTACGAGCCCGCGGCCGGGATGAAGGTGAGCAAGATCGTGAACCTTTCGGACGATCTGGCCATGGCGCTTCGGGCGCTTTCGATTCGGATCATCGCGCCGCTGCCCGGAAAATCGGTCGTGGGTATCGAGGTTCCCAACGTGCAACGGGAGATGGTGTATCTCCGGACCCTCCTGGAAGCGGAGAGCTTCCGAAAGGAGAGCGGCCCGCTGACCATTGCGATGGGCAAGGACATCTTCGGAAATTGCGTCGAAGCCGACCTGGCCAAGATGCCCCACCTCCTGGTGGCCGGCGCGACGGGCACCGGTAAGAGCGTTTTTCTGAATTCGGTGCTCTGTTCGATTCTCAGCCGGGTCACCCCGGACGAGTGCAAGTTGCTCTTGATCGACCCGAAGTTGCTGGAGTTGTCGATCTACGAGGGGATCCCGCACCTGATTGCCGATGTCGTGACGCAGCCCAAGCGCGCGGCCGCGGCACTCGCGGGCGTCGTCCGCAAGATGGAAGAGCGTTACATGATGATGAGCGCGCTCCAGGTGCGCAATATCGACCAGTTCAACAAGAAGGCTGCGGCAGCGATCGAAAATGGGGAGACGCATTTCCGACTCCGCGCGCCGGCGGGGGAAGAGGGCATGGAAGTTCCCTACCGCAAGCTCCCCTACATCGTCGTCGTGATCGACGAACTCGCGGACTTGATGGTGCAGGTGGCGCGTGACGTCGAAGAGGCGCTCCAACGCCTGGCCCAAATGGCGCGTGCCGCCGGGATTCACCTGATTCTCGCGACCCAGCGTCCGAGCGTCGACGTACTGACCGGGGTCATCAAGGCGAATTTTCCGGCCCGCGTGTCCTTCCAGGTCTCCTCGCGGACGGATTCGAGGACTGTTCTCGACCAGAATGGTGCAGACAACCTCCTCGGGCAGGGCGACATGTTGTTCCTGCCGCCGGGGACATCCCGGCTCCAGCGACTTCACGGGCCTTTCGTCAGCGAAGACGAGGTGTCGGAGGTGGTGAGTTTTCTCCGTGAGCAGGGCGCACCAGAATTCGACGAAGGATTGATTCGCGTCGCCGAGGAGGGCGAAGCGACCGACGAGGGGGATGAAGAGGTTGATGAATACTTCGACCGGGCGGTGGCCATTGTGGCCGAGACCCGGAATGCGTCGATTTCCTACATCCAGAGGCGGCTCAAAGTTGGGTATAACCGTGCCGCACGGATCGTCGAGCAAATGGAACGCGATGCCATGGTGGGGCCCCAGGAGGGAACGAAGCCGCGCGAGGTCTACCTTCGGTCCCCGGATGCCGAAGACGCGGCGTTCGAATAGTTCGTGGGCAGCGGCGTCGAAGCGCGGGTGAACGCTTTCAGCTCGGTGAACCTGTTTCTTCTTGCGTTCGTCGCGCTTTCGCCGGTCGCGGCGGGGGGCGATGACGCCTCGACCCAGTCCCCGGAGTCGAACTGCGCCCAGGACCTGGCGGGCCGGGTGCAGGGCTGGGCCGACGCACTCCGCGGTTTTGAGGCCGACTTTGAACAGGTCAGCTACCCGGTGGCTTTCGGAGGAGGGCCAGCCCCGCCGGCAGTGACCTCGAAGGGCCACGTCTTTCTCGCCCGGCCCGGCCGGATGCGCTGGAACTACAAGGAGCCCGTGGAGAGCCAGGTCGTGAGCGATGGCCGCGAGCTCTGGATCTACGATCCGACTTCACGAGAAGTCCAGCACCTCGAAGCGACGCAAGGATTTCTGGATGCGGCCGCCCTGGAATTCCTGATGGGCGAAGGTCGCCTGGTCGAGACGTTTGATGTTTCGGTCCCCGATTGCGAAGGCGAGGAAGTCGCGATCGAGCTGGTTCCCCGCGCCGACGCAGGTTACGAGAGACTCGGGTTGCGGGTCCGTCGAGGGACCGGTGAGGTGGTTGCAACCACGCTCGTCGATCTCCTGGGAAATCGGACCCACGTCCGATTCGAACGGGTGCGAAGTGACCGGGCCCCCGCCCCTTCGCACTTCCGTTTCGAGGTTCCCGCCGGGGTCGAAGTGATCGAGATGCGATCGTCCCCGGGTTCCTCGACGACGCCCTAGCCGGGCCTTCTTGCGCCCCGTGGGATCTCGCGTGTACTGCTTTGCCCACGTTTCCCAGCCCGCTACATACGCGGTGCGAAGGCCGCAGGGTCGACGGTTGCGCCGTTGACTGCATTTTTCGGGTGGCGCATCTCCGACGGCAGTGTCGGAAATCCGGCAGTTCGCCCGCAGCAAGCGCAACCGTAGGCGGCATCCAGGGGGTGAAGTGAGCGCATGTCCCCGGCAAAATGACCGCCGAGATCGTTCGCCGCCCCGGTTGCCCCAGGGTTCCGGACGATCCGAAATATCGTTTTAGAACGGTGGTTTATAGAATTTCGGGCTTGGTTTGAGCGGTTGACACGCTAGGGACCGCTGATAGACTCGAAAGTGGAGGAAAAGTCTGGTTTTCCAACGGTTTTTGCGCCCTGTCCAGCCCCCCGACCGCTTGGTGAATCGTTCGATTCTAGGTGTGACGGAACATAGCTTGCGCAAAGATGTAGCCGTTCTAAGCACTTGTCCCTTTCCGGGGGCAGGCGTAACCGGGCCCGTGCCGGCGGGGAGACACTTCTCGATGTGGGGCGACGGGACGCACTTTCCCCCGGGCGACGCCGTGACGGCCTCTTTGCCAAAGGGCGCCGCCGGCAGCTTATTCGCAGGAGGCGTGGCGCACTTCGCGGCACACCTCTTGCAGAACTCCTTCGCAGGCGCGACGTGTCACAGGACCGTGGCTGATCTCGCCGATGAGGAGAGAGCAGGATGAGTGAACAGGATTCGGGCCGGAAGCGATTCATGGGCGACATCATGAGGCGGATTTCGCCTTCGGGAACTCGACTCGAGGACGACTCCGTCCTGGGAGACGAACATCGCGAATCGCGTGAATCGGGTTACGAGCGTACCCAGGCCGAGGACGGAGATCACATCCAGGATGCGATGCGCTTCTTTGGTGCCGACTCGACCGAGTTTCGTCGCCGCCTGGATCGCATGCTCTCGGATTTCGAAGCGCTTCGGCACCGGTACCAACGGACTCGTGACCAGCTGCACGACGCCGAGAGCCAGAACGAAAAGCTCGTACGGGTACTCCAGGAGTCGAAACAGCAGATCGAGCTCTTGAAGGAAGAGGTCGACAAACTCTGCTCGCCTCCGAATACCTATGGGATTTTTACGCGCGCCAACAAGGATGGAACGGCGGAACTCCTGGTGGATGGTCGTCCGATGCGGGTCAACGTGCACCCGGAAGTGGACCCCTACCAACTGGAAGAAGGCCGGATGGTCGTTCTGAACGAGGCGTTCAACGTCGTCGAGTCGGCGGGGTACGTGCAGAAGGGCGAACTTTGCGCAGTGGCCGAAGTCCTCTCGGAAAGCCGCGTGCTCGTTGTCGGCAATGGGGACGACGAGAAGGTCGTGATGCTCTCGGATCCGATGCGTCGCGAGAAGATCAAGGCCGGCGACCACCTGATGGTCGATATGAGGACCCAGTACGCCTACGAGCGAATTCCGAAATCGACCGTGGAAGAGGTCGTCCTCGAACAGGTCCCGGACGTGACCTACGAAAACATTGGTGGACTGGGAGAGCAGATCGAGATCCTCCACGACTCGGTAGAGCTGCCCTACCTGCACCCGGATGTCTTTGCGGAGCACGAACTGAAGCCGCCGAAGGGAATTCTCCTCTACGGACCGCCAGGATGCGGGAAGACGCTGATCGCAAAAGCGGTGGCCAATAGCCTGGCGCGCCGGATCGAAGAGCGAACCGGAAAGAGTACGACGGCCTACTTCCTGAACGTCAAGGGGCCGGAACTCCTGAACAAGTACGTCGGCGAAACCGAGCACAAGATTCGCGAGGTCTTTCAGCGGGCGCGGGAAAAGGCCCGGGAAGATGTCCCCGTGGTGATCTTTTTCGACGAGATGGATTCTCTTTTCCGGATGCGCGGTTCGGGGATCTCGTCGGATATGGAGGCCACGGTCGTCGCCCAATTCCTCTCGGAGATCGACGGTGTTGAGGCGCTCGAGAACGTGATCGTGATCGGTGCGAGCAATCGGCAGGATCTGATCGATCCCGCCGTGCTGCGCCCGGGGCGGCTCGATCTGAAGGTCAAGGTGCACCGGCCCGATCGCGAGGCGGCGAAAGAGATCTTCGGCAAGTATCTCACTCCGAATCTGCCCATCGGAGCGGCAACGCTGGAGTCTTACGGCGATGATGCCGGAAAGGCTTGTAGCGCAATGATCGTCGAGCTCATCGACAACATGTACTCCGTGGGCGAGGAGAATAAATTCCTCGAGGTGACCTACGCGAAGGGCGAACGGGAGATCTTCTATTTCAAGGATTTCGCGAGCGGTGCCATGATCGAGAACATCGTGGCCCGGGCGAAGCGCAAAGCGGTGAAACGCCAGATCGAAACGAGCGTCCGCGGGATTACTCTGGAGGACCTGATCCATTCAGTGCGCGAGGAGTTCAAGGAGAACGAAGATCTCCCGAACACCACGAACCCGGATGATTGGGCTCGTATCTCGGGTCGAAAGGGCGAGCGGATTATCAATGTCCGTACGCTCATGAGCGGGATCAGCCGAAAAGAGCAGTCCATTGAAGAGGTGCCGGCCGGGCAGGGGCAGTACCTCTAAGGGCTCTTCTTGCGGCTGGGTATGGAGATACGATGGCCATTCCGAAGGTAATGGGCTCCGAAATCGAGTTTGGGATCATGGTCAAGAATGATCCCGATTTCGATCCGATATCGAGCTGCGTCCTTCTCGTGAACGCCTATCGAGAGGATCCGGCTGGGGAGATTCTCTGGGATTACGACCAGGAGAACCCGTTGGCGGACGCCCGTGGATTCCAGGTGGACGGTGAGAAATACACGCCGAACCAGCAGGAAAACATCGCGCGCAACAAGACGCTCATCAACGGGGCTCGGTATTACGTGGATCACGCACACCCGGAATATTCCTGTCCGGAGGTGACGAACGCCCGGGACTCGGTCGTGCATGAAAAGGCCGGGGAGCGGATCGTCGAGATCAGCCGGCGGGAGGCGATGGGCCTGCTTCCCGAGGGCATGCAGATGTTGGTCTACAAGAACAACAGTGACCGCAAGGGAAATAGTTACGGCTGCCACGAGAACTACCTGATGGACCGCCGCACCTCCTTCAAGCAGATCGTCGAGAACCTGATGCCCTTCTTCGTGACCCGCCAGGTCTTCGCAGGGGCCGGTAAGGTCGGAAGCGAGAGCCGCGGGCACCCGTGTGATTACCAGGTCTCTCAGAGGGCAGACTTCTTCGAGACCGAGGTTGCCCTCGATACCATGGTCAAGCGCCCCATCATCAACACGCGCGACGAACCCCACGCCGATCGGGAAAAATATCGGCGTCTGCATACGATCGTGGGAGACTCGAACATGAGCGAGTACACGATCTACCTTCGCCACGGAGTGACCGCGCTGGTGCTGTCGATGATCGAGGATGGAGCGATCCACCGCGACCTCGTCCTGAGTGATCCCGTTCGGTCGATTCGCGAGGTCTCCCACGATCCGACGTGCCGGCTGCCGCTGCTGTTGGATAACGGGAAGAAACTCACGGCCGTCCAGATCCAGGCCGAGTACGTCGAACTCGCCCAGGCGTACGCGCAGAGTCATGACCTCGACGCCACGACCCTCGATGTCCTCGAGAAGTGGGCCGATGTCGTCGACTGTCTCGAGCGTGACCCCATGGAACTCGACACTCGTATCGATTGGGTGATCAAGAAGGCGCTCATCGAAGGTTTCATGGATCGCAAGGGCGTGGGATGGTCGGCGCCCCAGGTTCAGATGCTCGATCTCCAGTACCACGACTCCCGTCCGGACAAGGGGCTTTACTATGTGCTCGAACGCCAGGGGCGGGTCGAGCGGATCGTGGGCGACGACGAGATCGTGGCGGCCATCCACACGCCGCCGGACGATACGCGGGCGTATTTCCGGGGAGAGTGCCTGCGCCGCTACCCCTCCGAGGTCTTTGGAGTGAATTGGGATTCGATTTCTTTTGGGGTCGACGACGAGCCAATCAAGCGCATCATGATGGCGGAACCCCTGAAAGGATCGAAGGAACATGTGCACGATCTTCTCGAGCGATCACCGACCGCTACCGAGTTGGTAAAGAACCTGTCCATCTGATCGGATCGGAGGAACCATGGCAGAAAAGACCCAGAAGGAGCGATCGAAGGGTGGAGGCGGTGACTCGGGAGAGAGCCAGGCCGCCGGCACCAAGAAGATCGAAAAAAAGGGCAAGGAACTCCACGACGAGATGGACGCCCTGGTGGATGAAATCGATGCGGTTCTCGAGGAGAACGCGGAAGAGTTCGTCAAGAATTACGTCCAGCGCGGAGGCGAGTAATTTCGCCTTTTGCCCGGAGTCGCGGATTATCTGAGGGGAGTGCCGGTGTCGTTTACTGGGACCTATTGCGGATCGAGTTTCTTCGAGCTGCTGCAGTGTGATTACGAGTACCTGCTGCCGCGCTTTTCAGCCGAGTTGGGAGCGCGTGCAGACAGCATCCCTCATGGCACGACGGTCCTTGCGTTCCGCTTCGCGGACGGGGTCGTGGTGGCGGGAGATCGCCTGGCGACCGAGGGCCACCGGGTCGCTTCGCGGGATATTGAAAAGGTATTCGCCACGGATCCCTATTCGCTGATGGCCATTTCGGGTGCGGCCGGACCCAGTATCGAGATGGCGCGAGTCCTTTCGGTCGAACTCGAGCACTACGAGAAGATCGAGGGAGAAGCCCTGGTCCTTGAAGGCAAGGCGAACAAGCTCTCCCAGATGATCCGACAGAATCTTCCCGCCGCGATGCAGGGGCTCGTCGTGGTGCCGCTGTTCGCGGGCTTCGATACCCGTCGCGGTGTCGGTCGACTCTGGAAGTTTGACATTACGGGTGGGCGCTACGAAGAGGCCCATTTCGAGGCCACGGGCTCGGGCGGACTGTATGCCCGGGAGTCGCTCAAGCAGAACTGGAAACCCGAACTCGATCGCGCGGGCGCCATCCATGCGGCGGTTCGGGCACTTACGGCGGCCGCGGAGGAAGATCGGGCGACGGGGGGCGTCGACCTGGCGCGTCGGATTTTTCCCATCATCAAGATGGGCACCGAGGACGGAATTGCCGACGCTTCGGAAGAAGAAATCGAAGCGACCTATCGGGACCTTCTCGATAGTCGTACTGCCGGAGGAGTTTCCTCGTGACGATGCCGTTCTACGTTTCTCCTGAGCAGATCATGGCGGACAAGGCCGAGTTCGCTCGCAAGGGGATCGCCCGGGGAAAGTCGATTGTCGCTCTCGAGTACGAAACCGGAATTCTCTTGATGGCGGAGAATGCGACGAAGCTCAACAAGATTGGCGAAATCTACGATCGCGTGGCTTTTGCGGGCGTCGGGAAGTTCAGCGAGTTTGACCAGTTGAGAAAACTCGGGGTTCGCTACGCGGACACGAAGGGCTACGCATACAGCCGCGAGGACGTTGTAGGGCAGGCCCTGGCCAACGCGTATTCCCAGGCGATGGGCGAAGTGTTTACCCGGGATCCGAAGCCCCTGGAGGTCGAAGTCATCGTGGCGGAAGTCGGCGACGATCGATTTGATGGCCACGGCGACAACGCGCTTTACCGGATCAAGTTCGATGGGTTCATCAGCGATCACCGCGGTTTCTGCGTGATTGGTGGCGAGGTGGACGACGTCGAGTCGATTCTCCAGACTGATTATGCCGAGGGGATGAATCTTTCTGACGCAGCCTCCCTCGGTCAGCGCAGCTTGGCCCGGGTTGCCAATGGGGCCGGGGAACTTTCGGCCGAGAGTATCGAGGTCTGCGTTCTTGAGCGGACCCGTGTGGGTCGAATGTTTCGGCGACTCGCACCGGAGGAGGTTCGGTCGATTCTCGGAAGTTGATCGGCGGTCGCGCGTCGCCCGCCGCGGTGGAGTTGGAGTGCAGAAACGGATCTACGGTATCGAGACCGAGTACGGGATCATTTTTACGCCCGAAGGGCGAAAAACCCTTCCGGTGGAGAAAGCTATCCGGTTTCTCTTCGAGAAGTTGATCACGACCGAACACTTCCTGAACGTCTTTCTCGAGAACGGTGCGCGCTTCTACCAGGACACCGGGTGCCACCCGGAGTACGCGACGCCCGAGTGCTCCTCGCCGAGCCAACTCATCGTTTACGACCGCGCGGGGGAGCGCATTCTTGAAGATCTCCAGGGCTACGCAGAAGAGAAAATCCTCGAGGAGAGGATCCCCGGGAAGCTCTCGATCTTCAAGAACAACCCGGATTTCGTCGGAAACAGCTACGGGTGCCACGAGAACTATCTCGTCGACCGAGACGTGGATTTCTACTATCTCGCCGAGCAGCTCATTCCCTTTCTCGTGACCCGCCAGATCTATACCGGGGCCGGAAAGGTCCTGCAGACCCAGGACGGGGTTCATTACTGCATCAGTCAGCGTGCCCAGCACATCTACCAGAAGATTTCCGGGACGACGACCAACGATCGGTCGATCATCAACACGCGCGATGAACCCCACGCCGATCGCGAAAGATATCGCCGCCTCCACGTCATCGTGGGGGATTCCAACATGAGCGATTACACGAACTTCGTGAAAGTAGGAACCTGTTCAGTGGTTCTCCAGATGATCGAGGACAACTACATCAACAAGGATTTCACCTTGCGCAACCCGGTGAAGGCCATCAAGGACATCACCTACGACACGACCTGCAAGCGCCGCCTTCGGCTGGACAACGGCCGTGAATATTCGCCCATCGAGATTCAGCGCGAGTATTGCGAGCTCGCCCAGAAGTACATCGAGCAGTATCCCGTAAGCGACGACCACCGGAAGGCGGTGGAAATGTGGCAACACGTGCTGGACTGTCTCGATACCGACCCCTCCAAGCTCGATCGCCAGATCGATTGGCTGATCAAGCGGCGGATGATCGAATCCTACGTCGAGTCGAAGGGGACGGCCTGGGACAACCCGAAGGTCTCCATGCTCGACCTCCAGTACCACGACATCCGGCGCAATCGCGGTCTCTTCTATCTGCTCGAGAAGGCCGGGGCCGTCGAGCGCCTCTTTACCGACGCGGAGGTCGATTTCGCCAAGACCGAACCTCCGCCGGACACGCGCGCTCGGATGCGCGGCGAGTTCATCAAGCTGGCGCGAGAGAATTCGATCCAATACGACCTGGATTGGTCGAATATCCGGCTGGGGAACCTGCTTAACGTCCGCGTGATTTGCAACAATCCGTTCGAGAGCGATACGGAAAAGGTGGCCGAGTTGGTCCGGACAATTCAAAAGACGAACCTCCGCAAGACGAGCCTCTCCAAGCTCGTCATCCAGTCGTGAGCGGACGCCCGGTGCCGCCCAGTTCCGGTGCGGAGGAGCGAATTCTTCGCGCCGTGGACCCCGACGAAGGGGGGCCCTCTTCGGAGCTCCCCGACGACCGCAGCCGATGGCTCGGGATCGGTTTGTTGGCGCTGGTTCTCGTCGCCGTCCTCGTGGCGTATGCCGTCGAGCGGGGCCGCACGGCATCGCTCTCGGCCGAGGTGGGGAGACTCGAAAGCGAGTTGGCGAGCGCCCGGGCCGAGGTCAAGGCCTACGAGGTCCGGATGGCGAACGTGAGCGCCGCGGTCGAAGAGCTTTCCAGCCACATCGGCGAACTCCAATCGCTGGTTCGCCAGCCCGTGGACGGCTCGCCCGCGGTTACTCCGCAGCCCGCGGCTCCGTAGAACGCTGCACGCTGCTCTGAGGGAATGCCGCGGCATTCCGGCTCGCTGCGCCGATCCTGCATGTCGCGCTCGATTTCCGAAGGGTTGCCTCAACCGCCGTGGGAAACGTGCCGATGGATGTCGTCAATGGGTTCGACTCGGGGATCGTTCGCCCGGTTGCAACGGACCCGGAAGGACTCCCCCTCCATGTTTTCCGCCGCGTTCTCTTCGTTTCTGTCCCACGATCTCGCCATCGACCTCGGCACCGCCAATACTCTCGTTTACGCCGCTGGACGGGGTCTTGTCTGTTCTGAACCGAGCGTGGTTGCGCTGGTCGATGACCGCGCGACTCGCCGCCAGCGCGTCCTGGCCATCGGGTCGGAGGCGAAGGAGATGTTGGGTCGAACGCCCACGGCCGTGAAGGCTATTCGCCCGATACAAGACGGCGTCATCGCGAATTTTGAAGTGACCGAAGCGATGCTTCGCCACTTTCTCCGCCGTGCATGCGGTCGATCGAGATGGGTGAGACCGCGAGTCGTGATCTGCGTACCGCCCTGCATTACGTCCGTCGAAAAGAGAGCCGTCCGCGAATCGGCACTTTCTGCGGGGGCGCGGGAGGTCTATCTCATCGAGGAACCGATGGCGGCGGCCATTGGTGCGGGACTCGATGTGACCGCGGCGCGCGGCAGCATGGTGGTCGACGTCGGAGGGGGAACGACGGATGTCGCCGTGATCGCACTGGCTGGAATCGTCTCCTCGCGTTCGTTGCGGGTGGGAGGCGATTCGATGGACAAGGCGGTCGTCCAGTTCGTCAAGAGGAAGTACAACATGCTGATCGGGGAAGCGATGGCCGAACGCGTGAAGATGGCCGTGGGAGTTGCGACCCCCGAGGTCGATTCTTCCACGCTCGAGATCAAGGGGCGGGATCTCGTTGCGGGGATTCCGAAAGTGGCGAGTACGTCCAGCGAGGAAATCTACGAAGCGCTTCGCGAGTCCGTTCACGCCATCGTCGAGACGGTTCAGGGAACATTGGAAGGTACTCCGCCAGAACTCGCGGCGGATATCGTCGACCGGGGCATCATGTTGGTGGGGGGCGGGTCATTTCTCGCGGGACTCGATGCCGTGCTGCAAGAGCAGACCCAACTGCCCATCGTCCGCTGCGACGATCCATTGACGGCGGTGGTTCGGGGGGCAGGCAAGGTGCTCGACAACATCGGGTTGCTGCGAGAGGTGGCGGTGGCTTGAGCCCGCCGGGTTCAATCGGGTGAAAGCGCGGCCAGGGCCAGTTCCATGGCCATTTGCATGTCGCCCTCGATCGCGATCTTGCCGGTCATGAAGGCTTCTTGGGCGGGGATCGAGCCCGTCCGGAGGTCTCGGTAGACGTCATCGTCCACCCGAATGGTGCAATGCGGTTCGCTGGGAAGAGGGTCGTTCCCAAAGTGGGTATCCACGCGAAACCCGGTGCCACCGGTCAATTCGAGCCGCGCCGTCCCTTGCAGGCCGTCGAGGTTTTCGATGCGGCTTCGCGTGAGTCGCATTTCGCCAGCCAGCCCGGCCAGCCCACCCAGAAAGCCGAGGGCCGAGTCGCCGGATTCGCGGATGAGAGATTCGAGATCCTTGACGTCATGTCGGATCGTGACAAAGGGATCCATCGCACACGAGTCAGCAGCCGTCATCCGGCCGTCCCGGATGTCGAGTGCGAAGTCGCCACCGCCTTCGCCATCCACGAGAATCCGGATGCTCGTAGTGACCCCGCTCATCTCCTCGAAAATTCGTTGCGCCTCCGTGTCCGTTCGGGCGAGTTCGCCCTGTTGCTCAAACGAACGATTGAATTGTTCCGGGATTTTCTCAGAGTAGAACTCTCTGGGGTTGGCGTTCACCGGGATCGTCCCCTTCGTTGATAGCGATCGACCGCCTTTTCGTGTTCGGCGTAGGTTCGAGAAAAAACGTGCGTGCCGTCATTTCGCGAGACGAAGAAGAGATAGCGGCTCTCTTCGGGTTCGACGACCGCTCGCAGCGCTGCGGCTCCTGGATTGGAGATGGGCCCGGGAGGAAGTCCCTCGTGGCGGTAGGTGTTGTAGGGGTTTTTTGCATCCAGGAGATGTGCCCGTGTCAGGTTTCCATCGAAATCTTCGATGCCATAGATGACGGTGGGATCCGTGGCGAGGGGAATGCCCTGTTCGAGGCGGTTGTGGAAAACCGAGGCGATACGGGGTCGCTCCTCGGGTGCGGCGGTTTCCTTCTCGACGATCGAGGCAAGAATCACGACGTCGCGCATGGAGAGCCCCCGTTTCCGAGCTGCAGGTTCGACGGGTTTCCAGTTGCGAAGAAACTCCCGGGCCAGAACGCGCGCGACCTGGGTCGGCGGGAGACCTCGGGGAAGTCGGTAGGTCTCGGGGAAGAGGAAGCCCTCCATCGAATCGCCCGGTAGGCCCAGTGAGGCCGCGAATGCCGGGTCGCGGGCGACCTCGATGAATTCGGGCGCTGAAACCAGGCCGGCGGCGTCGAGTCGGTCGGCGACCTGTTCGAGCCGCAGTCCTTCGGGAAGGGACACCGGGTATGTCTTCACCGGGCCCTCGGCGATCCGCTCGAGGATTTCGCGCGGGGTCGAGGCCGGGGAGACTTCATACTCTCCGGCCCGGAGATGCTGCGCGCGGTTGTCGTAACGGCCGAGCCACTCGGTTGCGAAGGCGTTCCGGACAAGGCCCCGGGCTTCGAGTTCTCGGGCGATCTGGCCGAGCGTTGACCCCCGAGTCACCGTGAAGACCTGGCCCTCGCCTTGTGGGTCGACCGGTTCCAGCAAATTCGAAGCCTCGAATACCGCCAGCGTGGCCAGTGCCACGAGGATTAGTGCGATGGCGAAAACCGCTCTCATCGTTCCCCGATTTCGGTGGCCCTGAGTTCGAGGAAGGTGCGAAGGATCAAGGCCGCGGCCAGGGCGTCGACCCTCTCCCGGCGGCCTTGCTCGCGACGGCGCGATCGTCCGCGGGTTGGAGCGGACTCGCGCAGGGCGCGCTCGGCTTCCTGGGTCGTCCAGCGCTCGTCGAGCACATCCACGGGAATCCCCGTGGCTTCTCCAAGGACCTGCGCAAAGGTTCGGGCCGACTGGGCCTCGGGGCCGACTCGGCCGTCCATGTGGATCGGGAGTCCGACCACGATGTGCCCGACGCCTTCGTCCCGGATGAGTTCTTGCAGGGACTCCAGGTCTTTTTTGCGATTGTGCCTATCGATGGCCCCATGGGGAAAAGCGATTTTGCCATCTGTATCCGATAGGGCGGTTCCGATTCTCCGCGCGCCGAGATCCAGTCCGAGTACTCGCATCGGGTTGGACTGTAGCGAGTCCCAGCGATCCCCCGTCGCATGGGAGGTCGTGGACGGTTCGAGGGGCGATCTAATTTAATTATATTTATCAGATACTTATATAAAGACTTTGCCTTTTCTTTCGCGTCCGTTACAGTTGCTGGGCCCGCGCTGTCGGGCATTTGTCAAAACCGCCCCCCACGTCCATCCGCGGTCTCTCCCCGCGGAGTCACGAACGCGGAAGAGCGCCATCGAAACCCAGCTAGCGGCAGGGGGTTCTCCGGAGCCCACAAGCGCCAATCCAGGAAAGGCCCCGGCCATTGTGCGCGGTGCGCGTGCGCCCGTTTGGATTGCCACGGTTCTGGGTGTCGGTCAGCTGCCCGTCGCCCCGGGAACCTTTGGCTCGCTCGTCGGCCTGGCGCTCTTTCTCGGATTTTCCCACCTCGGCGTGGCGCTCTACGCGATCAGCGTCCTGGCGCTGACGGCTCTGGGGGTCTGGGCTTCGGGCATCGCCGAGCACCACTTTGGCCGCAAGGATGACGGCCGTATCGTGATCGACGAAGTGGTGGGGCAACTCTGGCTCCTGGCTCCCCTGGTGGTTCTCGCCCCGCTTGATTTTCTCGGTCTTCGGTCTTCCGACTCGGGAATTGCGGGATTTTCTTCCTGGTGCCTCCTGCTTGTGACCGGATTCGTCCTTTTCCGGGTGTTGGATATCGCCAAGCCCGGACCGGTGGGTTGGGCGGAAAGGCGATTCGAGGGGGGAATGGGTGTCATGGCGGATGACGTTGTTGCGGGCGCAGTCGGTGCGTTGCTCCTCACCCCGGTCGCCTATGCCGCCGTGATCGCCCGCCTGGCTTCCGATGCTGGAGTCGGTGCCCGCGAGTTGTT
>JAZAOF010000145.1:0-5580 GCA_036228265.1 Myxococcota bacterium | reverse complement strand
GCCGCCCCCGATCCCTGGGACGCATGGACGCTTGAATGGTCGACGAGTTCGCCGCCTCCGGAATACAATTTCGCCGAAATCCCTGAAGTGCATAGTCGGCGACCGCTCTGGGACCTGAAACACCCCGAAGACCCGGACTGGAAATACGAATGAGCGAAGCCACGCTCCCCACCCCGCCGCCCCAGATCGACAGCGGAAAACGGCTTCCGCGTGGCCGCGCTGGAATGATCTGCCTGATCCTGACCGAAAGCGCCTTCTTCTCGATCTTCGTCGTTGGCTACCTCTTCTACATTGGAAAGAGCCTCAGCGGACCCTACCCGAAAGACGTCCTCGATTTTCCCATCATCGCCACGGTCGCTTTGCTCTCGAGCAGCGGAACCATCATGGTGGCGATCCGCGAGCTCCGCCGAGGCCACATCGCGCGTTTTGCCGCGAGCTTCTTGCTGACAATCGCCCTCGGGGTGGCCTTCATCGCGATGACTGCAAACGAATGGATGCGGCTGATCTACACCGAGGGCCTCACGATTTCGACCAACCTCTTCGGGACCACCTTCTACTCACTGGTGGGCTTCCACGCCGCACACGTCTGTGTGGGAGTCCTCATCATGAGCGGGATTCTCATTCTCACGGTGCTCGGACACGTGGAGGAAGACCACGCCGAAAACGTGGAACTGGTCTCCTGGTACTGGCACTTCGTCGACATCGTATGGCTCGTCGTGTTGACCAGCGTCTACATCATCGGGGTCTGACCGCCCCGCGCATCAAGGATTCTCGAGAAACCAAGGCATGGCCCTCACAGACCAAGATCACGACCGCCCCGAAGGCGTCGAACTCCCGGAACCGACCGGAGCCCCGATGCTCGTCGCTCTCGGCGTTACGCTTCTCTTTGCCGGACTCGTCACCAACGTGATCGTCACCCTCGTGGGAATCCCGTTGGTCCTCTTCGGTGGGTTCGGATGGTGGCGTGGCGTATTCCCCCGCCAGAGGGAAGTCCTGGTCCCCCTCCAGCCCGCCACAAAGGGCCCCCCTCCCATCGTCCCAGCCGCCCACAAGGTGGCCCACCTGGTCCCCGGAGAAGAAGGCCATCGGGTCCGCATCCCGGTGGAGATCCACCCCTACTCTGCAGGCGTCGCTGGCGGCGTCGCAGGGGGCATCGCCATGGCCCTCGTCGCCATGGCCTTCGGATTCTACGCGGAAAACAGCATCTGGTACCCCGTCAACCTGCTCGCCTCCGTCATGTTGCCCTCCCTCGACGCCAGCAACCTTGCGCAACTCACCCAATTCCATTGGACCGCTCTCTTCGCGGCGCTTTTCATGCACGCGCTGCTCTCCCTCATGGTCGGCGTGGTATACGGAACCCTCCTTCCCATGCTGCCCCGCCGCCCGCTGCTCTGGGCGGGAATCTTTGCCCCGCTCTTCTGGAGCGGGGCGATCTGGGTCACTCTCTCGGTCGTTTCGCCGGCTCTCGACCAACACATCAACTGGGTCTGGTTTATCGGATCGCAGTTCGCATTTGGCCTCGTTGCGGGAGGGGTGATTTCGCGCGCCGAACCCGTGAAGACCATGCAGAGTTGGTCCCTGGCCGAGCGTGCCGGAATCGAAGCCACGGGGCTCGAACGACGAACGGAGGATCCATCGTGAGCTTCCGCTCTCTCCGCACCGCCGCCCTGGTCCTCGCCGGAGTGGGAACCCTCGCCTGCGATTCCCTGCCGGGTCGACCGACAGAGGCCGATCGCTACGTCCGCCCCGTCGACGTCGTCGACTTCGACACCCTCTACGGCGAGCACTGCTCCGGCTGCCACGGAGCCGACGGCCGCATGGGCCCGGCCCGGCCCCTCAACGATCCGATCTTCCTGGCCGTGGCGGACAAGAACGACCTCGTCCAGGCCATTCGAACAGGAAAACCGGGCACCCCCTCGCCGGCCTTCGCCATCTCCGAAGGCGGGACGCTTTCCGATGCCCAGATCGAGGCGATCGTCACGGGAATCCGAGACCACTGGAGCGACCCCCGGGCCGCCGGTCCCGACCTTCCCCCGTATAGCGAAGCGGACTCCCTCGCGGCCGGACTGGCTCCCGGCAACCCCGATTCCGGCGCGACCGCCTTCGCACGGCATTGCTCCGGGTGCCATGGCGACGGGGGCACCGGGAGCCCCACCGCCGGCTCCGTCGTCGACGGCTCCTACCTCGCGCTTTCCAGCGATCAAAGTCTCCGAAGCACAGTCATCGCCGGCCGCCTCGACCTGGGGATGCCCGACTTCCGCGGATACAGGAGCGCGGGACGGGCGAGCGCTCTCCGTCCCCAGGAAATTTCGGACATCGTCGCATGGCTCGCGGCCCAACGCCGTGAATTCCCCGGGCAGACGTATCCCGAGGGAACCCACACTCCGCCCATGGCGGCTCCGAAGAAGAGGTCCTGATGTCCGAACAAACGCCCCCGCCGCCGCGCCCGGTCGCGCCGCTCACGCGCCGGAGCTTCTTGTTCAAGCTGGGCATTGGCATGAACGTGGTCGCCGCATCGCTGATCGCCGTTCCGGTTGTCGGCTTTGTCCTCTCCGCTGCCTTCTCGCGCAAGGCCTACCAGGCCTGGATTCCCCTCGGAAAGATCGACGATTTCCCGGAAGGCCAGACTCGACTCGCAACCTACCGAAACCCCTTCACGCGTCCCTGGGACGGCTTCACGGCCAACCTGCCGTGCTGGGTCCGGCGCATCGAGGGCGAGCAGTTCCAGGTCTTCGCCATCAACTGTGCGCACCTCGGTTGCCCCGTCCGCTGGTTCCCGGAGTCCGGCCTTTTCATGTGCCCGTGCCACGGCGGGGTCTACTACGAAGATGGAAGCCACGCATCGGGCCCACCGCCCCGCGGCCTGTTCGAATACGAGTACAAGGTCAAGAAGGGGGCGCTCATGGTAAAGGGCGGCGAAGTCCCCACCCTCAGCGAGTCCGTGTGAACGGCTGCGCGCACGAGAAACATCGACGACGGGCGACTGAAAAAAATTTTCGCTCCACCGAGAGAGAACGAGACGAGTAACCCATGAGCATGAAGACCATCGGTCAGTGGTTCGACGCTCGACTCCACCTGGCTCAACTCTTCGAAGCGACTGCCGGGCACAAAATTCCCGCAAGTTCGGCGAGTTGGTGGTACGTCTTCGGAAGCGCAACCCTGACGTGCTTCATCCTGCAACTCGCCACCGGGGTCTGCCTGGCACTCGTCTACGTCCCCTCGCCGGATCAGGCCTACCAGACACTGGAGTACCTCAACTACGAGCAGCCCGCGGGCTGGTTCCTCCGGGCCCTGCACTACTGGGGATCGAACTTCATGGTCACCCTCATGACCATCCACATGATCCAGGTGTTCATGTTCGGGGCGTACAAGTACCCCCGCGAACTGACCTGGGTCATGGGCTGCATTCTTTTCCTGGGCACGCTCGGCGCGGCCTTTACCGGGCAGGTGATGCGATTCGACCAGGATGCCTACTGGGGCCTGGGCATTGGCGTCTCGATCATGGGCCGGGTGCCCCTGCTTGGACAGGAAATGGTGCATGGGCTCATCGGCGGCCCGATCCTCTCCGCGGAGGCCCTGAGCCGGTTCTTCAGCCTCCACGTCTTCGTGATCCCTGGGCTGCTGATCGCAGTCATCGGCGTTCACCTGCGACTGGTCCTGACCAAGGGCATCAATGACTACCCGGTGGCAGGAAAGGGAGTCGATCCGGCGACCTACGACCAGGAATACGAGGAACTCCTCGAGCGAGAGGGCATCCGCTTCTTCCCGGACGGAATCGACAAGGACGTCCTCTTTACCTCCTTCGTCCTCCTGGCCATTTTTCTTTGCGCCATCCTTCTCGGACCCAAGGGACCCAACGGACCCGCCGACCCGACCTTCATCCACACCGCGCCGCGGCCGGATTTTTTCTTCTTGTCCCTCTTCGCGGTGCTCGCCCTGCTCCCGCCCTACATGGAAACCTCGGTCATCCTCTATGTCCTCCCCCTTTTCGTCGTCGCGCTCTTCCTGATCCCCTTCATCGCCGGAACGGGAGAGAAACACTGGAGCAAGCGCCCAGGAGCCGCAGCGGGCGTCATCTTGACGATGACCAGCCTGATCACCCTGGCGTGGTTGGGCACCTACTCACCGTGGTCGCCACACATGAATGCCTGGAGCGGCGTCCCCACGCCTCCGGCGATGGTCAAGGGACTTTCCCCGCTGCAGTTGCAGGGCGCCGCACTCGTGCAGTCCAAGCAGTGCCGCAACTGCCACAGCCTCGATGGCCTTGGTGGCCAGCGCGGCCCTGACCTCACGAACGTCGCCACCCGGCTGACCGAGAACCAGTTGATCCGCCAGATTCTCCAGGGGGATGGAAACATGCCGGCGTACGGGGATCACCTGAAGCCCTACGAGGTGACCGCCCTCGTGAGCTTCCTTTCAGCCCGGCACCCGGCGAACCAACCGGCCGCGCGAAATTCGGCCGTACCGGCATCGCGCATCCCCTGATCCTGGAGCTACGGAGCCGAGGGCTTGGACGGCTTCAGCGTAAGACCGATCAGTGCCGGCAGTACCATCAGGTTGCAGACCAGCGTAAAGAAGATGCCGATGACGAGAACCTCGCCAAGGCTCGCAATCCCCCGGTGGTCCGAGAAGGCCAGCGTTCCGAAACTGGTAATGGTCGTGACCGCGGAATAGAAAACGGCCCGAGCCGTTGTCTCGGAAAGCAGAACCGCACCGACTTTCTCGGTGACCCGTGCGCGATGGACCAGGTGAATCCCGCTATCGACGCCGATTCCCAGCAGCAGGGGCAGAACGATCACGTTCGCGAAATTAAAGGGAATGGACAACAACACCAGCGACCCGATCGTCAACACCCCCGCGAGAAGAAGGGGAGCGAGCACGAGGAACGTATCGAGCGCTCGTCTCCAGAGAAAAAACAGCAAGGCGCTGATCACGACGACGGCCAGGAAAAGCGCCACCTGGAGGGAACTCACGGTGACACGACCGAGCTCGACGATGTCGACCGCCATTCCGGACGCGCGAGGAGCCACCTCCCGGACCGACGACACGAAGGAACGCAATGCGTCGGGCTGCCGCAGGTCCTCGCTGGGAAAGACTTGAACCCGGGCCGCCCCGTTGCCCGCTCGCATGCGGGAGACCATGCGCGGAGGGAGATCGGCCAGTTCCACGTTCCCCGGTTCCAGGGCCGAACGCAGGCTCTGAAGCCGTTCGGGGAGCGTGCCCAGCAGGATGACTTCAAACCGATCGATCGCCGCGCCGGGATCGCTCTCCGAGTCCAGTCGATCGAGAAGGGCTGTCAATTCCGCCTGCAGATACGCCACGCTCCGCCCCAGCGGTGTATCCGGAAGCCTCGCCTCTTCCTGGAGAGCGAGAAAATCCCTGAGTCGCTCCAGGGCGTCGATTCGATCCGCGAGAGGCACGGCATCGTTCGAGGGGGCCGGTGCAGGCGTATCGAAAATCATTGCGACGTCGCCGAGTATCTCGATCTTCTCTTCCTGCTCCGTGGGCACGAAATCGCTGAGCGTCACCGCGCGATCGACCAGCGGTTGCTGCCGAATTCTCGCGGCGAGGGCATCGGCC
>JAZAOF010000144.1:0-17883 GCA_036228265.1 Myxococcota bacterium | reverse complement strand
CGATACGGGGCGGGATGACCTCCCACGCGGCAGTCGTGGCACGAGGAATGGGGAAGTGTTGCGTTACGGGTTGCGGGCAGCTTCGGATTGACTACGAGGCCGGCGAGATGCGGGTCGGGGACCAGGTCGTTCGGGAAGGAGAGCCGATTACGCTGGACGGCACGGCGGGCGAGGTCATGCTTGGCCGCGTGGCCACGGTGACGCCGGAGTTGGGGGGCGCGTTTTCGGATCTCATGCGATGGGCGGACCGGGCTCGAAAGCTCAAGATTCGGACCAATGCCGACACGCCCCAGGATGCCAAGGTGGCCAGGGAGTTTGGTGCCGAGGGCATTGGTCTCTGTCGTACCGAGCATATGTTCTTCGAACCGAGCCGGATTCTCGCAGTGCGGGAGATGATTCTCTCATCGACGGTGGGAGAGAGAGAGAGAGCGCTAGCCAAGCTCTTGCCGATGCAGCGGGGCGATTTCGTGGGCATCTTTCACGCGATGGAGGGATTGCCCGTGACGATTCGGCTCCTCGATCCGCCGTTGCACGAGTTCTTGCCGCACTCCTCCGAAGACATCCGCTCGGTGGCGGAAGCCCTGGATGCGGACGTGGCGGTGGTTCGCGCGAAGATCGAGTCTCTTCACGAGTTCAACCCGATGCTGGGACACCGCGGTTGCCGCCTGGGGATCGTCTATCCCGAGATCTATGCGATGCAGGTTCGCGCAATCACCGAAGCGGCTTGCGAAGTCCAGGAATCCGGCATCAAGGTAAGGCCCGAGATCATGATTCCACTGGTTTCCCACCCCGGAGAACTCGAACGCTTGCGGGATCTCGCCGAGAATATGATTCGCGAGGTCCGAGAGACTTTTGGAAGGCCCCGGTTGCGACCGGCGATTGGAACGATGATCGAGGTGCCCCGGGCGGCGCTGACCGCCGACCGGATTGCCGAGCACGCAGATTTCTTTTCGTTTGGAACCAACGACCTGACCCAGATGGCGTATGCACTCTCCCGGGACGACTCCGGGAATTTTCTCCCGGATTACATGGGCTCGGGACTTCTCGAAGACGACCCCTTCGTGAGCATCGACGTGGAAGGAATCGGTCAGCTGGTAGAAATGGGGTCCCGGTTGGGGCGGAAGGTCCGGCCCGGTCTAAAACTGGGAGTCTGTGGAGAACACGGGGGGGATCCGAAGAGCGTCAAGTTCTTCGCTCGCGCTGGACTCGACTATGTTTCGTGTTCGCCCTACCGCGTGCCCGTGGCTCGACTGGCTGCGGCCCAGGCGGCCGTGGAGCAGAAAACTCCCCGTCGGACTGGGCGCACGAGGTGATAGCCCGGGGCAAGCGGCTGCGCGTCCGAGCGGGGGGAGTGCTGGCGGGGCTTGGGGCCTGCGTCGCGATGGCCTGCGCCACGCCGACTGCGCCTCCGCCCGAGTCTCCCGAACTGGATCGGCTCGAGTCGCTCGCCGCGATCTTCTACACGCGGGTTTCGAATCGGCGCTTCAACAGCATCTCCACCTTTCACGACCCGGCGCTTCGGGAATTCTTTCACTCTTCGGAGGCCTTTGCGGACTACTACGCCGACCTTGCGGACGCGCTCGCCCTGGCATCCTTCGAGTACAACCGCCCCGAGTCGGTCGTGGTCGAGGAATTCGAACCGGACGGAGTCGGCCGCGTCCAGGTGCGCGTGCGATTCCAGGGAGAGAACAATAAGCCGCTGCGTTTCTGGAGCACGAGCCTGGTGCGCGTCGACCAGTGGGAACTGGCCGACGGACGCTGGTGGATCATTCCCGGGAAGCTCTAGAAGAGAAAATCCCGGGGGGAACAGCTCCTCGCAACCGGCAGCTTCGCCCCAAAGGTCGCCGAGAATGTGAAAAACAATTCACACCTTTCGGCTCGCGAGACTCCGCCCCTTTTTCCAAGAAGAATAAAACTCTTCAAATACAGTGACTTGGTAAGGGTCATCCCCTACGAAAAGGATGGCACGATGTTTGCTTTTTCTTGACGCAGGGCGTAAGGCCCGCTTTTGAAAAGCCAACCAATTCACGGAGATCCACAATCAGGAGACGGCCCAACCCAGCTTCGCTGGGTCAGGGGCAAGCCCAAAAGGGAAGAACGAACCGGGCATATAGGCGGTGGGTGACATCAGGGGAGCCAGCCGTTTCGAGCCCGTCGGTGCCAGGGGCACCGCGTTCTTGGGCGTCTTGCCGGAACTACGAAAGTCGTTTCGGATCGAAGGTGGATACGGTTCGTGGATGTGCGAGCAGGGAGAGCATCGTGGGTGCGCGAAAAACGGCGTGGGAATCGGACCGCGAACTGGTAGACCAGATTCTCGCGGGCAGCAGGGAACACTTCG
This sequence comes from Myxococcota bacterium, assembly GCA_036228265.1. Lineage (GTDB taxonomy): Bacteria > Myxococcota_A > UBA9160 > UBA9160 > UBA4427 > CAJXIC01. The sequence goes on along the minus strand of JAZAOF010000144.1, from coordinate 15,545 downwards.
AACTTCTTTACGACGCGTATTTCGGTCGGGTGTACGGCTTCGCCTTGAAGCGGCTCGGAGACCCGGGCGAAGCGGAAGATGTGGCCCAGGAGGTCTTCATGACGCTTCTGGACGCCTTGGCGAGTTTTCAGGGCCAGTCTTCGCTGCTGGTGTGGATTTTCGGGGTCACTCGAAACAAGGTCAACCGGCGGTTTCGCGGGGCTCGTCCGCGGATCGAGTCTTTTGACGAGGCGAAGGCCCCGGAGATGTACGGCACCGAGGCCCGAACGGAGGTCGCTTTTGAAGCGCGGTGCTTGCTCGGCCGTTGCCAGGAGATCTTCGAGACAGAACTTTCGCCGCTACAGCAGCGAATCTTCAGCTTGAAGCATCGCGATCGGCTGCCGATCAAGGCGATTGCCGGTGCGATTGGAAAGTCGGAAGACGCCGTGAAAGCGCAACTCTACAGGATTCGGCGGCTGATGTCGGAAGGCGCTCCGGGTCTCGAGGCTGCGCTCCACGCTTAGTTGCGCGAGTGCCCCCGGGGGCAACTTGTTTCACCTTTGAACAAGTTTCGCCACGTTTTGGGCCCCGGGGCCACTTATTCTACGAGGCTCGCGGGGGGCGTTGGTCGCCTCTAGCTGTCTGGGAAGGGGGTAACGTGAAGGAACCACGTTGCCTACAAAACCCGATTTCGACAGTCGACAGAAGCCCAAGCAAGCTGGAAAGCCTGCTGCCCCGGAGGCCGTTGGCGACGTCCTGAGCGACGCGGATCTCGTGGCCGGGATCGTATGCGGGAGCGAAGAGCTCTTCAACGAGCTCTACGATCGCTATTTCCGCCGGGTCTATGGCTTTGTCTACAATCGCTTTGGAAACCGAGCGGATGTCGAGGAAATCGTCCAGGAGACGTTTACCGCGGTTTTCGAGTCGATTGGGAATTTCCGCTCCCAGTCCTCGCTTCTCTCGTGGATCTTCGGGATCGCGCGAAACACCGCCAACAATCACCTGCGGCGGGACAAGGTTCGAGACGAGCGAACGGGTCAGACGGAACCCGAGTTCGTCCAGGCGGTTTACTCGATGGCAACGTATTCCCCTGAAGACCAGCTTCAGATGCGCCGATGTGCCGATGAACTCTGCGCCAAACTCGACTCGGTGGCGACTTGGCAGCACGAGATTTTCGTGATGCGTCACGTCGAAGACCTTTCGATCGCCGAGATCTGCTCTCGGACCCAGCGGTCGAGCGATGCGGTTCGATCGAGCCTTTACCGTGTCAAGAACCTGCTCGTCCAGGCGGCTGGAGAACGGGCGGGGGAGGATGCGTCGGGCTTTCGGTACACTGGCGTGAATGGGGGTGGGTCGCGTGGGTGAGCGTCGCAAGAATTGGGACGGACCGGTGGAGACCGCCGACTGGGAGGAGGGCCTCGAAGTCCGCCCCGAGGAACTCCACGAATTCCTGACAGCGGACCTTTCGGGGGTTTCGGCCGATCCGAAGTTCAAGGAACGGCTAAGAGCGAAACTGTGGCAGATGGTGTCCTCCGGTCAGTTCAAGACGGAAAAGACTGAGAACTGACCCCCGGTGGGGGCGATCCAGGGTTTTCGGATCAATTGCCTGCGCAACGGCCGGTGATAGCCTTCCGGCGATGCGAAACCCGGTACGCCTCAAGAACCTTCGTGCTCGATTCCTTCCGTTTCTTGCGCTGGGCCTCCTGGTCCTCTTCACGAGCCAGCCCTCTCGAGGAAGCCTGGTCCTGGGGTCGATCGTCCTACTGCTGGGATTTCTTCTCCGCGGTTGGGGCGCGGGCTACCTGGTCAAGAACGATGCGTTGACGACGGCGGGGCCCTACGCGCACGTGCGTCATCCGCTCTACGTCGGAACGCTCCTGGTGGGCACCGGCTTCGCGCTGGGCATCGGAGGATGGTGGGCCCTCGCGATTCTCTTCGCGTTCGGCAGTTGGTTCTTTGGCATCTACTTTCCCCGAAAGGATCGCATCGAGGGAGAGCGCCTCGAAGCTCTCTATGGGGAGCAATACGCCGCGTACCGGTCGGCGGTGCCGGCTCTCTGGCCGCGTTGGCGTGCTTACTCCGCGGGCTCCACGGAGAGAACACGGTGGAGCCTCGAGCACTACTCCGAGAACAACGAACTCGGTACCGCGCTCGCGCTATTTGTGGGCTGGCTCCTGTTGGCGTGGAGATTCACCGAGGGCGTCCGGTGACGGGGAATTCGAGGGCCCAATCGTCCGGGGGGGACGTCCCCGGGCGCGACGACCTCGTCGCCTGTACCGAGCGGGTCCTGCGGCGGGGAGCCTCGATGAAGGCGGATATCCTCCTGGTTCGAGCAGGTGGGGTGCGAGCGGTCGTGAAGGACTATTCGGCCCGGAGCCCCTTCGTGCGGCATTGCTGGGGTCCATGGATGCTTCGGCGCGAGGAACGCGCCTACCGGGCGCTCGCAGGCTGCGCTTTTGCGCCGCAGTTCTACCGGCGAATCGATCGCCAGGCGCTGGCCGTCGAGTACCGGCCGGGAGAGCCCCTTTCGCGTTCGATGCGCGGAAGCCTCCCCGCCTCCTTCCTGGCCGAACTAGCGGCCTCGGTGGACGAAATGCACTCTCGGGGGGTTGTGCACCTCGACCTGAGTCACCGCAGCAACGTCCTGGCCGATCCGGCGGGTCACCCGGTGGTCATCGATTTTGCGAGCGCCTCCACCGGGAGCCGGACCGGAGGCCTTGCGGCGCGTCTTCGAAGAATTCTCGAAGCGGTCGATCGCCGGGCCGTGCGCAAATGGCAGCGCAAGCTGGGCGAACCGGGCTGAGCCGAGCGGCTACCCGGGCTCTCCGGGAATCTCGGGCGGGTCGCGGGGAGCCAGGCGACCGATGTAGTGCCGAAAGGTTTCCAGGGTCAGCCGCGCATCATCGAGAGCCCGGTGAGCGGTCGCGCCGTCCAGGAGCCCGGCTCGCGTGGCCGCCTGGCGGAGCGAGAGCGCTGGAGCCGTTTCGCCGGCCGCCAGGGTCCAGGCGTAATAGAGGGTTGCGAGGTCGATGACGTGGTAGTCGAAGGGGTAGGGGATCTCGCAGTTGCGATAAGCCCGCTCCAGGAAGATGACGTCCATTCGGACATTCTGGCCGGCAGGAACCACGGTGACTCCCTTCGGTAGCAGTTCCGCGATCTCCGTCAGGACGGTTCGGACGTGGGGGGCGTCGGCCCAGAGTTTCTCGTCGTAGCCGAAGATCTTCGCGGCCTCGGCGCTGATGCGATCCGGGCGCGCGGCCACCCGCCAGTGTCCCTCGCGCTGTTCCACCAGCCGGTAGTCGGTCACGATGACGCCGACTTCGGTGATGTCGTGCCGCTCGGGGTCGAGCCCCCCGAACTCGCAGTCGAGGAATGCGAAGCCAAATTCGGCCAAGGTTCCGGCCTCCAAGAACGAGATTTCCCGCGTCCCGCGATGCTACGGCCTGGTGCTCCCAACGGGAATCGAACCCGTGTTTGAGCCTTGAGAGGGCCCCGTCCTAGACCGCTAGACGATGGGAGCACGGGCCGCGAAGCAGCGCGCGCACCGTAGCCGTGTTCCCCCGGGGTGTCAACGGAATCCCCGTGCTTCGAAGCGTCTCGGAGCCGTGGAGCGCCTCTAGGCGTCTCTGTGCGGCCATGGGAAAAAATCACGAGGAAGGCGCTCAAGGTTCCCGCGGAGTCGTGCCGATGGAGAGATTCACAAGCATTGTGCCGGCCGAGAGCCGGTGCTGGACCGTTTCAATGAGGGGATCTCCGATAGGCGGAGGTCCAGAGCGTCTACCACCCCGGGGCCGAACAGCCCGATCCAGAGAAAGAGGGGGAGCGAGGACAGGAGCGAGGGCTTCGGAAATCGCAGGCGCCGGAAGGTAGATCGAAAGGATCAACGCATATGAGAGAGCAACTACGCCGAAGCCAGAAGGGCTTCACCCTGATCGAACTGATGATCGTCGTGGCGATTATCGGAATCCTGGCCGCCATCGCCATCCCGAACTTCCTGCGATTTCAGCTGAAGGCGAAATCGAGCGAAGGCAAGGCCAATATCGCCGCGATTCGCACGGCCGAGGAGTCCTACCACGCCGAGTTCGGCAATTACGTGGGCGCAGCCTTGTCGCCGACGAGCGTCCCCGGTTCGACGAAGGCCGCCTTCGTGAATGCCGCCGGTGCCGGAGCCGGATTCGACCAGCTGGGTTGGAGCCCCGAAGGCAAGGTGTACTTCCACTACGGCGTGGTCGTAGACAGCACGAATGACGCCTTTGCCGTCTCGGGTGCCGCGAACATCGATTCGACGGGAAACAACCAGGCCTGGGGTTATGTCAAGACCGGCAATACCGGGACACCCGTGAATTCGGAGTGTGCAGCGACGGGCGTATGGGACGCCACGCTGGGAACCCCGGCGGCGACGCTGACGGACACCGTTGGCCCGTGCAACGGGGCTTCGGGTCAAAGCGTCTTCTAGGTCGGAGTCTCATGGGTAGGGGAGGATGGGCCGACCGCGGGGGTATGGTCCGCCTCCCCTCTCCTGTGTTTCCGATTCCCGTCTACAGGAGAGAGAGTGCCGTGCGGTTTTCCTGGAACCCCAAAGCCACCAACAGTGGATTTACGCTCACCGAGCTGATGATCGTCGTCGCGATCGTCGGCGTTCTTGCGTCCATCGCCATTCCAGGGTTTCAGCGGTACCAGAAGACATCCAAGCGAACCGAGGCCTACACGAACCTTGCGGCGCTGGCGAAGGCCCAGAAAAGCTATTTCGCCGAGACCGGCGTCTTCGTGGCGTCTTTGCCCGAACCTTCGAATACCACCGGAGTCGATCCTCACGCGGCCCAGCGCGATGGATCTTCGCTGGGACCGGCCTTTGCGACGGTGGGTTGGACGCCCACCGGGGATGTCTACTTCGACTACGACACCTGCACCTCGAATGGCGCCTTTAACTGTGGGTGCACATGCCCCACATGCTTTACCGCGACGGCATGGGGCGACCTCGACAACGATGGATCGATGAGCGGATACATGTACTTCCAGGACGACGGAGCCGGAGCGACCTGCCCAACGGCCATAGGGAGTTATGGACCGCCGGTCGTCGATGGAGCGGCGCTCCTGCGCACGCCCGGCTGGAACGGAAGTACGGACGATTTTTAATCCAGAGTCCGGAGCCGCTTTCTGAGGGGGAGGCCGCGAGATGATTCGAACCATAATCAAGGTGAGCGTGGTGGCGTTGCTGATTGCAGCAACGAGCGTGGTCCATGCCTGGATTCCCGGGGAGAGCCGGGCGCAGCGTGGCGCCGCCTTCATTCCCCGGCCCGATACCGTCCGAGCGATCTCCTTCGGCTTCGATGCGGTGCTGGCGGACTTCTACTGGCTCTGGGCGGTGCAGATCGTTGGGGGTGAAAACGATCCTTCGGAGCACGCGACCGATCTCGGGCGCCTCATTGACGTCGTGACGACGCTCGACCCCTGGGTCGACCATCCCTACCGCTTTGCGGCGGTATGGATGACCGATAGCGAAGCCAACGTCCGAGAGGCCAACCGGCTACTGGAGCGCGCGATCGACCACCATCCGGAAGAGTGGCGCAATCACTATTACCTCGGATTTAATCACTTCTTCTACCTCCAGGAATACGCGCAGGCCGCAACGGCTCTCGAACGAGCCGTCGACCTACCAGGAGCTCCGGTCTACCTGGCTCGTCTCGTGGCGCGCGTGCGCTCCCACGGGTCGGACCTGGAGTCGGCGGGGCTCTTTCTCCAGCAGTTGGTCGAGTCCGCGAGCGATGAGGCGACGCGAGCGCAGTTTCAAGCGGCTCTCGACGAGATCGAAGTGGAGTATCGCGCTCGAGAACTCGATCGCGCCCGCGAGGCCTACCTCCAAAGGAACCACCGGGACATTCGAAGTGTCTTGGATCTCGTACGCGGAGAGGGAGCCGTCATGGAATCGTTGCCTCCGGCCGAGCCCAGCGCTCTTCCTGCGGCATTGCGTCGTGGATCGCAGTGGCAGATCGACCCCGAGACCTCGAAGGTCGTGTCGACCTATTACGGCCGACGCTACGTGTTGAATATGCATACCGTTGACAAACAGCGCAGTGACGCCTGGAGAATCCAGCGTGAGCAGGGGCGGAAACGAAACGATGGCTGAGAAGAACGAGATTGTACGAGTCGAAGAACTCGTCAAGGATTTTCGATCAGGATTGTCCTGGAAACCGAAGCGCGCTCTCCGTGGGATTTCCTTCAAGGTGTTCGAAGGCGAAATTTTTGGTTTCGTGGGGCCCAATGGAGCTGGCAAAACGACGACGCTGAAGATTCTCATGGGGCTCATTCGCCCTTCGTCGGGTGAAGCTTCGCTGCTCGGCCACAGCGTTGGCGCGAGCGAGTTTCGGCGCCACGTGGGTTTTCTTCCGGAGAATCCCTACTTCTACGACTACCTGACGGCTTCGGAGATTCTCGAGTTTTTCGCGAAAGTTTCCGGGGTGGCGCGAGCAGAGCGAGCGGATCGCGTTCGGACGCTGCTCGAATGGGTTGGGCTGGATCATGCCGCTCACCAACGCTTGCGTGGCTACTCGAAGGGAATGCTTCAGCGAATCGGGATCGCCCAGGCGTTGGTGCATGACCCCAAAGTCGTTTTTCTCGATGAGCCCATGAGCGGGTTGGACCCCATTGGTCGCAAGGAAATCCGAGACCTCATCTTGCGACTGCGCTCGGAGGGCAAGACCGTATTCATGAACACGCACATCCTTTCCGATGTCGAGAGCGTCTGTGATCGCGTGGCGATCATCGCCGGCGGACAGATTCGTTACGAAGGGCGAATCGAGTCGTTTCTCGGAGAGGGGGAGCGATGTTCGGATGTCGTCCTTGCCGGCGTTCCCGCTCGAACGCTGGTGCGAATGGAGAAGTCCTTCGGTGCGGATGCCACGGGGATTGGAGATCGGACCGAGTTCTGCATCGCCGAAAAGAACGTCAACGCCCTGCTTCAAATGGCCCTGGATTCCGACGCGGAGGTCATCTCTGTCACCGCTCACCGTGTTTCGCTCGAGGATGTTTTCCTTGAGGCCGTTCACGCATCTCGGGAGAATCGCTGATGTCCATTCCTCGCGTGGCCGCGCTGGCCACGAATACCGTTCGCCAGGCGGTTCGTTCACGCCTTCTTTACACGCTCCTTTTCTTTGGTCTCGTCCTGATCGCGACCAGCGTGGGCGTGTCGTCCTTGTCCTACGTGGAGAGCGAGCGAATCGTTCAAGATGTCGGACTCGCAGCGATTCGACTTTTCGGAGTTGGAATCGCGATCTTCGTCGGGGTGGGTCTCATTCACGACGAGATCGAGCGTCGAACCATCTACACGATGCTTTCAAAGCCGCTCTCGCGCTCCGAATTCATCGTGGGCAAATATATGGGGCTTCTGCTGACGGTGTGGGCCCAGTTGGCCATCATGAGCCTGGCGTTTCTTGCGGTTTCGTGGGTCGTGGGAGCCCCCCTCGGGTGGAATCTCGTGGCCGCGCTGGGGCTCGTAGGAATCGAACTGATGGTCGTGGTCGCGGTGGCTACTTTTTTCTCTTCGTTTACGACGCCGCTGCTTTCTTCACTCTTCAGCGTCGGGATCTACCTGGCGGGGAACTTGAGCCGTGATATCCGGTCCCTGGGATTCCAAAGTGGAGATGCGATCGTCGAGTTTGCTGGCCAGGCCCTCTATCGCGCGCTTCCGGATCTGCAGTCCTTCAACCTCACCGTCCAGGCGGTTCACGGTTTGCCCATTTCCAGTCTCGAGATTGGTCTGCCCGTGGTGTACGGGGTTGGCTACAGCGTCGTTCTCCTGATGGCTTCCGCGTTGATTTTCGAGCGCCGCGATCTTCGCTGAGCGCAGGATTCGCGGCGGCGGCGACCCGCGCTACCGTCGGCCCTCCTAGGGGGGCGAACCGATGACTGTCTTCGTGGAACCCGAAGGCTGGGCTGTGGCGATGTCGCTGATCTTCGTCTTCGGTCTTCTCGTCGGTTCCTTCCTGAATGTCGTCATTTACCGACTCCCTCGATCGGAATCGGTGATTCGTCCCGGTTCTCGATGTCCCCGATGCGGGAAATCTCTCCGCCCCTGGCAAAACATCCCAGTCCTCTCCTACGCCTACCAGCGGGGCCGTTGCGCCCACTGCGGGGTGGCCATCTCGATGCGGTACCCGGCCGTCGAGATCCTCACCGGCTGCGTCTTCGTGGCACTCGCGTGGCGTCTCGGAATCGGTTTCGAACTCGGGGTGTGGATGGGCTTTGCCGCCGCCCTGATTGCCGTGTCGTTCATCGACATGGATCACCAGATTATTCCCGACGAGATATCACTGGGGGGATTGGTCGTGGGGCTGCTGGTCTTCCCGGTCGTGAAGGGCCTGGGAGGGGCGCCGTTGGGTGCGGAGTGGGGACGAGCGCTTGCAGGGGCGTTGCTCGGCGGAGGGCTGCTCTGGAGTGTCGGCTTCCTTCACGCCCGGGTCAGCGCGGGACTGGGCCGTCATTTTGACCACTGGCCGGGAGACGGCGAGGCGTTTCCCCGGCCCAGTAGTCTCGACTACTGGATCTGGTTTCCGGGGTTGGGCTTCGGCGACGTGAAGCTGCTGGCCATGGTCGGCGCCTTTCTCGGCCCGCTGGGAGTCCTGGAAACCGTGGTCGTGGCGTCCGTACTGGGGCTCGGACTGGGCCTGTTGCTGGCCTTTCGGCGGGGTGCGAAGACTCCCTTTGGCTTTGGCCCCGCCATTGCTGCCGCGGCCGTGCTGGTCCTGTTGCTGCCCGATGACTTGTTGATCGTATCCTGACGAGGCCCTGGGGATCGAGTTCGCAGTGGCGAGAGGGAAGAAATCGATGGCAACAAGAATCTACAGCTGCCCGATGCACCCGGAAATCCAGCAGGACGAAGCCGGGGCCTGTCCGAAATGCGGAATGGATCTCGTGAAACAGCCGTCCGCGGTCTCTCCCGCGGCCCTCTATACCTGTCCGATGCACCCGGAAATACAGCAGGACGAACCCGGGGCCTGTCCGAAATGCGGAATGGATCTCGTGCCCATGCGCACTTCCGGACCGTCCGACGACGACGACAACGACGATTCGGAACTCCGGGCGATGCGCCGTCGCCTCGTGGTGGCGGCCATTCTTGCAGGCGCAGTGGCCGGGATCGCCATGGCACCTGCTCTTGGGCTGCCGCTTGAACGCTGGTGGCCCGGGCGCGGTTGGGGTTGGGTGGAGTGGGCTCTCGCGACGCCGGTGGTGGTCTGGGCGGGAGCTCCGTTTTTTGTCCGAGGATGGATGTCGCTGGTCCATCGCCACCTGAACATGTTTACGCTGGTCGCGTTGGGCACAGGGTCGGCGTATCTCTACTCGGTGGTGGTTCTTCTCTTTCCGGAGGCGATGCCGGCCTCGATGAAAACCGCCGCAGGGGCCTCGCAGCTCTATTTCGAGGTCGCTGCAGTGATCGTTGCGCTGGTCCTGGTTGGACAGGTCCTCGAAATGAGCGCCCACCGTCGTACCGATAGCGCCATCCGGGATTTGCTGGGGTTGGCCCCTCCGACGGCTCGCGTGGTTCGAGATGGCCAGGAAGTCGAGGTGGACCTCGCGTCGGTTCATCCGGGTGACGTATTGCGGGTGCGTCCGGGAGAGAAGGTTCCCGTCGATGGAGAAGTCGTCGAAGGGCACAGCGCTGTCGATGAATCGATGATTACCGGCGAACCGGTTCCCGTGCAAAAGGAGACCGGGGCGAGCGTGATTGGGGGGACGGTCAACCGGACCGGTTCGTTCCTGATGCGCGCGGATCGCGTGGGGAGTGACACCGTCCTGTCGCAGATCGTCGAACTCGTCGGGGCCGCGCAGCGAAGTCGCGCCCCGGTCCAGAATCTCGTCGACCGGGTCGCTGCCTTTTTTGTTCCCGCCGTGGTCGTGTGTGCGGCGGCGGCGCTTGCGGGCTGGGTGTTGCTGGGGCCCGATCCGGCCCTCGCCAATGGGTTTGCCGTCGCTGTCGCCGTGTTGATCGTGGCTTGTCCCTGCGCCCTCGGGTTGGCCACGCCCATGTCGATCATGGTCGGAGTAGGGCGAGGCGCGGGCGAAGGGGTTCTGATCCGCGACGCGGAAGTTCTCGAGAGACTGGAGAAGGCATCGGTTCTTGTCGTGGACAAGACCGGCACGTTGACACGCGGCCGACCGGAGTTGACCGACGTGGTCACCGCGGACGGCCAGCCCAGCGACGAGTGGCTGGGCCTTGCGGGTTCCCTCGAGCAAAGCAGTGAGCACCCGCTGGCGTCGGCGTTCATCGAGGGCGCTCGTGCTCGGGGATTCGATCTCGTTTCGCCCGACAACTTCGAGGCGGTCGTTGGTGGGGGGATCGTGGGAGAGGTCTCGGGCCGTGCCGTCGTGGTGGGCAAGCGGGGCCTCTTGGAGGAACGGGGGATCGGCCTCGGCGAAGCTCTCGACCGAGCGGCGGCCGACCTCGAGAAAGAAGGGAGAACCGTGGTCTGGGTTGCGGTGGATGGATCCCTGGCCGGGGTGATGGCGGTCTCGGATCCCATCAAGGACGGCGCGTCTGAGGCCATCGAGCACCTGCATCGGCTAGGTATTCGGGTCGTGATGCTCACCGGCGATGCCGAGGCAACCGCCCGGTCGGTCGCGGGGGCCCTGGGGATCGAGGAGGTCGCGGCGGGGATGACGCCGGAGACGAAGCACGACCGGGTGGTCGCTCTCCGGGGCGGCGGGCAGGGGGTGGTGATGGCCGGGGACGGTGTGAACGACGCTCCTGCCCTGGCGGCGGCCGATGTGGGGATCGCGATGGGGACCGGAACCGATGTCGCCATCCACAGTTCCGGGGTAACCCTGGTCCAGGGAGATCTCCGGGGAATCGTCAGCGCCGTGTTGCTCAGCCGTGCCACGATGCGCAATATCCGGCAGAACCTGTTCTTTGCCTTCGCCTACAACGCGCTGGGTATTCCGATCGCTGCGGGTGTGCTCTACCCGGCTTTCGGGATCCTGCTCAGTCCGATGATTGCGGCGGCCGCCATGAGCTTGAGTTCGGTGTCGGTGATCGGCAATGCCTTGCGATTGCAACGAAGTCGACTCGACCGATAGGGCCCGGAGTGTGCGGGAGGATGGATCCCCGGGAAGGATTTGAACCTTCATTGACGGATTCAGAGTCCGCTGTCCTGCCGTTAGACGACCGGGGATCACGCCGCGGAGCCGCAGCGGCGTCGAGCGTATATTAGACCCGGGGGATCCTCAAGCGTTCGGTGCTGTGCCCGAACGATCGATCCATTCGAGGGCCCTCGCAATGCGCTCGAGCGACCTTTCGCGGCCGACCGCGACCAACGTTTCGTAGATCCCGGGCGACACCGCGGTGCCCGTGATCGCGACCCGAGTGGGCTGCGCGATCTTTCCCATCGAAAGGCCGTCGAGTTCGGCCTGGACTCGCTCGAAGCCGGCTTCGAGATCGCCCGTGTTCCACTCGGAGGTGGCATCGAGTTGGGCATGGAGGGCGGCGAGAACGGGGCGAGCCGCGGGTTTGAGGTGCTTCGAGGCGGCCTTGGCTTCGTACTCGATGGTGTCCGTGACGGCCCAGGCGGATTTGTCGGCCATCTCGTCGAGCGTGGTGCTCCGTTCGCGCAGCAGGTCGACCAGTTGCTCAAAGCCCGGTGTTCGGGGGGCCGGGGAACCGGTTCGCCTCTCGAGGTGGGGGTCGAGAGCTTCGATCAGTTCCTGCGCCGGCATCGATTTCAGGTAGTGCTGGTTCAACCAGTCGAGTTTTGCGGTGTCGGCCTGTGCGCTCGAGCGGCCAATCGCCTCGAGGCCGAACAGTTCCACGATTTCGTCTCTCGAGAAAATTTCGTCGTCGCCGTGGGACCATCCCAATCGGACGAGCCAATTGAGGAGTGCCTCGGGCAGGTACCCCTGCTCGCGAAAGTCCTGGATGGAGACCGGATCGCGGCGCTTCGAGAGTTTCTTGCCGGAGGCTCCAACGATCAGGGGGAGATGGGCAAACTCCGGGAGGGTGGCACCGAGAGCACGATAGATGGCGATCTGCAGTGACGTGTTGGATTGGTGGTCGGCCCCGCGGATGACGTGGGTGATCTGCATGTCGATGTCGTCGACCACCACCGCGAGGTTGTAGAGCGGAGTCCCATCGGACCGGCGGAGGATCATGTCGCCCACCTGGGCCGCTTCCTGTCCGAGCGGCCCAAAGACCAGGTCGTTCCAGTGCAGGTCGGCCTCTTCGTCCAGGCGCAGGCGAACCGTATGCTCTCCGCAATCGGAAGCGAGGTCGAGTTCGCGGCAGCGGCCGTCGTACGCCCTGCGCCCCCCGGACTGTTGCTTCCGGGCTTCGAGTTCTTCTCGCGTGCACACGCAACGGTAGGCCTTCCCCTCGTCGAGCAATTTCTGGATGGCTACGTCGTGGCGGGCCCGGTTTTCGCTTTGGCGCACGAGTTCACCGTCCCACTCCAGTCCCAGCCAGCGGAGGCCCTCGAGGAGGCTCTCCTCGCTTTCCTTCGTGGAGCGCTCCCGGTCGGTGTCTTCGACGCGCAGTTTGAACGTCGCCCCAAGGTGGCGAGCGAAGGCCCAATTGAACAGGGCGGTTCGGGCGCTGCCGAGATGGAGATACCCCGTGGGGCTTGGTGCGAATCGAGTCCGAATCTCCATGGCGGGCGCAGTTTAACGCAGCCCCTGCCGCCGCGAGGCGCGTCGACCGCTTCGCGGCCCGTCCGGGTGCAGCCTTGACGCTGGGCCGCGCGCTTTGCTACTCCAGCGGCCGCCCCCCGACACGGTCAAGAGTCGAAATCACCTTTGATTTCGGCATTTTCCGAGTTTCCGGCGGAGCGGAGACCGCTGCGATGGCGAAGGACCGGACCCCCATGAAGATTCCCGTGGAAAAGCTGAGCGAGAGCCCCCAGCGCTTCTCTTTCGAGGGGTCGCCGCAGTGGTGGTCCGAGCGGGCGGGCTCGGCGCCGGCGTTGGCGTGTAGTGTCGAGGAACCTCTCAGCTTCGCGGTCGACGCCCGCTGGATGGGCGACAGCGTGCTCCTGGAGGGTGTCCTGCGGGGGCAGGTCGAGGTGGAATGTAGTCGCTGCCTCGTGCGCTATCGTCAGCCTCTCAGTGATGGGTTCCGACTCATTCTCGAGCCGGCCGGGGAGGGGATCCCGCTGGACCCGGAGAGCGCCAAGGCCCTAGACCGAGACGGGGTCTGCCTGGGCGATGACCTCGAGATGGGGAGCTACCGGGGGACTGAACTCGATCTCGAAGCATATCTTGCGGAGCGTGTTGCGCTGAACCTTCCGGTTCAACCCGTATGCAGGGAAGACTGCGCGGGGCTTTGTCCTCGCTGCGGGGCCGATCGGAACACGGCGGGCTGCGACTGCGTCGAAGGAAATGAGAAATCGCCGTTTGCAGCGTTGTCGACGTTGCTGACAGAAAAGAACGAAGGAAAGAATTAGATGGCCGTACCCAAGCGCCGAACCTCCAAGACGAGGCGCGACAAGCGACGTGGACACGACGGACTGCCGAGTCCCACGCGCAGTCGATGCCCCTCCTGCGATGCACCGAAATTGCCTCACCGCGTTTGCGCGAATTGCGGGACGTACCGCGATCGCAACGTGATCGAGGCCGAAGAGGACTAGCCCATGCTGGCGCTTCTCTTTCCAGGTCAGGGGTCCTTTGAGGTCGGGATGGGGCGTGATGCCTACGAGAATTCGGCGGCGGCACGCGATATTTTTGACACTGCGGACCGATCGCTTGGTTTTTCACTGACCGAGCGCATTTTTGATGGACCGGAAGAGGAACTTCGAAAGACCGAGATCCAGCAGCCCGCGATCCTGACGACGAGCATCGCGCTTCTCCGTGTGCTCGAGGAGGCGGGGCCGGTGCGGGCTTCGTTCTTCGCCGGCCATAGCCTCGGGGAGTACTCGGCCCTCGTGGCTGCGAATGCCCTGGGTTTCGAAGACGCGGTTCGACTGGTGCACGCCCGTGGATCATTCATGCAGGAAGCCGTGCCCGAAGGAGGCGGAGCGATGGCTGCGATCCTGGGCTTATCGGCCGAGGACGTGGCCGAAGTCTGCACTGCGGGAGCGCAAGCCTCCGAGGTCGTGACACCCGCCAACTTCAACTCTCCCCAGCAGACCGTCATCGCCGGCGACACGGCGGCGGTCGAGCGGGTCTGCGCCATGGCGACCGATCGAGGGGCCAAGCGAGCCGTTCCGCTAGCGGTGTCGGCCCCCTTCCATTGTCAACGGATGCAGCCGGCTGCGGAGAAACTCGAACCGGAGTTGGGTCGGATTCAATTTCAACGCCCGTCGGCTCCCGTGGTGACCAACGTCGAAGCCGTGGGAAACAGCGACCCTCAGCGCATCCCCGACCTTCTCAAGTCCCAGGTGACGGCGCCGGTTCGGTTCGTGGAGTCGGTGAAGTTCCTCGTTTCCCAGGGCGTGACTCACTTTCTCGAGGTGGGACCGGGGGGTGTTTTGAGCGGCCTCGTGGCCCGCATCCAGCGGCGGACCCAGCGAGCGAATTTTGCTTCAATGGACGGGCTGGATGACAGTCGGGAATTCTTGATCAACGCGTAGCGATGACGGCTTCGGGCTTCGCCGCTCGCCGCGCGGAAGGGGACGACTTGATGGATGCAGCAACGATTAAAGATCGGGTGGTCGAGTTGATTGTCGATCAACTGGGAGTCTCCAAGGAAGAGGCGACACCGCAGGCCTCGTTCTTGGATGACCTGGGAGCGGACTCTCTCGACATCGTCGAACTGGTCATGTCTTTCGAAGAAGAGTTCGACCTCGAAATTCCCGATGAAGACGTCGAGAAAATCCAGACCATCGACTACGCCATTACCTACCTCCAGGAACGAATCGGAAGCTGAGGTGTCGCGCGCGGCCCCTCGCGATCCTGCGGCTCGCGTGGTCGTGACCGGCGCGGGTTGCGTCACACCGTTGGGGCTGGACTCTCCGTCGAACTGGGATGCCGTTGCTTCCGGACGTTCGGGGGTGGCTTCGATTACCCGCTTCGATGCGGACGGGTTTCCGTCGACGATGGCGGCGGAGGTCGATGGTGAGCCCGACCTCTCCCAGGTTTCGCCGAAGGAAGTCCGGCGCATGGATCGCTGCGTCCGTTATGCGCTCGCCGCTTCCATCGAAGCCATAGCCGAGTCGGGGTTGGATCGTGAAGATCCTGGAGATCGATGTGGAGTCGCCATTGGTTCCGGTATTGGGGGGCTCGAGACCATCACCGCGAACCAGGACGCCCTTCGAGAGAAGGGGCCCCGGCGCGTCTCGGCTTTTACGATCCCGATGAGCATCGCGAATATGCCGGGTGGCGTGGTTTCGATTCACTATGGACTGCGCGGCCCGAACCTGTGCCACGTGAGCGCCTGTGCGTCAGGTGCTCACTCGATCGGCGAGGCGGCGCGGGTGATTGAACGCGGCGATGCGGACGTGATGGTTGCTGGAGGAGCGGAGGCTCCGATCGTTCCGGTGGGCATCGCTGCGTTTGCGTCCATGCGCGCGCTGTCGACGCGAAACGATGATCCGGAAGGGGCGAGTCGACCGTTCGATCGATCACGAGACGGATTCGTCATGGGTGAG
>JAZAOF010000143.1:0-34328 GCA_036228265.1 Myxococcota bacterium | reverse complement strand
TCTCGAACGATCTCGTAGCCTGGAGTATCCGTCGGGACCACGATCATGCTGAATGCGTCATGCGAGGGTGCGTCGGGTTCCGTCCGGCACATTACCGTCGTGTAGGCGGCGCGATTGGCGCCACTGGTAAACCATTTGAGCCCCCGGATCACCCATTCTCCATTTTCCAGGGTCGCGGTGGTCTCGAGTTGTGTCGGGTCCGAGCTTGCCACCTGGGGTTCGGTCATCGCGAAACTGGGAAACACCTCTCCTTCGACCAATGGCTTGAGGTATCGGTCACGCCATTCCGGAGAGGCGAATTCCATCAACATGATCGAGTCCTGGAGCGAATGCGTGCCCAGTGCGACCATCGCGATTTCCGACCGGCCGACGACTTCGTTCACGTAGACGTAGTCGAGGAAGGGCAGTCCCTGGCCACCAATCTCCTTGGGATGCCCGAGGGCCCAGAGTCCCTCGGCTTTTGCTCGGTCCATGAGTTCTCGAAGGGCGGTGTTCGACTCTTCGGAGCGGTCCCCATCAAAGAGGGGTTCGGCGGGGTAGACGTGCTCTTCGATGAAACTTTGGACGCGGTGGCGGATTTCGCGGACATTTTCCGGGATTTCGAAATTCATGGTTTCTTCCTCCGCACGGGATTCTAATGCGCCCCGGGTGTCGCCGTCGACGCCCGTCCCTTGTCCTTTTCGGCTTCGGTATGCTCCCCGTGGATTCCTATTGGAGCCCCCGGGCCACCTCTCAAGCGACCAGGAGATCTCTCATGTCTGTCCGCCGAGCGTTCGAAGTTCTCCACAACCCCGAATTCAACAGGGGGACGGCCTTCACAGTGGAAGAGAGGGATCGCCTGGGCCTCGAGGGACTTCTCCCGCCTGCGGTCGAAACTCTCGAATTGCGGATCCAACGCGCGGCCGCACAGTGCGCTTCCTGCGACAACGACCTCGCCCGCTACGTCTTTCTTTCTCAACTCCAGGACACCGACGCCACGCTTTTCTATGCGCTCCTGGTTTCAGACCCGAACAAGTACATGCCCCTTGTCTATACGCCGACCGTCGGAGAAGCCTGCGAGGAGTTCGGTCATATCTTCCGGCACTCCAAGGGGATGTTCCTCAATGCCCAGTTCAAGGGGCGTCTTGAGGAAATTCTAGGCAACTGGCCCGAGAAGGATATCCGCTTCATCGTGGTCACCGACGGTTCGCGTATCCTTGGGTTGGGAGATCTCGGAGCCAACGGGATGGGGATTCCGATTGGAAAGTTGGCGCTCTACATTGCCGCCGCGGGCGTTCCTCCCCAGTACACGCTCCCGATCACGCTCGACCTCGGGACGGACAACGAAACTCTTCTCGCGGACCCCCTGTACCCCGGGCTTCACCAGAACCGGATCGACGGGGACGAGTACTTCGCATTTCTCGAGGAGTTTGTGACCGCGGTAGAAAAAAATTACCCCGGGTGTTGCATCCAGTTCGAGGACTTCAATATCAACAACGCCGTTCCGCTTCTTGAGAAGTACCGCGACCGGATCTGCTGCTTCAATGACGACATCCAGGGGACTGCGGGGGTAGCCACGGCCGGACTCTTTGCGGCCTGCCGTCTCAAGAAAGAGAAGATGTCCGATCAGCGGATTCTCTTCCTCGGCGCAGGTTCGGCGGGGTGCGGGATCGCGGAATTGCTGGTTCTTGCGATGCAGAACGAAGGCCTCAGCGAAGCAGAGGCCAGGCAGAGGGTCTGGCTTTTCGATGTCGACGGACTTCTCACCCGGGACCGGATCGATTCGCTCCTGGAGTTTCAAAAGCCATTTGCGGTGGACCACGCCGGCGGGGCCGATTTTCCCCAGACCATTCGGGATATGAAGGCGACGGCCATTATCGGGGTTTCCACCGTCGGCGGGGCTTTCAACGCCGAGGTTCTGAAGACCATGGCCGAGCTCAATGAGCAGCCCATCATATTTCCCTATTCCAACCCCACTTCGCGCAGCGAGTGCACGGCCGAAGAGGCGTACGCGGGTACCGAGGGGCGTTGCCTTTTCGCGAGCGGGACGCCCTTTCCTCCACTCGAGGTCAACGGCAAGATGATCGAGCCGGCCCAGGGCAACAACGTCTACATCTTTCCTGCCCTGGGCTTGGCCCTGTACGCCACCCGGGCGAAGCGGGTGACCGAAGAGATGTTCCTCGTGGCGGGAGAGGTTCTCGCTACCCAGTTGACGAAAGAAGAAGAGGAAAGCGGACTGCTCTACCCGTCGCGGAGCCGGATCCGCAAGGCATCGGCCGCGGTCGCGACGGCCGTTGCAGAGAAGATCTTCGACCTGGGGTTGGCGATGGAGGATCGCCCGGACGACATCGCAGCCTTCATTGCGGAGAAGACCTACGACCCTGTCTACGTCGACTAGCCGGCCGGAATGCTTGTCGCATCGAGGTCGAGGGAGGTGGCGACGCCCTCGTGGACCAGGCTTCCATTCCAGACGTTGGTCCCGAGGGAAAGAGCCGGGTCTTCGCGGACGGCGGTGGCGATACCCCGGTTTACCATTCGTTGGATGAAGGGAAGGGTGGTGTTCGTGAGGGCCCGAGTCGAAGTTTGGGGAACAGCACCGGGCATGTTCGCGACTCCATAGTGGACCACGTCGTGGACCCGGTAGGTCGGGTCGGCATGGGTCGTCGGGTGAATCGTTTCGACACAACCGCCCTGGTCGACTGCGACATCGACCACGACGGACCCCGGCTCCATTCCGTACACCATCTCGTCCGTAACCAGCGTAGGAGCGCGGCGACCATTTACGTAGACGGCGCCCACGACCAGGTCCGCGTGAGCGACCGATCGCGCGATGTTGGCCGGGTCCGCGTAGAGCGTGTTGAGTTCACCGTGGAAGATGTCGTAGAGGTAGGTGAGCCGTTTGAGGTCGATATCGAAGACATCGACCTCGGCGCCCAGGGCATGGGAGACGCGAGCGGCGTTGATGCCGACGGTTCCTCCCCCGATGACGCAGACGCGCCCGCGGGCGACTCCTGGGACTCCACCGAGGAGCAGGCCCTTTCCCCCCCGGTCCTTCTGGAGCAAGCCCACACCGACCTGGGCGGCCAGTCGCCCGGCCACCTCGCTCATGGGTGCGAGTACCGGAAAGGAGCCATCGGGTTGCTGGATCGTTTCGTAAGCGATCGCGGTGACTCCGCGCTCGCAGAGCTGGAGAGTGAGGTCGCGGTTGGCAGCCAGGTGGAGGTAGGTAAAAAGCGCCTGGCCTTCGTGCATATGGTCGACTTCTTCCGACTGGGGCTCCTTGACCTTCACGATGAGTTCGGTGTCGTGCCAAGCTGCCCGGCGATCAACGATGCGAGCCCCCGCGGCTTCGTAGGCCTCGTCGGAAAATCCGCTTCCGATCCCCGCCTGGCTCTCGACGAAGACCTCGTGCCCTTCGCGCACGATTCCAGAGACGGCGTCGGGAATCATTCCGACTCGGAATTCCATGGTCTTGGTTTCTCGCGGGATGCCGATGCGCACGGTTCATTTCCTCTTTGTTCCTGGGAACCGGCGGCTGGAGAACGCGGCGTCGAAGGGCTCCCCAGGCGGGTTCAGTCGCTTTCGATGGAGAACGTCACACCGGCGCTGGATTCGAGCCGGTCCAGCAGGGTCGATCCCATCGCCGCGGCCGGCGTGAAAAAACCTCCCCCGGTTTCGCGGGGATCGAGGGCCAGGCCGACAGCGCTCTCGGCGAGCATTTTTGCGGTCGAGCCATAGCCCGGATCCCGGTCTCCCTGCACGCGACCCCGGATGTTCTTCGACGGGTCGTCGGGGTGCCGTCCCCAGAGAAGCAGGTCCCAGTAGCCCGCTTCGCGTTGTTTTCGAGACGGTCCCTCCCCCGGTTGAGGGAGACGGCGGTGGAGGAAGCGGCGCAGCGGTCCGATGGACATCGCGGCCATTCCTCCCCCGAGGCTGGCGGCCAGGCCGGCCGCCTTCGCGAAACCTCCCGGCCCGGACCCGGTGAGCGTCGCTTCGTCGTAGCGAAATTCTTTCCCGTAGGCGTGGCCAAGGAGCGCATTGGAACGCCGGACGATTCGCGTATTCATCGCCGCCATCACGAAGGGCCCTGTCCATTGGTTGAAATCGGCGTCCCACGCCGCTCCCGCCAGGTCAGCCCCGTCCAAACCGGGTGCCAGGCCTTCGGGATTGAGCGCGTAGGGGTCGCGCATCAGTCGGCCCACCTCCGGGTCGCGTGCCGCTTCGTCCATCATGACCATCATGCTGGCGATGGTCCCACCACTTGCACCGCCGCTGAAGCCATTGACGCGCAGCTTGATCTGCGAGCACGGGACCCCGTGCCGCTTCTGCATCTCCTGGTGCAGGAAGAAGACTCCCAGGTCCGACGGGATGCAGTCGAAGCCGGATGTCGGAACGAGGCGTGCACCGCTGGCCTGGGCCTGGGCCTGATGCGAGTCGATCATCTTGCGGATCCACTGGATTTCTCCGGTCAGATCGCAGTAGTCGGTTCCCTCCTGCGCGCACGCGGCTACGAGGGGGGAGCCGTAGAGGGCGTAGGGGCCCACCGTCGTGCAGACGACACGGGTACTGCGGGCCAGTTCGGTCATCGACGAGGCATCCCCGGCATCGCCGACGACCAGCGGAATGGCGCTGGACTCGACCCCGACCCGGTGTCCGATGGCTTCGCGCACGCGTTCGAGCTTTTCGCGGTTGCGCCCGCCTAGGGCCCAGCGAAGCGTTTCCGCCACTCCGTATTTTTCCAACAGGTATTCCGCCGTGATCTCGCCGGTGAAGCCGGTGGCTCCCCAGATCACGACATCGAATTTTTCGTCGCCGGATGTCAAGCGTTTTCCTCCCGGGCTTCGTGCACCGCGTGCCCTCAAGCATCCCCGATGCGCGAGATCATTGCGAGGGGGTGTCCTTGGCCTGCTAGGCTCTGCCTTTTCAATCGATGGGAGGCCGATATGGCGACTCGGAAACGATGGATGATTGGCCTGGCTTTGCTCTTCGCGGCGGCGTACCCCGCACTGGCTGAAGACGGCGGCGAGGAGATCAAGCAGGGCATCGAAGACACGGCGGACCAGACCGGGGAAGCCTTCCAGGAGGGCTGGCAGAAGACGAAGGACGGGACAGCCAAGGCGGCGAACCAGACCGGCGATGCCATCCAAGAGGGCTGGCAGAAGACGAAGGACGGGACGGCCAAGGCGGCGAACCAGACCGGCGATGCCATCCAGGAAGGTTGGCAGAAGACGAAGGACGGAACGGTCAAGGCGGCGAATCAGACCGGGGATGCCATCCAGGAAGGTTGGCAGAAGACGAAGGAGGGGACGGTCAAGGCGACGAACGACGTGGGCGACAGTTTCAAGTAGACGTTAAGTAGATGGGCGACGAGAAATTTCACGACGAACTCCTCCGGCGGAGTTGGGAGAGCTTCTGCGACGAGCTCAAGAGTGCCGGCGAGATCGCGTTTCGCCCGGAGGCGCCCGGGGGCGACGTCGCTCGTGCCTCGGCGTTTCGACTCCTCTCCCGAAATATTGCGTTGGCTCTTGCCTTCGAACTCGAGAACAAGGATCCGCTTCACCCGGAGTTGATGCACTACTTCGACCCGGTTCGGAAGCAGGGCGGCGACAATGGCGACGCCCTCTACGTGGGGGCACCGATCAACGGGCGGGATACGTACCGCATTGTCGGACACCGAGGTTCGGCCGATTTTTTCGCGGTGACAATCGTCGAAGAGGGAAATACGCCGTGGGGTGGGGGTGTCGCCGGAACGCTCTTTGGTCCGGATCTCGAGGTCGCGGAAGACGGGTCGTTCGAATTGATGCTTTCTCCAGAGAGGCAGCCGGGCAACTGGATTCGCACGACGCCGGCGACCTTTCGCGTCACCGTGCGCCAGTTCTTTTCCGACTGGGAGGGGGAGGAGCCCATGCGGGCGCGGATCGATCGCCTGGGCGGCAAAGGGGATCCGCCGATGCTCTCCTCGGAGACCGTGGCCGGAGGCTTGGAGCGGTCGGCAAAGTGGTTGAAGGAATCGATCACCTATTGGGCCGACATGATCGAACTTTGGAAGAAGCAGCCGAATCGCTTTCTCTCCTACAGGCAACTCGATGACAACCCCATCGACGCGACGCCGGGCGGAGAGCCCCTGATCTGCTACTGGCGCCTGCCCCGCGATGAGGCGCTGATCATTCGAGTGGTGCCGCCGCAAGCGGACTACTGGGCGGTAGAGTTCGGAAGCTACTGGTGGGAAACCATGGATTATCGAAACCGGATGGCGGGTACGAATAGTCACTTTGCCCACAGGCAGCCCGACGGGGAATTGATTCTCGCCGTCAGCCACGAAGATGTTGGCGTTGCGAACTGGCTCGACCCGTCCGGTCACGACGAAGGCTATATCACGGTTCGATGGATTGGTGCCGAGTCGTACCCAGTGCCGACGTGTCGCCAGGTGAAGCTCTCGGATCTCTTCGAAGCCCTACCGACGGATATCCGCACGGTCTCCCCGGAGGAGCGCCTCGAGCAGTTGGCCTCCCGCCGCCGTGGTATTGCGCGTCGATTTCCCTACTGAGTTTCGGAATCCCCTAGAGAGCGGTGTAGCCGCCATCGGCCATGACCGCGCTTCCCGTGACAAACGAAGCGTCATCGGAAAGCAGAAAAGCAACGACTCCGGCAATTTCGGAAGGGTCGGCGGATCGTTCGAGGGCGACCGGGGGACGTCGCCGTGGCAATCGATCTCCCGGGGGTGAGGTGGCCGACGCCGCGTCTTCTCGGCTATTGGGTCCGAGAGAAGTCGAGACGGCTCCGGGGCAGACGCAATTGGCTCGGATGCCCTGGGCCCCGTAGTCCACGGCGATCTGGCGGGTCAGTTGTAGAACCCCTCCCTTGCTGGCGGCGTAGCTCGCCGCGGACCCTCCAGCGCCCACGACGAACGATGCGATCGACCCGGTCGTCACGATGGCTCCTGCGCCGCAATCGAGCATGGGGGGAATGCAGTGCTTTGCGAAGAGAAAAACCCCCGTCAGGTTCACGCGCAGCACCGCCTCCCAATCGCGAAGCGACAGTTCGTGGATCCACCCGCGTCCGGCGGTGCCGGCATTGGCAAATAACGAGTCGACTCCGCCCAGCGTTTCGACGGTCGTTGCGATGGCCGCTTCGACTTCTTTCTCGATTCCCACGTCGCACGGGATCGCAACGGCATGGCCGCCCTCGGCGCGGATCGCGGCTGCCGTGTCTTCGCATCCCGATGCGCGCTTGTCGATGACCGCGACCGCAGCCCCTTCCGAAGCCAGTCGTAGTGCCGTGGCCCGACCGATGCCATTGGCCCCTCCGGTGACCACGGCGCGTCGCCCTTCTAGTCGTGCCTGCCTCATTCGGCGATGTCCTCGTGCGACGAGCGCCGGCGTGCGGATTGCACGGCGCGTCGGGGTCGCTACTGGCACGCAGTGTATCACCGAGTGCGGTTTCACGGATGTTCGAAGGTCCGTCGATGTTTCTCGATCCGTTCGGAAAAATCCCTATCATTCTCGATCCGTTTCTCGAACGACCCTTCAACGGCCCAGCACGGGGTAGGAAAACCAGTCATGCAGGAAGAGACGACAGGCTCGGTCCAAGCCAGTAGAGACCTCGACGAGTCTCGCAAGGCCCGGCTCGTTCTCGAAGTTCAACAGCGCGCCCCGCTCGACGCCGTCCGGCTGTTGGAGAAGGAGTCGGACCGTTTCATCGCCGAGGTTCTGTCGGGCTGCGAGGCCGCGAAAGCCATCGGTATTCTTGCTCGTTTTTCCAACGACCGGGTTCGCTCGATCAAGGCGCATGCCTCGGCGGAGCGACAGAGCCAGTGGACCCGGAACGAAATCTATCCCGAGGACAGCGTCGGCCGTTTCATGGATCCGCCCGTCGCCATTCTCGATCCGGACCTGACGGTGGAAACCACGATCGAACGCCTTCGGGAGTTGGCTCGGGATCACATTTTTACCTATGGCTACGTCGTGGATGGGGACGGTTGCCTCCTGGGCGTCGTTGTCATGCGTGACCTGCTCCTCGCGGGAGCCCAGCAGACACTCGCTGAAATCATGGTGCGCGACCCGTTCCGGCTCGAGTCGGAGATGCCCGTGGCCGAAGCCATTCCCCAGGTCCTCAACCGGCACTACCCGGTCTACCCGGTATGTGACTCGGACGGGCGAATCGTGGGAGTCGTTCCCGGCCACGTGTTTTTCGAAGAACAGGCTCTCGAACTCAGTGCTCAACCCGGCCGGATGGTCGGCGTCGAAGACGAAGAGCGCGTATCGACGCCCTGGTGGCGGTGCCTCCGGTTTCGTCATCCTTGGCTCCAACTCAACCTGTTGACGGCATTTGCCGCAGCGAGCGTCGTGGGCTTTTTTCAACACACGATCGACCAGATCGTGTTGCTCGCGGTCTTTCTACCGGTGCTTGCGGGGCAATCGGGAAACACGGGCCTCCAGGCGCTTGCGGTGACGTTGCGGGGAATGACTCTCGGTGACCTGGACGAGAAGGGCGGGGGCGGGCTCGTTTTCAAGGAAGGATTGCTGGGGCTCTTGAATGGGGCCGTCGTCGGCATCACGGCCGGGGCGGGGATGTATCTCTACGCCCGCATGCTCGATCATCCGAAAGCGCTGCTCCTTGCAGGAGTGGTCTTTCTGGCGATGGTGTCGAGTTGTGTCCTCAGTGGACTGTCGGGATCGCTGATCCCCATCGGCCTTCGCCGTCTCGGCGTCGATCCGGCCACCGCATCGAGCATCTTCTTGACGACGCTGACCGATCTCGTCAGCATGGGCTTGTTCCTGTGGCTGGCAACCCTGCTGCTTCTCTAATCTCGCTTTGAAGGCCAGACTAGAGTTTCAAGCGCCTTCGCCGACGGATTTCAAGCAAAGCGAGGATTGCTGTCACCTGCAGTAGAGCCGAAGTGGGCTCGGGAACCGGGTAGCTCGTGTCGTCGATCGGGTTCGTTCCAGCCTCGTTTTCTTCTGCATCACTGAACCCGTCATTGTCATCGTCGGCATCCACGTCGTTGCACTCGGCGTCGCCATCGGTGTTGCCAGTGGTGTCGTTTCCGGTGCAGAGGTCGACGGAGTCGCAGCTGCCGTCGCCATCGGAATCGTCGTTGACGTCCGCTGGGCAGAAGTCACTGCCATTGCAGACGCCATCGCCGTCGGTATCGCCGGTGGCGTCGTCGCCGGTGCAGACGTCGACGGAGTCGCAGCTGCCGTCGCCATCGGAATCGTCGTTGGCGTCCGCTGGGCAGGAGTCGCTGCCATTGCAGACGCCATCGCCGTCGGTATCGCCGGTGGCGTCGTCGCCGGTGCAGACGTCGACGGAATCGCAATTGCCGTCGCCATCGGAGTCGTCGCCGAAATCATTCGGGCAGATATCCGTGTCGCCGCAAACTCCATCGCCGTCGGTATCGCCGGTGGCGTCGTTGCCGGTGCAGAGGTCATTCGAGTCGCAGCTGCCGTCCCCGTCGGAATCGTCGTTTATGTCATTCGGGCACGCATCGCAGGCATCTCCGGCGGAGTCTCCATCCCCGTTGGCCTGGTCGGCGTTGACCGTTTCGGGGCAGTTGTCACTGCTGTCTTCGATTCCGTCCCCATCGCCATCCGGAGGCAAGGTGTCGAGATTGATCCAGCCGGCGGACTGGGGATCGAAACCCGTACCCGCAAAGTCCGTCGAATCCGAGTAGTACGCGCTCCCCGTCGTGCTCTCCAAACCGGACGAATTTCCGTCGTCGTCGCCGAAAACAACGCCACCAAAGCGGGTTCCGACGACGCTGGCCCCGGCCAATTCGACTCCGAGAAGCTGTGCATTGGAGAAGTCGGCTCCGTCAAGTGTCGTGTTCTTGAAATCGGAGTCCCAGAATTCCGCGTTCGACAGGTTCGCCTGGCTAAAATCGGCCCCCGTCGCCTCCGTGTGATCGAAAAATGAAAAAGACAGATCCGTTCGAACAAAGATGGCATCCGTTGCATCAACGAAGAAGCTTTCTTCGCTGTCCAGATGGCATCCGGTCATGTTTGCGTCCGTGAAGTCCGCTTCATTCAGCTTGGTGTTTGCTCCGATCGCAGTAAAAATGCAGTCGGGTAAATCTGCCGACTCGAAAACTGCCAAAGTGAGATCGGCCTCATAGAAGGCGCTTCCGGCGGCAAACACGTTCGAAAAATCAGTCCGTTCAAGCCGGGCGTCCCAAAAATTGGCGCCATCGAGAAACGATCCGGAGAAATCAGCCCGGACCAGGGTGGCGTGTTGAAGTTCTGCGTTTTCCAGGTCGGCGTTGGACAGGTCCGCAAGCGCATCGATGACGCCCGGCTCCAGGTGCCCGTCATAGTCGTGAGGCGTCGACGTGCTGCCACTGGGAAAGACCAGGATTTCGACCGTTTCGACGTCTTCCGCTAACGGACCCAGGTACTTTTCGTAGGTGCCGGCTTCTGCGGTCTGGTGGGCCGCAAGGGACCACAGCAAAAGCAATACGACGGACCGGACGACGGACCGCCGAGGAATGCAACGGAGGGGACGCATTCTCGAAAATTCCTTCGGCACCTTGTACAGCTTGGGCCGCGGTATTTTAGCAGCGTTCGATCAAAAGAGTCGAGTTGCATCTTCGTTGCGCATCGCTGAAAATTTTCGCGATCTGAAATTCTGACGCGCAGACGCCAGCGCACCGATTCCGCCGAGGGCGACAAGAAAAAGTGTGATCCCATGTGGGCCGAGACTGGGTGTTGCAACGATCGCGGTGCCGAACACTTCGATTTCGTCGACGCCAACGGTGAACTCGCAGGTTACTCCGGGGCACGATTGCACCCTGACCTTCACATAACGCAGAGTCATGTCAGGCTGGAGAAGTTCTCGTTCCCAGGCACGCCACATCATGTGGTGACCGTTGGAGTCGCCGATCAGTTGTGAGGCCGGAGTGTCCTGGGTTCCGGTTTCGAGTGCGCTCCAGGCGAAGCCGTCCGTCGAGCCAAGCAGTTCCCAGGAGTAGTCTGGGGGGGGCGGTGGGTTCCAGTTCATGAAGGAGTTCGGTGCCCAGGCGTAGCTCGGCTCTCCGGTGGTCGCGTCCCAGGTTCCAAAGTGCAGGTGGATCTGCTCGACGGCATGCGGAGATCCAAGATCGAGGGTGACTTCAGCCACGCTGCCATCGCCGGGTGGAGCCGTGGGGAGGCCTCCGTAGCAGCCATCGGAGATCGGAGTGGGGAGCAGGGGAGGGGCCCGGTCGATGCACGAGCCGCTTTCGGATTCGACGGTTGGCCAGAGGCAGTCACCGCAGGCGCCGCCCGCCGTGGTGCAACCCGATCGGGAAAGGGTTTCGCAGTCTTCGGCACAGCCAGAAGCAAGAGGGGGATCGTAATAGGCGGCGGTGATGTCGTAGCGCGACTGGACCTGGGCGCGGTTGTTGCTGAGAGACGTCCCCACGGCGACTGCGTAGCTGTCGATATCGTTGGAAGGAATCGAACCGGTGGACCCGTTGGCGCAGGCGACCGCGTGACTTCCGTCCCCGTTGTCCGCGAGGGTGCAGAGTTCCTCAAGGGTGTCTCCCGGGCCGGAATGCAGGTACCACACGTCGGGCGACGAAAAGACGTTGAGTTGATTCTCCTTGCATCCTTCGCAGACGATGACTCCCGGGCCGTCAGGATTCGGTCGAGAATAGTAGGAGAGAAGGGTTCGGAAGTGGGGTTCTTCCTGCCAATGCATGTAGCCGTAGTTACTGGCCATTGGCGGATCGGGGAGGATCAGAATTTCTGGATTGTGCGCGCATCCCATCGTGTGACCCAGTTCGTGTCCAACCGTGAGGGTGGCCAGCGCGAAAGATTCGACGACGATGAAGGCGTGCTTGCGGTTGCTCGCCGCCGACGAGAAGATCGCCCAGGCCATGCCACCGTAGTTCGCGGTTCCCGTGAGCAGGAGCACGACGTCGGCCCCGGTTCCGTCGCGAAGGGCCGCCACCTGGAGGTTCTCGTGGAGCCACTGGAGATCCATGCGGATCTTTCCGCGTTCGTCGAAACAGATTTCGCGGGTCTCTACGATTTCGTATCGAAAAGTCGGGTCGAGGTTCGAATTGGTAAAGGTTGCGTTCGCTTCGATGAATTCGGACTCGATCGCCGCAACGACCGAGGCGTGGTCGCCACCGAGTTCTTGTTTCGCGAGCGGGGTGTAGAGTGCGAGGACATCGATCGAATTGCTGGCCGAGGCCCCTTGCGTGCCCGCTAGCCCCAGGGCCAAGGCAGAAAGCAGTACAATCGAGCGGCGGCGAGAGCGGGTGAGGAGCACAACGAGGGAGTGTAGCGGCACGCGGAGATCGTCCCGAATTGCCGGCCAACTGCCACCGGTCCAGCGCCTACGAAATCGAAAGAAGGGGTTCTATCCCGCCGAAGCGGATTCGGGATCGAGGACGCAGTGGGTTCCGCGGTAGATCGTGGCCATGCACTTGTTGCACTGGATGCAGAGCGATGAACGCGTTCGGCCGTCCGTCATTTCGTTGACCAGGTTGGGCTCGCGCAAGAGCGCTCGGCCCATGGCGACGAAATCGAACCCCTCCTCGATCGCGCGGAGAACCGTGTCCCGGCCGGTAATGCCTCCCAGGAGGATCAGCGGCATCGAGAGGGCTTCGCGGAACTGCCGCGCGTAGTTGAGGAAGTACATCTCTTCAAAGGGGTATTCGCGAAGAAAGCGCTTGGCGGCCAGTCGGAACCCCAGCCGTAGGTAACGAGGGAAGGCGTGGGCCATCTCCGCGATGGGAGCCTCGCCGCGAAAGAGGTACATCGGGTTCTGGAGCGAACTTCCACCGGTGAGCTCAAGTGCGTCGAGGTGGCCATCCTGCTCCAGCATCTTGGCCACGCGAACGCTTTCTTCTACCCACAATCCGCCGTTGACGCCGTCCGCCATGTTGAGTTTGGCGAGGAGTGCGGTGCCCGGCCCGAGTGCTTCGCGCACGGTTTCCACGACCTGCCGGGGGAAGCGGGCGCGGTTCTCCAGGGAGCCGCCCCATTGGTCCTTGCGCTTGTTGATCTTCGGGCTCAGGAACTCGCTGAGCAGGTAGCCGTGTCCGAGGTGGAGTTCGATGGCATCGAAACCGTTGTCCTGCAGGCGGACGGCGGTTTCCGCGAAGGCCGCGGGGATTCGGTCGAAGTCCGAGGGTTTCATCTCCTGGGTCCGGCGAAGTGCGAGGGGGCTGAAAAACCGCGAGGGAGAAAGTCCGGGAAGTCCCGCGCTGGCCCCCACGGCCCCGGCGTGGCCAATCTGTCCGGACAATTTTGCGCCTTCGGCATGAACGGCATCGGCGAGTGTTTGAAGGTCTCCCGAGTGTTCATCTCCCGGAACCAGTTCGTTGGGGGCTCCGCGTCCATCGGCCGAGACCGCGATATAGGCGACTGTCGTCATGCCCACGCCGCCAGCCGCCATGCGGCGGTGGAATTCGATGAGTTCGGGAGAAACGCGGTTTCCGCCGCTCCGGCCTTCGAAAGTCGCAGCCTTGATGATCCGATTGCGGAGGGTGAGCGGGCCGAGTTGGGCCTCGGCAAAGGGGTCTGCGGGATGGGGCGCCATCATTCAAAATCTCCTGGGAGAAAGGGAGCCCGCCGCGTTGGGGGCGGGCAGTTCGGATGATATCGCCGCTTTCCGGCGAGTGTTACTCCGCCCGGTATTCGTGGATCCCACCTTCCTGGTGGTATTTCTCGTAGGTCTTGAAATTTCCGGGGAAGAGAAAGGGCGCCTGGCCGGCCGCGTTTCGGTAATAGCTTGTGCAGGATGCGTTCCCCCAGGAGTAGAGTGCGAACTGGGTGTCCATCCACTCGTTGTATTCGCGGTGGAGGTGTCCCTTGACCTCGAGGGCCCGAGCGTTGGCATCCTGTTTTTGTTCGAGGAGTGCCACGATGCTCTTGACGTTTCTCTCCACGGTGACGAAGTAGGGAACGTTGAGGACCAGGCCGTTGGGTCCGACCGCAAAGAAATAGTTGGGAAACCCAGGACGGGCGATTCCCTTGTGGGCCCGTGGGTCGTCCCCCATTTCGTCGGCGAGGGAAAGCCCGCCCCGCCCGATGACTTCGAAGCGGTCGAAATCCAGGATACGGTAGCCGGTGCAGTAGATGATGACGTCGGCGTCCACTTCTCGCCCGGTGGCTGTCGTGATTCCGCGCGGGGTCACCTCGGAGAGAGCCTGGGGGATCAGTTCGACGTTCTCGCGCATCAGGGCCGGATAGAAATCGTCCGAGACGAGCCCGCGCTTGCACCCGAACCGGGTGTCCGGGGTGAGGGCTTCCCGCAGTTCGCCCTCGGGAACGGTTTTCTCGATGTATTTCAACCCGCGTTTTTCAAAATCGCTCATCCGCTTGTGCCCGAGAGTGGCTGCATCATGAACCATGCTCATCAGGAAACGCTGCATCCGTTGCGTGGTTCGCAGGTACGCGGGGAGCCGTCGAAACCATTTCCTTGTTCTCGAGGAGTAGAGCTTACGGCCGCGAGGCATGATCCAATTGGGAGTGCGCTGGAGTACGGTGAGACGGTTCGCCACCTTGGCCAATTCTGGAACGATCTGTACCGCGCTCGCGGCGGATCCCACGATCACGACATTTTTTCCATCGAGATCCACATCGTGGTTCCACTGGGTGCCGTGCCAACTTTTCCCTTCGAAGCGTTCCATGCCCGGCACGGCGGGGTAGAGTGGCGTGTGCTGGTTGCCCATGGCGCTGATGACGACGTCGAAGACGAAGATTTCGCCATCGGACGATTTCAAGGTCCACTCTCCCTGGTCCTCGGAATAACGCATCGAGACGATGCGCGTATTCAGTCGAATGTGCGGGTCGAGACCGAATCGCGTGGCGCATTGCTGGAGGTATGTCTCGATCTCGGGTTGCTCGGCGAAACTCGCTGTCCAGTCGGGGTTGGGCGCGTAGGAGAAGGTGTACGAGTGCGCCCACACGTCGCAGGCAAGGCCGGGATAGGTATGGAGGTGCCAGGTGCCGCCGGGTTTGCTGGCTTTCTCGAACAGGGTGAACTGCGTGAATCCCTTCTCGAGAAGCTCGTGGCCGGTGGCAATACCCGAAGGTCCGGCACCGATCACGGCGATACGAAGCGAAGATCGATCGAGCAAGGGGATGACTCCAGCGGGGACGCGGTTCGGAGTGTCCCACGTCCGCCCTCACGAGACAAGGAGCGTCTCCCGTTCGCATCCACTCGTTTTGAGATATCAATAGGGGGCTCACTTCAGCGCGCACGGCTCGATTGCGGGAACGAATCGAGCGGAAAAGGAAACAGGGGAGAAGAATGATGTTTGACCTCAAGATCGAAGGCGGAACCATCGTGGACGGTACGGGGGGCGACCGCTACCGGGGAGATATCGGGATCCGCGACGGGGCCATCGTCGCCATTGGCCCCACGGTCGAAGGCGACGCTCGCCGCACGATCGATGCCACCGGACGGATTGTTACTCCCGGTTTCGTCGACATCCATACGCACTACGACGGCCAGGTGACGTGGGACGATCTTCTCGAACCTTCCTCGGGCCACGGCGTCACCACCATCGTGATGGGCAATTGCGGCGTTGGGTTCGCACCGGTGGAGCCCGGCAAAGAAGAGTGGCTCATCCAGTTGATGGAAGGCGTCGAGGATATTCCCGGCGCCGCGCTCTCGGAAGGAATTCAATGGGAGTGGGAATCCTTTCCGGAATACCTCGACGCACTCGACAAGAAGCGCACCGCCGTGGATTTCGGTGCCCAGATTGCTCACGGCGCGGTCCGGGGATACGTCATGGGCGAACGCGGTTCCCGAAACGAGCCGGCGACCCCCGAAGACATCGCCGCCATGCGCCGGTTGGTGCGCGAGGCGGTCGAAGCGGGTGCGCTGGGAGTCAGCACGAGTCGCGTCCTGGGCCACCGTGCGATGGACGGAGAACCTGTCCCGGGCACCTTCGCGGCCGAGGACGAACTCTACGGGCTGGGCTACGCGCTAAAGGACGCCGGGACCGGCGTATTCGAACTGGCTCCAGCGGGTGCGGACGGGCAGGATCTCGTCAACGCTCGGAAGGAAGTCGACTGGATGCGCCGACTTTCGGCGGAGATCGGGCGACCGGTCACCTTCGCCCTGGTCCAGAACATGACCGAGCCGGACCTCTGGCGCGAGATCATGGACGAGTCGATCGAAGCCGCCGCGGAAGGAGCCAACCTGCGGCCGCAGATTTCCGGTCGGCCCTTCGGACTCCTGATTGGCCTGCAGACCTATCACGCCTTCGCGAAGCGCCCGACCTTCAAGGCGCTCCAGGAGAAGACCTCCTCCTTCGAAGAACTCGCCTCCCGGCTCCGGGACCCCGATGTGAAGGCGGCGATCCTCTCCGAAGACGATTTGCCGCCCGAGGAGGGAAACATCTTCGACGGCATGTCCTTCATCGTGAGGGAATCTCTCGACAAGATCTACGTGCTCGGCGACCCGCCGGATTACGAGCCCACCGATGACAAGACGGTGACGGCGATAGCCAAATCGCGCGGCGTCGATCCTCTCGAGCTTCTCTACGATCTCTTTCTCGAGCAGGACGGCCGAGCGATGTTGTTGATGCCGGTCTTCAACTATGCAGCGGGGGATTGCGAGGCGATTCGCGAGCAACTCACGCACCCCTACGGTGTTTCGGGGCTCTCGGACGGGGGGGCGCACTGTGGAATGATCTGCGACGCGTCGATTCCCACCTTCCTGCTGACGCACTGGGCACGGGATCGTTCGCGGGGGGAGAAACTCGAACTCGAGTGGGTTGTGCAGAAGCAAAGTCGCGAGACGGCCCGCCTCTTTGGACTAGAAGACCGGGGTACCCTCGAGGTCGGTCAGAAAGCCGATCTGAACGTCATCGACTTCGAAAACCTGGCGCTTCGCTCGCCCCGCCTCGACCACGATCTTCCGGCGGGCGGTCGGCGACTACTCCAGGAGGCCGAGGGGTACGACTACACGATCGTTTCAGGCGAGGTGACCCGCGAAAACGGCAAGGACACGGGGGCCCGCCCGGGCCGCCTCATTCGGGGGGCCCAGCCCGCCGCAGCCTAGGAAGAAGGGTTGCGCCGCACGGGTTCTCCTTGGTTCGGGATTGCACGGGAACCGATTGGAGCCTCCGGAGTCCAACCGGGGCGAAAGGAGAACAAGCGTGTCCGAACTCGAATTCGAAGCCTACGGCCCGAAGGGCGATCCCGCCGAGTATCGCTCGCTCGCGGAGATCGAAGCGGGCTTTGCCGCACTGTCGACGCCGCCCTCGGATCGGGGGACCCTCGAGCGGATCGTCCGCCGACACCCCGACGGTCACCGCGAGACGCTCTCCTCGGCGCGTCTCACGCCCGAGGAAGGCCTGCCGGGAGACGGCTGGAATCGTCGCCCGCCGCGCAAGATCGACGCCCAGTTGGCGGTGATCCGCATTGATATCGCTTCACTCCTGGCCGCCGAGCAGTCGGTGACCCTGGCCGGCGACCAACTCTTCGTCGATCTCGACGTCTCGGCGGCGAACCTGCCGGCGGGCACCCGCCTCCGGGTGGGCGGAGCGCTGGTGGAAATGACCCCGGAGCCCCACGACGGCTGCCTCAAGTTCAAGGATCGTTTCGGGCAGGATGCCCTGCGCTTCGTACAGGAGAAGGCGACCCGGGCCGAAAATCGGCGCGGCGTCTACTGGAAGGTGATCGAGGCGGGCGACATTGCCGAGGGATGCCCGATCGAGGTGGTCTCAAGGCCCGTCTGAGCGGTGCTTCCGCAATAGCCGGTCGTTCAGTCCAACTGGACGGGGAGCGCGTTCAGGCGGTGCCAGCCGGGCATGGCGGACCGGTCGAGGTTTTCCGCGGGCACGGCCAGTCGGAGGTTCGGATAGCGCTCGAAAAGACGCGTGAGCGCCACGCGAGTTTCCATCCGGGCCAGCGAGGCGCCCAGGCAGAAGTGAAGCCCCTGGGAGAAGGCCAGGTGGCGGTTGGGGGAGCGGCCGATGTCGAAGGTCTCGGGATCCTCGAAGACCTCCGGGTCGCGGTTGGCCGCACCGAGCCAGGGCATCACCATGGAGCCCTTCGGGATCGAAACGCCGTGCCACTCGACATCCTTCCGGGCATAGAAGGGCTTGGTCGAGTGGACGGGACCGCTGTGGCGCAAGCACTCTTCGATCGCCGAATCCGCGAGCGAAGGCTCCGCGCGAAAGCGTTCCAGTTGCGCCGGGTTTTGCAAGAACGTGGCGACCGAGTTGGTGACCAGGTGCGAGGTGGTTTCGAAGCCGGCCACGACCAGCAGGAACACCATGCTCATGACCTCGTCGTCCGTCAGGCAGTCGCCATCTTCCTCGACCTGGATGATTTCGGAGAGCAGGTCGTTGCCGGGGTTGCGGCGTTTTTCTTCGACGAGTTCCTGGATGAAGCCTCCCGTACTGCGAAGGTCCCAGAGCAACGTCCGGAGGATCTTCCATCCGCTGAAGCCTTCTGTCAGCGTCTTCATGAAACCCTGGAACCGGGGAATCGCCTCCATCGACACGCCCATCATCTCGGCGATGACCGTGCTCGGGATGGGGGTGGCGTAGGCCGAGAGGAGGTCGACTTGGCCCTGGCCCTTCATGGTGTCCAGGAGTTCCGCGGTGACGGTTTCGACCCGGCCTTCCATGGGCACGAGCGAGCGGGCCGTGAAAGCCTTGTTCACGAGGCCTCGGAGTCGCGCGTGCTGCGGGTTGTCGGCGTAGATCATGCTGTCGCGCATGATCATCGACAGGACCTTGGGCAGGGGGAAGGGAAGCCGGCTTCCCCCGGTGGCCGTCGAGCGATTGCGTACGAACCGCTCATCGCGAAGCAACTGCACGCAATCCTCGTAGCGGGAGACGAGGAAAATTTTCATCACGCTGATCTTGGCTCGGCACACGGGGGCTTCTTCGCGCATCCAGGCGAAGTAGTCGCTCTTGTTTTCCACGAAATCCCGGTCCGACAGGTTGAGCGGCTGCGCAAAGGAGGATTGCGGTTCGACGGTGGCTGCGACCATGGCCTGGACTCCTGTCGATTCGATCGAATGGAACGGACCCAGCCCCGGAGTATAGCCATGCGTCGTGGCGGCGGCATTCGAAGGGCGCATCTCTCGGGATTCAGGCCTTCTTTGTGGAGTGTCCTTCCCACACCGCGGCGACGACATCCACTTTGCGGCGTAGGGTGAAGCCGATGGCCTCGTAGAGGCGGCGGGCGTTCTCGTTCTCTTCGACCACGTGCAAGAAGGCTTCATCTCCGCGAGCGCGAATCTGCTGCGCCATCCAGAGGGTGAGCCCCGCCCCCAGTCCCTGGCGGCGCGCATCGGGGTGCGTACACACGGCCGAGATTTCGCTCCAGCCTTTGAGTTGAAAGCGCTCCCCCGCCATGGCGACGAGTTGCCCACCGCGGCGAACGCCGACGTAGGTGCCGAGCTCTCGCGTGCGGGGCAGGAAGGGGCCCGGCTCGGTGAGCTTCGTCAGCACCAGCATTTCTTCGAGGTCGTCTTCGCTGAGGGTTTCGATGTTGATTTCCGGGGCTTCGGCGATCTCGCCCGCCACCATCTGGAGGGTGGGGGCCCGGTAGATTTCCTTCCAACCCCGGGGCGGGGCGGCGACCTCGTCTCGAAAGAGGAAGACCGCGCCCCCGAGGCCCGTGCTCTCGGCCAGGGCCTGCCAGGCGCTCTCATCGAGGCGGTCGACGGCTCCGAAAATCGAGACGTCGGGGTCGAATCGCCGCACGCGACCTGCCGGATCCGCGTGGCCCAGGCGAGCGAGAGGGCCGCCCAGTGCGTGCCAAATGGGGTTGTCGAGCGGATGGGTCACGCCCTAGGGTTTAGAGAATGGAAGTCGCAGCGACCACCGCAGTCTTCGAGGCCAGCAGCCCGGCGCTCGCCGAGTGCGTGGCGGAGGCCGTCCGCGAAGAGGGCTACGCCATCGTGACCGATGTCCTCTCGCCCGAGGTCTGCGGAGAGCTCGTCGAAGAAGTCGGCCGGGTGGAACGCGACTTCGACATCGCGTTGGGCAAGAACGATTTCGAGGGTTTTTGCACGCGGCGGGTGTTCGACCTGATCCAGCGCAGCCCGCGTTTTCGCGAGGTCGTACTCGACGAGCGCCTCCTGTCGTGGATGGAGGCCATCCTGGGGGTCGACTTCTTGCTTTCCGGTACGACCTCGATGCACATCGGCCCGGGAGAAACCCCGCAGTTGCTCCACGCCGACGACGGCATGATCACGCTTCCGCGCCCGCATATCCCGACGCTCGCCACGACGCTCTGGGCGCTCACGGATTTTCGCGCCGAAAACGGCGCCACCCAATTCGTACCGCGCTCCCACCTTCATCCGGAAATGCCACGACCCGGGGAGCCTCACGACTCGATCGCTGCCGAGATGCCGGCGGGCAGCGTGCTCGTTCTCCACGGCTCGACCTGGCACGGTGGGGGATCCAACACCACGGCGAGCGAAGAACGCTACGGCCTTTCCCTGCAGTTTGTCGCCGGTTGGTGCCGTCAGCAGCAGAACCTGATGCTCGGCACGCCGCCCGAGGTCTTGGCGGAGTACCCGCGGCGCTTGCAGGAACTCGCCGGCTACTCGCTCTACCAGAACGTGATGGGGCACGTCCACCGCGAGCACCCGCTCACCCTGCTGGGTCTCGAAGTCGAACCCAACATGGTCTGGGAAAAGATGGGCAACGAGGACAAGCCGGCGGACGATTGATCCGGTGCTCTGCGGTCGTCGTCTTGCTCTGGCGAGGAATTCTAGAGAACGACGAACGCGATGAGTGCGGCGATCAATCCGTAGCGGCCGTTTCGCTTGACAAAATCGCGCGGGATCTTCGACAGGGCTTCCAGTCCGGAAAGACCGCCCGCGGCGTGTCGGATCACCGGGAACTCGATGCTGCTCGCAAAGACACAGAAGCCGAAGGCACTGCTCGCGAGGGCCACCTGGCCCAGGCTCGAGAGCGGAAATCCGAAAAAGAAGATCCCGAAGACCAGCCAGTGCCCGACGTTGCCGCCGATGCTCATGGCCTGGAAATGGGTTGGGCTGTTGTTCGCGTAGTCGAAATCAAAGAGCGGCAGAAAACCCGCGAACGGGCGCAGCGGTGCCGTGCCCCCCGAGAGTCTCGCTCCGGCAAAGTGTCCCCATTCGTGGACCAGGGCGGCGACCCCCAATCCGACGAGGAGCCCGTCGATCAGCGCGACGGTTCCCGAGAGCAGCCCACCGCTCACTTGGTGCCAACTGTCGGCGGCGGCAAAAAGCGATAGGGCCGCGGCCACGATGGCGACGTCGCGAAGCAGAACCTGCGACAGGGGGGACGCGTCTTCCGACGAGGAGGGTTGGGGAATCTTGAGGCCGGGTTCGGGGGAGGCCATGGGTTCGTCTCCTTGGGGTGGGCCCCATCCTAACTAACCCAGGGGATCGAGGCCGGTCATGTCCTCGCTGAGGCGCCACAGCCGCTCGGCGACCGCGTCGTCCGCCGCCGCTTTCGAGATCCGGGCTTCGCGCGACTTGGCGAAGTAGCGACCGCTCACCCCTTCGAGCCTGGGCGACGTGGCCACGTGAAGAGAAGTCGCCGCCCCCGGGTCGGCGTTCTTGAAGAAGACGCCGAGGAACCCCGTGAGGGCCCGCGCCCAACCGCCGTTGTTCTGCCCGAGGCCGGTGGCGACCGCACCGGGATGGACGGCGTTTACCGTCACGCCCGTGCCTTCGAGGCGCCGGGACAGTTCTCGGGTAAACAGGATGTTGGCGAGTTTCGAGTGGCCGTAGACGCGCATCGAGCGAAAATTTTCCCGGTGGCCGATGTCGTCAAATTCGATTCCACCCACGAACTTGTGGGCGTCGGAGGCCACGTTCACGATACGCGCGGGAGCGCTTTCGCGCAGGCGGTCAAGGAGGAGTCGGGTGAGGAGAAAATAACCGAGGTGGTTAACCGCCCAGACCGTTTCGATGCCGTCTTCGGTCTCGGAATAGCTCCAGTTGACGAGCCCCGCGTTGTTCACGAGGAGGTGGATGCGGTCGAAGGCGTCCAGCATCTCGGCGGCGGCGGTCCGTACCTGGGCCTGGGAACCGAGGTCGGCCATGAACAGCTGCAGGTTTTCGTTGCCGGTTTCGGTGCGGATTTTCTCGAGCGTCTGTTCGCCCTTGGCCGGGTCGCGACACAGGATTCCCACCCGGGCGCCCTGGGCGGCGAGGGTGAGCGCGGTGGCCTCCCCGATCCCGGAGGTGGCGCCCGTCACGATGCAGTTTTGGCCTTCAAGATCCATGCAAAGCAGAGCATGGCATGGGCGCGGCCGCGAGAAAAGCCCCCCGGCTGCGGATTGGCCGTGCCCGCCGGGCCGACTTTGTGGGGCGCGTTTCGACTGATAAGGTAGACCCATGTCCGAACCGCTTCGCTTCGGGGTCTTCCTGGCCCCTTACCACCCCGACGACGAGAGTCCGACGCTGCAGATCCACCGCGACCTGGACCTGGCGGTTCATCTCGACGCGCTGGGATTCGACGAACTCTGGGTCGGCGAACACCACTCGGCCTCCTTTGAGACCATCGCCTCGCCGGAACTCTTCATCGCGGCGGCGGCCGAACGCACGCAACGGATTCGCCTCGGTACCGGCGTGGTGTCGCTGCCCTATCACCACCCCCTGATGGTGGCCGACCGGATCACCCAGCTCGATCACCAGACGCGTGGCCGGGTTCTCTTCGGGGTGGGCCCCGGACAGTTGCCCTCGGACGCCTACATGATGGGGATCGACGTGGCGACCCAGCGACGCCGCATGAACGAGTCGCTCGAGGTCCTGCTCCCGCTCCTGGCCGGGGAGACGGTGACCGGCAAAACCGATTGGTTCGAACTCAATGATGCGCGCGTTCAACTCGGCCCGTATTCCCACCCGAGGGTGGAAATGGCCGTGGCCGCGGCGATCTCGCCCTCGGGTCCGCGGGCGGCGGGGACCTTCGGCATCGGGATGCTCTCGATGGCCGCGACCAGCGCCGAGGGCTTCGACGCGCTTCCCCTGCACTGGGAAGTGTGTGAAGCCATGGCGAAGGAGAACGACCGCGACGTGGATCGCCGCAACTGGCGACTGGTGGCTCCGATGCACCTGGCGGAGACCCGTGAAGAGGCCGAACGCGACATGGAGTACGGGCTGCTCAAGCTGGTTCGCTACTTCGAACGGCTCGGCAACGAGACGCTTCCCTTCAGCCACACGGTGGAAGCCGCCATCGAGCAATGGCGCGAGCACGGCCTCACGTTGCTGGGGCGCGCCATCATTGGAACGCCGGACGACGCCGTCGAGCAGATTCGGAACCTCCAGGAGCGTTCCGGGGGCTTTGGTGCCTTCATGATCTTGGCGCACGATTGTGCGAGTCCTGAGAAGACGGCGAAAAGTTTCGATCTCTTCGCGCGGTACGTCATGCCGGCGCTCCGGGATGCCAACCGCAACCGCGCCGAGAGCCTCGAATGGTTCCGGGAAAACAGCGATCGCGTCGTGGGGGACCTCCGCCAGGCGATCGGGAATTCCATCGAAGAACACGAAAAGGAACGCCGCGAAAAAGGTCGCGGGGTCGCCTGGGGAGATGCGCGGGACCTGCTGGTCGGGGAAGACTAGCGGTCGCGGTGCCTGGACGATGAGTGCGTTTTCTTCCCTGGTCGGCGAGCGCCACATGAGCCTCGCGACCTTCCGCGCCAACGGCGAACCCATTCCGACCCCGATCTGGTTTGCCGAGGTGAGCGGTCGCCTCTATGTGCGAACCGCGAGCCACTTCAAGAAACTCGAACGCATCGAGCGCGATGCAGCGGTGACCGTGGCCCCCTGCACCGAGAGCGGGGAGGTCACGGGCCCCGCCGTCGCGGCACGGGCCAGGATTCTTGCTCCCGGGGATCCCACCATCGCGGTGGCCGAAGCGGCCCTCGAGGCGAAGTACGCCGACGTGCGTGCGGCGATGACAAAGCTGCTCGTCGACAACGGCTGGACGGGCGTTTACGTTGAGATCGTGGCCGGAGAATCGGGCCGCTGACGCTGCCCGGGGCGGCTAGTTCGCGATGACGGGCGTGACCAGTTCGCGACGGGGGCCGGCGACGTGCACCGGTCCGTCCAGTTCGATCTCGTCGCGCAGTCGAAGGTCCGAAGAAGAAGCGCCGATGGCGATCTCGATGGCCCCGGGCTCGACGATCCAGCCGGCATCGGGGTCGTAGAACGCCAGTCGGTCCGTCGACAGGTCGAAGGACACCTGGCGGGACTCCCCCGGCTCGAGGGAAAGGCGAAGAAAACCCTTGAGCTCCAACACGGGTCGGCTCGTCGATGCCACGCGGTCGCGGATGTAGAGCTGCACGACTTCGTCGCCCGCGCGCTCCCCGGTGTTTTTTACGTGGCATCGAATCTCCACGCGTCCGTCGGTGGGGATTCGTGCGTCCGAAAGAGCGAGGTCGCTGTATTCGAACGTCGTGTAGCTCAGGCCATGACCGAAAGGAAAGACAGGCGTAATCGTGGTGTCGGTGTAGGTGTCGCGGATCGGCTTGTGGTTGTAGAAGAAGGGTTGGAGGCCCACGTGTCGTGGAAACGTGACGCAGGTCTTGGCCCCGGGGTTGATGCGCCCCGTCAAGATGTCGGCGATGGCGTGGCCGCCTTCCTCGCCGGGGAACCACGCCTCCACGATGACGGGCACGGTCTCGACCATCCAGTCGAGCACGAAGGGGCGCCCGTTGGTGAGAACCACCACCGTGGGAGTGCCGGTGGCGGCGACGGCCTCGACGAGTTGGCGCTGAAGCCCGGGGAGCGCCAGCGTGGCGCCGTCGTTTCCCTCGCCCACGGTCCCGTAGCCCAGGATCCCCGATTGATCGCCCACGACAACGACGGCCACCTCGCAGCCGGACGCCAGCGCGGCGGCTTCGGCGATGTCCTCGGGTGTTCCATCCTCGATCCCGCAGCCCGGGGCGTAACGGATCTCGGCTTCGGGAAAGGCCGAGGCGACGCCCTCGCGCACCGTGACGATGGGGGTGCCACCGCCGACCTGGAGCCTCTCGCGAATGGTCGGGTCGTCGCCGGTGAGGCGCGCGATGGACTCGATCTGCACCGGGTAGCTGTAGTCGCCGAGGAGTCCCTCGCCGCGGTCGGCGTTGGGTCCCAGGACCGCGATCGAACGAAGCCCGGGAGCGAGGGGCAGCAGGGGGCGTCCGTCCGGGCCGGGCGCGTTGCGCAGGAGCACGATGGAGCGGGCGGCGAATTCGCGCGCCAGGGCGCGGTCCTCGGCGGTGTCGAAGGCGGCCAGGGCCGCACTCGCGTCGACCTGGGCGTTGTCGAGGAGCCCCAGGCGAATCTTGTAGGAGAGCACGAGTCGAACGAAACCATCGACGGTGGCTTCGTCGACCTCGCCCGCTAAAACGGCCTCCACCAGCGGGGGACCGTAGGAAGATCGATGGGGGAGTTCGGTGTCCATGCCCGCTTCGACGGCCTGGACAGCGGCTTCCCGGGCATCGGCGGCGGTGAAGTGCCGGTTGTGAAGCTGGGTGATCGAGTAGTAGTCGGAAACCAGCAATCCTTCGAAGCCGTATTCGTCGCGCAGCAGGTCCGTAAGAATTTCCCGCGAGCGTTGCACGGGGACGCCGTCGATCTGGCTGTAGGAGTTCATCACCGCGTGGGCTCCGCCTTCGCGGATGGCCATTTCGAAGGGAACGCCGAAGACTTCGCGCATCGTGCGCGGTCCCACGTGGACCGGTTCCTGGTTGCGTCCGCCCTCGGGTGCCGAGTAGCCCAGGAAATGCTTTGGCGTGGCGATGCATCCGGTGGCGAGATTTTCGCCCTGGAGCCCCCGCACGTAGGCGGTCCCCATCGTTCCCACGAGATACGGGTCTTCGCCGTAGCATTCCTCGACTCGTCCCCAGCGCGCGTCGCGCACGACGTCGACGTTGGGGGAAAGCACGTGGCGGATGCCCACGGCCCGCTTCTGCCGGCGGATCACGGCGGCCATGCGCTCGACCAGCCCTGGATCGAAGCTGGAACCCTGGCCGATGGCCTGGGGAAAGAGCGTGGCTCCCTTTACCTGGAGGCCCGAGAGCGCTTCTTCGTGGGCGATGGCCGGAATGCCCAGGCGCGTTTCTTCGGTGAGAAATTGCTGGCAGGCGTTGACCAGGTCGGCTCCTTCCGCGGGGCCAAAGAGCGCCGAGCTAATGGGGCGCGTCAGTTGCCCGATACCCAGGGCGAGATCCTCCTTGGCGGCCTCCAGGTCGCCCGGGCGTCCCGCCAGGATGGGAAAGTCCGAGGTCAACTGGGCGACCTTTTCCTCGAGGGTCATCTGGGAGAGCAGGGTGTCGATGCGGTTTTCGATTTCGCTCATGGGGTGGGTTCCTTGTCGCCGGGTTTCTACCGCGATCCGAGGGAGGAGCGCACGAGGTTTTCTAGCCGTTCCTGTCCCCCGGAGACGGGCCGAGGATCGGTGCCATGCTGGGCCACGTGCTCGGCGAGGTCCGAGAGGCTGGACTCGCCGGCGAGAATCCGCCCGCCGAGGTCGCCCTCCCAGCCGCGGTAGCGCCGATCGATTTCCTCGCTGAGCCGACCTTCCTCCAGCAGGCGCGCGGCGCACAGCAGCGCGTGCCCCAGCGTGTCGAGCCCGCCCACGTGCGCGTGAAACAGGTCCAGCGGATCGAGGCTCTGGCGCCTCAGCTTGGCGTCGAAGTTGAACCCCCCGGTCGCCAGTCCGCCGGACTTCAGGATCTCGTAAAGGGCCAGCGCCATTTCTTCGACGCTGTTCGGGAACTGGTCGGTATCCCAACCCAGTTGGGGGTCGCCGCGGTTGGCATCGACGCTGCCGAAGATTCCGTGGGCAATCGCCGAGGCGATTTCGTGTTGAAAGCTATGCCCGGCCAGCGTCGCGTGGTTCACTTCGATGTTGACGCGGATTTCGTCCACCAGTTCGTACTTCTGGAGAAACGCGTACACGGCGGCCACGTCGAAGTCATATTGGTGCTTGGTGGGCTCGTAGGGCTTCGGCTCGATCAGCAGGGTGCCCTCGAAGCCGATTCGATGCTTGTGTTCGACTACGAGTTGCATGAAGCGCCCCAGTTGATCGCTTTCGCGTTGGAGATCGGTGTTCAGCAGTGTCTCGTAGCCCTCGCGCCCGCCCCAGAGAACGTAGTTGGCGCCGCCCAACCGGTGGGTGGCGTCGAGGGCCTGTGCCACCTGGGCCGCCGCGCACGCAAATACATCGGGGTCGGGGTTGGTTGCGGCTCCGGCGGCGTAGCGCGGGTGTCCAAAGAGGTTCGCGGTGCCCCACAACAGCCCGACGCCCGATTCCTCCATGTGGCGTTCGAGATCGTCGAGAAGCGCGGCGAAGTTCGCCCGACTTTCGGCGAACGTTTCTCCCTCGGGCGCTACGTCGCGGTCGTGAAAGCAGAAGAAGGGAACCCCGAGCTTGGAGAAGAATTCGAAGGCCACCGCCATTTTTTCCCGGGCGCGCTCCATCGCGTCGCCGGGTTGCATCCACGGGCGCTCAAAGGTTCCGTCGCCGAAGACGTCGTCCCCGGGCCAGCTGAAGGTGTGCCAGTAGCAGACCGCGGGGCGCAGGTGGTCCTCCATTCGGCGGCCGAGCACGACGCGGTCGCGATCGTAAAAGCGAAAGGCGAGGGGGTTGTCGGTTTCGGGGCCCTCGAACGCGATGGCATCGACGGAAGGAAAGAAGGGGTCGGTCATGACCATTCTCCTTGGAGGTTGGCGTAGAGTCTTCGGAAGGTGGCGAGGCGTTCGGAGTAGAGGTCCGAGAGAGCGGGGTCGGGTTCGGCGATGTGCGAGACCGGGGGCTTGGAACAGGCGGACTCGGGAGCTTCGCCCGTGACGGCCATTCGAGCCAGCCGCGCCGCGCCCAGGGCGGGCCCCACTTCGGCGCCGGAACGAGTGGCGAGGGGACGGCCCAGCGCGGAAGCGAGGATGCGGCCCCAGAGTGGGCTGCGCGCGCCCCCGCCGATCACGCTCACTTCGCCGATCACCGTGCCCGAATCCACGAGGGCCTGCTGGCCGTCGGCCAGGGCGAAGGCGACGCCTTCGAGCACCGCGCGCCCCAGTTCGGCGCGGTCCGTGTCGTGGCGGAGGCCGTAGAACACGCCCGCGGCCCGGGCATCGTTGTGGGGGGTACGTTCGCCCGAGAGGTAAGGCAGAAAGAGCAGCCGATCCGCCGGGCGATCCACCGCTTCGATCTCACCCAGAAGCGCGGCCTCGTCCCGCGCCCCGGTCAGCCGGGTCACCCAGGAAAGGCAACTGGCGGCGCTCAGGATCACCGACATCTGGTGCCAGCGATCGGGCAGCGCGTGGCAAAAGGCGTGAACCGCGCGTTCCGGGAACGGGCGAAATCGATCGCCGGCGACGAAGAGCACGCCCGAGGTTCCCAGGGCCAGCGAAGCCTCGCCGGGTTCGATGACTCCCGCGCCAATGGCCCCCGCGGCCTGGTCGCCCCCGCCTGCTGCCACGGGCACCCGGGGCATGCCCCAGGCTTCCGCGATTTCCGGGCGCAGGGTGCCGGTGACTTCAGAGCCCTCGAAGAGTTTGGGCATCGCCTCCCGGGAGAGACCGCAGGCGTCGAGGAGGGTCTCGGACCAGTCC
This sequence comes from Myxococcota bacterium, assembly GCA_036228265.1. Lineage (GTDB taxonomy): Bacteria > Myxococcota_A > UBA9160 > UBA9160 > UBA4427 > CAJXIC01. The sequence goes on along the minus strand of JAZAOF010000143.1, from coordinate 5,846 downwards.
CTCTCCTTGACATCGAGCCACAGCGTGCCCGAGGCGTCGGCGAGGTCGGTGGCGCAGTCGCCCGTCATCTGCAGGCGTAAAAAATCTTTCGGCAGCAGCACCCGGTGCACGCGGGCAAAGATCTCGGGTTCGTGCTCGCGCACCCAGAGCAATTTCGGCGCGGTAAATCCCGGCATGGCCAGGTTGCCGCAGATCGCGCGGAAATCCTCCACCCGGGCTTCGAGTTGCGCACACGCCTCGGTGCTGCGGTTGTCGTTCCACAGGATAGCCGGGCGCAGCGCGGTGCTGGATTTGTCGAGAAGCGTCGCCCCGTGCATCTGGCCCGAGAGGCCGACGCCGCGGACCGCTCCCAGGTTGGTCTTTTCGCGGAGCGAGGCAACGGCACTCGAAGTCGCCCGCCACCAGTCGGCGGGATCTTGCTCGGACCACTGGGGTCGGGGGCGCGATACGTCGAGCGGAGCGCTCCCGCTCGCCACGACGCGATCGGTGTCGTCGACAAGCGTCGCTTTCACCCCGGAGGTGCCGAGGTCGATCCCCACGTACATTCGCTGGCTCTCCCTTTTGCTAGCTGGACCGACCCACGAACCATACGACCCCCCCCGCTCCGGCGCACCGGAGTGCCCGGACCGTTCCGAAGGGGCGCGCCCGGCGGCCTCCACGTCTGCCGCTGGACGCGATAGGCTAGGGCGGCCCAGAACCCCCCCATCCTATTCATTGCGGAGAACCGATGGCCGAGAATTCATCCAATCAACTGCGAACCTATACCGGTGGCGTGGCGTTGATCACGGGAGGGGCGTCGGGGATTGGCGCCGCCCTGGCGCGATCGCTGGTGGCCCAGGGCGCTTCCGTGGTGCTGGCCGACCGGCAGCGCGACTTGGTCGAGTCGGTGGCCCAGGGCCTGGGCTCCGCCGCCCGGCCGGTGGAACTCGACGTGCGCGACCGCGAGGCCTATGACGCGGTCGTCGAAGGCGTCGTGAGCCGCGAGGGGCGCATCGACTATTTCTTCAACAACGCGGGCATCGGTATTGCCGGGTTCTTCGAGGAGCAGTCCATCGAAGACTGGCAGTACATCGTCGACGTCAACCTGATGGGAGTCGTCTACGGGGCCCACGCGGTCTACAAGGTGATGCTCGAACAGGGTTTCGGTCACATCGTGAACACGGCTTCGATGGCCGGGCTGCTTGCGACGCCGGGGCTTTCTTCCTACTCGGCGACCAAGCACGCGGTCGTGGGCCTCAGCCGCTCGATGCGAGTCGAGGGGGCTCGGCGCGGGGTCCGTGTCAGCGCTTTCTGTCCGGGTGTCATCCGGACGGAGATCCTCAACGACGGCGGCGTCTACGGCAAGTTCTCCGGCCAAGGCCTGGCCCCGCCCACCGAGGCCGAGCTCGATCGCAGCCGAGCCATGAACGTCGATGCCTTTGCCGCGGCGGCGCTCAAGCGCGTGGCGGCCAACGACGAGATCATCATCCTGCCCAGGGCCTGGCGGATCTTTCGCTGGCTCGACCGCTTCTTTCCGAGCCTCTTGTCCAACTGGTCCGCCAATCGCTTCTTCAAAGAATACGAGCGCTTGTCGGAAGCACGGTCCGTATCCGACAAGGGCCAAGCAAACTGAACTCGGACGGAGAGAGGCGGAGGGGTGGTGGCCCAGGACAGAATCGAACTGTCGACACCCGCATTTTCAGTGCGGTGCTCTACCGACTGAGCTACCGGGCCACCGGAGCGCGCAGGGTAGCCCGGGGTTGCGCGCTGGGCTAGCGGGTGGGGTCGCTGGTTTCGCCGGGTTCTGCCGGCTCGATCCGGATCCGCTCGATCACCACGGACTCGATCGGCCGGTGGGCCGGGCCAAAGCGCCCGCCCACGTCCGTGGGGACGGCGGCGATGGCGTCCACGGTTTCGAGCCCCTCGGTCACCCGGCCAAACAGGCTGTACTGGCCGTCGAGGTCGTGCGTTTCGCTGTCGACGATGAAAAACTGGCTGCCCCCGGAATCCGGTCGCCCCGTGTTCGCCATGGCCACGGTGCCCCGTAAAAAGGGGGCCGCGCTGAACTCGTCGGGGAGGGGAGGGCCGGGCGGTCCGCCCTGGCCGTCGTTTCGGGGGTCGTTGTCCCGCGAGAGCGGGTCGCCGCCCTGGATCATGAAGCCCGGGATCACCCGGTGGAAGGTCACTCCGTCGTAGAAGCCGTCGCCGGCTCGTTTTTCGAACTGGCTCACCGTGACCGGCGCGAGTTCGGGGTAGAGGGCGAAGCGGATTTCTCCGTGGTCGCGGGTGGTGATCACCGCCGTGGCGCGGGGGCCCTCGGGCCAGCGGAAGTCCGCCGCGGCGGCGGGGGATTGGTCGGGGGGCTCTTCGCCTCCGCAGGCTGCGGCGAGTGCGACCCCGAGACCGCAGGCGAGGGCGCACGCCCGGGCCCGACTCGCCCGTCGACGGGTCGCTCGTTTCGTGTGATAGCGTCGTTGCATGTCGCAACCCTCTTCTCGTTTTCGTCGCGTGCCGTCCGTCGCGCTTCTCCTGGGCATGCTCGCACTCCTCGCCGCGCCGGGCACCTTTGGGGCGTCGCGGGCGCCGGGTTACGGGCCGAAGGGCATGGTGGTGAGTTCATCCCTGGATGCCGCCGAGGCCGGGGCTTCGATCCTCGCCGCTGGGGGCAATGCCATCGACGCCGCCGTGGCCACGGCCTTTGCCGTGGGGGTGACCCAACCCTACTCGGCGGGAATCGGCGGCGGCGGTTTCCTGTTGATCCGCCTGGCCAGCGGGGAGGTGCTCGCCGTCGACGCCCGCGAGACGGCCCCCGCGGCGGCCACCCGCGATATGTATGTCGCCGAGGGAGTCCCCGAGCGCGCTTCGCTCTGGGGTGCGCTCGCGGTGGCGACCCCGGGGTTGGTGGCCGGCCTGGTCGAGGTTCAAAAAAAGTATGGAACGCTGCCCCTCGCCCAGGTGATGGCACCGGCGATCGCTTTGGCCGAGGAGGGCTTTGCGCTGGGCCCTCGCAGTGCCGCAATGATCAACCGCATGAGCCGAGCGCTTTCTGCCGAGACGTTTCCAGAGACGGCCCGTGTCCAGTTTCCAGCGCCGTCCGAGCAGGCCGAGGCGGGCGATCGCCTGGTGCAAAAAGACCTGGCGGGCAGCCTGCGCAGCATCGCCGAGAAGGGAGCGCCGGTCTTCTACGGTGGACCTCTCGGCGAAAAGATCGCCGCCGAGGTGCAGCGCCGCGGCGGCATCCTTACTGCTGAAGACCTGGCGAACTACCGCGTGGCGTGGCGCAAGCCCGTCTCGGGAAGCTACCGCGGCGTCGAAGTCCATTCGTTTCCGCCGCCGTCCTCGGGCGGCGTGGCGCTGCTGGAGATGCTGAACATCGTGGAGGGGTTCGAACTGGCCCCCCGCGGTGCGGGCAGTTCCGCGAGCCTCCACGTGATTGCCGAGGCCATGAAACTCGCCTTTGCCGATCGCGCGGCGTACCTGGGCGACACGGATTTTGTCGAGGTTCCCGTCGAGCGGCTGATCTCGAAGGCCTACGGCAAAAAACAACGATCCCGCGTGAACCCCGGCCGTTTCCAGGCCTCGCCCTGGAGTTTTGACTGCCGCGACGCGGTCGCCGAAGTGGAGGCACCGGGGCTTCCCGCCGACGATGCGGGAACCACGCACCTGTCGGTCACCGACGCGCTCGGCAACGCAGTCGCGATCACCCTCACGATCAACACCCCCTACGGCTCGGGGATCACGGTGCCGGGCACGGGCATCGTGCTCAACAACGAGATGGACGATTTCTCGGTGGCCCCGGACACGCCGAACGCCTACGGCCTGGTGGATACCCGGGGTGCCAACGCGGTAGCTCCGCTCAAGCGCCCGCTTTCGAGCATGACGCCGACGATCCTCTTGAAAAACGGTCGCCCCTTCATGGTGACGGGGAGTCCCGGGGGGCCGCGGATCATCACGACGGTTCTGCTCACCATTCTCAACGTGATCGATTACGGCATGAACGTCGAACAGGCGGTGTCGGCGCCTCGCTTTCACCACCAGTGGATCCCCGACACGCTCACGGTGGAGCCGGCTACGACCGCGGACGTGGTCGCGTCGCTGCGGAGTTGCGGACACCCCGTGGAGTTGTCACCGCGCAACTGGTCGGCGGCCGAAGCCATCGTCATCGATCCGTCGACAGGTTGGCACCTTGGAGGAAGCGACCCCCGAACCGACGGCGGCGCCATCGGCAACCCGAAGATTCCCTGAACGACGGCCGGGGTTCTAGACGCTGGAGGCGTCGACGTCGCCCACCAGAGCCAGGGTGTAGGCGTCCAGGCGGAGAACGCGCTGGGCCACGCGTAGCACGTCGTCCTTGGTCACGCGCTCCACGCGCTGGGCGTAGTCGAGGTGCGATTCCGGTCCGAGTTCGTAGAGCCCGTCGAGTGCGAGGTGCGCGGCGCGAGCGGCGCTTCGCTGCTGCTCCACGGCGAAGCTCCCGGCGAGGTAACGCTTGGAACGCACGAGTTCGTCGTCGGTGGGCGGCTCGGAAAAAAAGCGCTCGAGTTCTTCGTGGATCCCTTCGAGTGCGGCGCTTGTCTTTTCGGGCGCGGTAGCGATGTAGACCGAGAAGAGTCCCGGGGCCAGCCCCTCGAGATTGCTGGCACTGACCGTGTAGGCCAGGCTCTGCCGGTCGCGCAATTCGAGGAAGAGTCGCCCGCCCTGGCCGGCCAGCACCTGGGCCACCACCTCGAGGGCGTCCCGGTCGGGGTCGTCCACGGTGAGCCCCGCGAAACCAAGCACCAGGTGGTTCTGGGCGCGGTCGCTGGCCAGCGACGCCCGGCGAATTTCCCCGGGTGCGTCCGCAAAGGCCGGGGGTGTGAAGCGGCGGCCCGCGGGCAGCCCCTCCAGGCGGGTCGAAAGCGCCTGGGCGATGGCGTCGGGGTCGACGTCTCCCGAGACGCCGATCACGAGATTCTGGCCGCAGATGAGTTCGCGCTGGAGCGCGAGGGGGGCCGTTGCGTCGAGTTCGGCAACGCTCTCCGCCGTTCCAATCATGGGCAACGAGTAGGGGTGGGAGCCGTAGTGCGTTTTGGAGAGCAGCTGGAAGGCGCGGTTCGCGAGGTGATCCTTGCGTCGTTCGATGGCGGCCAGGGTCTCGCGCCGTTCGCGCTCGAGTTCGTCGGGGTCGAAGGCGGGTTCGAGCAGTACCTCGGTGAAGAGATCGAGCGTGGGCGTCAACTTGTCGCTGGTGGCTTCGAGAACGACCCCAATGCTGTTGCGCCCCGAGAAGCTGTCGACTTCCGCGGCGAGGTTTTCCACGGCGCGCGCGAATCCCGTGGCCGAGCGCGCACGCGTGCCGCGCATCCAGAGCGCCGTCGTAAAATGGGTGAGTCCCGCGCGTTCCGGCGTGTCGGCGAGCAGCCCGCCCAGGAAGGCGGCGCGGGCGGCCACGACGGGCACGTCCCGGCGCGGAAGCACGTGGAGCTGGGTTCCGTTGGAGAAGTCGTAGGAGTGGACACGTTGGCCCTCCGGGCGACGCGCCGGCGGCTCGAAACGACTCCGTGTCTGGGCGCAGGCCGTTTCGAGGGTCTCGCGAATTCGCTCGGGGGTGATCCCGGCGGCCTCGGCCTCGGCGGCGGGCAACATGATCCCCGCGCTGAGTTGATCGAGGTCGAGGGTGGTCTGGGCGACGCGCTGGAGGTCTTCGGGGGTGGCGGTGCGAACCTGCTCGAAATAGCGGTCTTCCATCTTCCAGTCGCCGCCCAGGACGTGGAAGCTGCCGAGTTTCGTTGCGCAGCCGGAGACGCTTTCGCGTTCGAAGTGCTCCGTCGCCAGGAAGTTGGCACGGGCGCGCTCGAGCTCTTCCGCGGAGACGGGTTCGCAGCGCA
>JAZAOF010000142.1:0-9407 GCA_036228265.1 Myxococcota bacterium | reverse complement strand
CCATGCTCCACACCACGGCGGCCGATTGGCGCTGGACGGTCGAAGTGAATCTTCTTGGCGTGGCCTACGGGGTCTCGACCTTTGCTCCGCTTCTGGTGGAAGCGGGGGAGGGCCATATCGTGAACACCGCCTCCGAGGCGGGTGTGGCCACGAACTCGAGCCTGGGCATGTATTGCGCGACGAAGCACGCGGTGGTGGGCCTCAGCGAGTCGCTCTATCGCGAGCTCGAAGAAACGCCGGTGGGTGTCTCGTGCTTGTGCCCGAGTCTCGTCAATACCCAGATCTTCGAATCCGAGCGCAACCGCGACGACGGGGCCGAGCTTCTCCCCTCCCAGGTGGCGACCCTGGCCCCCCTTCGCGAGGCCATCGCGGCCGCGGGAATCCCCGCGGAAAAGGTTTCGGGCGACGTTGTCGATGCCATTCTCAACGATCGCTTCTGGATCTTTCCCCACGACACCACTCCGGGCGTGGCCGCGAGTCGTTTCCGGGACATCGAGAGCCGTGGCAACCCCTCGGATCCCTACGCCGATGTCGAACTCGCCGTGGACATCGAATTGCCCGGGATTCGGAACCGTTCCCAGGGCGGGAGCGACTAACGGCTGGAGCCGGGCAGGGAGTTCGGGCCCGGCGAAGGGGGAAACCGAGCGAGGCCAGGCTTCCCCATCGGATTTCCACGACGAGGCTCCGTGATGAATTGGCCGTCCCGTTTATTGTTGGCCCCGTACCTGGCGCTTGCCGCCCTGGGGATCTCGTCGGCGACGCCCGCGGCCGAACCGACGGACAAAGAGCAGTACTTCATCTACGAGATCAACCGCGCCCGGAACGATCCGGCCGGGTGGGCGGTCGAGATGGGGATCGACACTGTCACCGGGGGCGACGGCAACCCCGCGAATCTCGTCGGAGTCGCCCCCCAGCCGCCGCTCGCGGTCAATGAGCAACTCGTGGATTCAGCGCGTTTTCACTCGACGGACATGGCGACCCACCATTACTTCGGGCACTACAGTGGGCCGACGGGTCTTTGGCCGAACCAGATGGTGCGCGATGCGGGCTACGACCTGCCGCTCCAATACTACTACGAGCAGTTCTCGTACTACCTGCTTCCCCCGGACTCGAACCAGGTCGAAGCCATCGCCGCGGGCTACGGACCGCCTGGCAGTCCATACGATTACAGCTTGCCGTTGAACGCCTTGATCGGTCTGATCGTCGATTTCGGAATCCCCGACCTCGGCCATCGCAAGCATCTCCTGGGCATTGGCGAATTCAACGAGGCGTTTCGCGAAGTGGGCACGGGGTACGCGTATGACGGCGCGGCGGGAGTCTGCGCGGGGCAGCCGAGTTCGCTCTGTTACTTCGGAAAGAACTGGTGGTCGATCCACACCGGGTTCGAGCACTCGGGTTTTGGAGATTCGCTCGACACCTTCGTGACGGGAGTCGTTTTTTCGGACTTGAATGCCAACGAACTCTACGACGACGGAGAAGGTCTTTCGGGCGTCACTGTTGCGGTTGGCGAAGAGTCCGACACCACCAATGCGGCCGGGGGGTATGCGATCGAGGTTTCCGACGGGACCCACATCGTGAGTTGCAGCGGGGCAGGTTTCTCCGGCACGTCCGCGGTGGAAGTGACCGTCGCGGGTGCGAGCCGCGAGGTCGACTTCGCATCGGGTGAGCCCGGGGCTTTTGTCGACTTTGTGGCCGTCCCCGAACCCTCCATGGCTTTCGCAGGGGCTGCCGCTCTCTTCACCGTGGGGGCGATTCGGCGCAAGCGCTGCACCTAGAGAGTCCTCCCCCGCAAGGCCGACGGATTCGAACCGCGTGGAACCGGTCTTGGCGATGCATGGGCGCCGGGATACCGTTGGGTCAGGCGATTTGCAGAGGAGTAGCCTGGTGGCGGAAGCGATCGAGATCCATGGACACTGTGACCCGCGCTTTATGGGGGTGCGCGACGTGTTCGCGGCAGCGTTCGAACGAGGGGATGAACTCGGTGCGTCGGTATGCGTGACCCTCGAGGGAGAGAGCGTGGTGGATCTCCATGCCGGGTTCCGTGACGAAGCGCGCACCGAGGCGTGGCAACGCGACAGTCTCGTCAACGTGTTTTCTACCACCAAGGGAATGACGGCGTTGTGCGCGCTGCGCCTCGTCGAAGAAGGCCGTCTCGATCTCGACGCGCCCGTCGCGCAGTACTGGCCCGGGTTCGAGGCCGCGGGCAAGGCCGAACTTCCGGTGCGTTTCCTGTTGTCGCATCGCGCGGGGCTGGTCGCGGTTCGCAAGCCGCTGCCCGCCGGGTCGCTCTACGACTGGGAGGTGATGACCCGGGCGCTTGCGGAGCAGGAGCCCTGGTGGACGCCCGGCGAAGAGCATGGCTACCACGCCTTGACCTTCGGCTTTCTCGTGGGCGAAGTCGTTCGTCGGATTACCGGGAAGAGCCTGGGGACGGTCTTTCGCGAAGAGTTGGCCGAACCCCTGGGTCTCGACTTTCACATCGGCCTTCCCGAAGAGTGCGAGCCCCGGGTTTCGCCGCTCGTGCAGGCCCCGCCCCCCGAGGACGCTGGCCCCGATCTCTTCGCGTTGATTCTGCAAGATCCCGAGTCGATGTTGGCGAAGGCCTTCATCAACCCCCCGCTCCTGCCCACGGACGCCAACACCCGCGCGTGGCGTGCGGCCGAAATCCCCGCTGCCAACGGCCACGGGACGGCCTCGGCGTTGGCTCGCGTCTACGCGGCGCTGTCTCTGGGTGGAGATCTCGATGGGGTGCACGTGCTTTCGCCCGAGGTGATCGAGATGGCTCGCACCGAGCAGTCGCTGGGCCAGGATCGAATCCTGCCCCTGGTTTCTCGATTTGGCCTCGGTTTCCAGGTTCCGCCCGCCGAGGAACCCACCGGACCGAATTTCAGGGTTTTTGGCCACGCTGGCGCCGGGGGATCCTATGGCCAGGCGGACCCGGAAAACCGCATGAGCTTTGGGTACACGATGAACCTCATGCACTCCGGGGTGTGGCTGGTTGATCCGAGGCCGCGGGCGTTGCTCCAGGCGGTCTACGCGGCTCTCGACTAGCGGGGCCGCGGCGACGTCGCCAAGCCGAGATCTCCGATTCGCCACGGTGTATAATTCACGCGTCGGATCGGGTTTGGCGGTCGAGCAGAAGTGTTCGTCGTGGACGTGGAGCGCTGAGATGTTGCATCGGATGGGAATTCTGATCGCCTTGCTGGCGTTCGTTGGCGGGGTGAATTCGGCCGCGGCGCTTACCTTGGGCGTGGTCGGAGACAGCCTGAGCGACGAGTACGCGGAAGAGACCTACGGCAGCTACGCCGCCAATTGGGTGGAGCAACTCGACCAGTTTGCGGGAGTGGACACGGGGCCGACGGCTGCCGCGTCGGGGCAGCCGGGCGGCACCTGGTTGGAGCCCCGCCGTACCCAGAACCAGTACAACTGGGCTCGGTCCGGAGCCAACTCGGACACGATGCTGAGCGCGGGGCAACACACCGGCCTTGCTGGCCTCGTCGCTCCCGAAGGCATCGAGGCGGTGGTGGTCGTGATCGGCGCCAATGACTTTTACCCGACGGGTTCGGCCTACCTGGGCATCTACAACGGGACCTGGAGCCAGGCGCAGATCGACGCCTACAACCTGTCGCGAATGGCCAACATCAACACCGCCCTCGATGCCCTCGTCGCCACGGGCGTGCCGGTGGTCGTTGGAACCGTCCCGGATTACGGCCTCGCCCCCCTGGTGCGCTTCTTTTTCTCCAACGTGGCGGGTCGGCAGGCGGTCGCCGACGCGATCGCGGACTTGAATGCCGAGATCCAGGCGAGTGCCCAGGCCCGGGAAATCGTTGTTTTCGACCTGGCCCAGGCGGCGGGGGCCATCTTCGGTACCCACGCGAGCCCCGAATCCCAGATCGTGATCGGGGGAGTTCCGATTTTTCTGGGCCAGAGCGACACGGCGGCCGGGGGCAACCCGGACGGGGCGTTCGTCCACGACGGAGTCCACCCCAACGCGACGCTCCAGGGGTTGTTCGCGAACCTCGTGATGCAAGCGCTCAACACGGGATACGAAATGGATCTCGTGCTCTTCAGCGAGGCCGAGATTCTCGACCGGCGTTCCCTGGCTTACGTGGGTCCCGATACCCTCGAGGCGCAAATCGGGAGCTACTCGGATTTCGTGAACGATTACACGCCCGCCGCGGTCGCCGTCCCGTCACTTTCGCCGGCGAGCCTTGCGCTGGTGGTGGTCGCGTTCCTGGCCGGGGGAGTGCGGTTCTTGTCCCGCAGAAGCTGACCAAAGCATCGCTGCCCGGTTCGAGGCCTGGGGCTTCGAACCCCCGCTTTCGCGACGTTGTTTTTTCGACGGTTCGATCGCGGTACCGGGGGGCGCGGTACCGGCCCTGGGGTAGGATTCGAATCGCCCTTCCGGGTGATGTCGACGGACGTCCGGAAGGGAGAGCACTGGAGGAGGGGCTCGCGGTGAAGATCCATGTGAAGGTGAACGGTGTTTCCAGGGAAGCCGAGGTCGCTCCGCGCACGCTGCTCGTGCATTGGCTACGCGAAGAATTGGGGCTGACCGGTACGCATATCGGTTGCGAGACTTCGATTTGCGGGGCGTGCACGGTGCATGTCGAGGGTCGAGCGGTCAAGAGTTGCACGATGTTCGCAGTGCAGACCGATGGACTCGAAGTCAAGACCATCGAGGCGATGGGGGAACCCGACGCGTTTCACCCCCTCCAGGTGGGTTTCTGGGAGGAGCATGGACTGCAATGCGGTTACTGCACTCCCGGCATGATCATGAGTGCGGCCGAATTGCTCGAGAAGAACTCCGACCCCAGCGACGCCGAGATTCGTCACGCCATTGAGGGCAACGTCTGTCGCTGCACGGGCTACCAGCAGATCGTGGATGCGGTGAAGCACGCAGCGCGCATTTCGCGAGAAGGAGCTTAGCCATGCCCGTGAAACCGGTCATGATCGGCGAGCGCATCAAGCGCCGCGAGGATCCGCGCCTGATCCGCGGGATGGCGACCTATACCGACGATGTGAAACTTCACGGGATGCTCCACGCCGCTTTCGTGCGGAGCGAGTATCCGGCCGGTCGAATCACCGGGATCGGCACGGCTTCGGCGCTCGCGCGGCCCGGTGTCGTGGCGGTCTATACCTTTGACGACCTGCGCGGGCAGGTCGGGGACACGCCCTGTACCTCGGTCCTTGAAGGCATGCAGTACCAGCCCCATCCGCTGCTGGCCGATGGGGTCGTGCGTTACGTCGGTCAACCCGTCGCAGTGGTCGTGGCCGAGGACCGTTACCTCGCCCGGGATGCGGCGCTGGCCGTGGAGGTGTCCATCGACCCGCTTCCCGCGGTATCCGATCCCGAGGCAGCGCTCGAACCGGGGGCCCCCCGGGTGTACGAGGGGTTCGATTCAAATGTCTGCTGGGCGACTCCCGGAGAGCCCGTTCCCGAGGTCGAGTCGGCCTTTGCCTCGGCCCACGGGCAGGTTTCCCTGCGGATCGTGAACCACCGCGTGGCCGCGATTCCCATGGAGCCGCGCGCGGTGTTGGCGCAGTGGGAGGAGGGTCCGCAGAAACTCACGGTGTGGTGCTCCACCCAGACGCCTCACGGCGTCAAGCAGCAACTCGCAATGTGCCTGGGCATTCCAGAGATCCAGGTGCGGGTGATCGCGCCGGAGGTAGGCGGCGGCTTCGGGGCGAAGATTCCGACCTACGCCGAGGATTGCCTGCTCCCGTGGATTTCGCGCAAACTCCGCTGCCCCGTGAAGTGGGCCGAGACGCGCACCGAGAACCTGCTGAATTCGACGCACGGTCGCGGACACGTGGCGACCGTTGAAGCGGCTTTCACCGAGGAGGGCGTCGTGACCGCCGTGCGCGGGCACTCGATTGCAGACATGGGCGGGTTCGCGTCGATGCTCGGGCCCGTGATTCCGACCTTCACGCAACTGCTGGCTGCGGGACCCTACGCGATTCCGACGATCGCCTGGGACATCACCGCTGTCTACACGAACACGATGGCCACGGAGGCCTATCGCGGGGCCGGTCGGCCCGAGGCGGCGTACAACATCGAACGGGTCATGGATGCCGTCGCCGCAAAACTTGACCTGGACCGCGTCGAAGTGCGGCGACGCAACCTGATTGCTCCGGATGCCTTTCCCTACGAGACGCCCACGGGCGCGGTCTACGACTCGGGGAACTATCCCCTCACCCTGGAGAAGGCCCTCGACTGTTTTGGCTACGAAGAAGTCCTGGCCGCGCGCGACCGGCGCCGAGCAGAAGGAGAGATTGTCGGTATTGGCGTCGCGACCTACACCGAGATCTGTGGCCTAGGGCCCTCGACGAATTCCGGAGAGGCGTCTCGCCACGGTTTCTGGGAAAGCGCCGAGGTGCGGGTGGAGCCGACGGGCGCGGTGACTGTTTTTACGGGCGCGTCCCCCCACGGACAGGGGCAGGAAACGGCCTTCGCCCAGATGGTCGGAGATGCCTTCGGGATTGATATCGAGGCGGTGACGGTCGTCCACGGGGACACGGATCGCGTCACCCATGGCGTGGGAACCTTCGGCAGCCGCGGGCTGGTGGTGGGGGGCACGGCGCTTCACATGGCCGCGCAAAAGGTGGTCGTGAAGGCGAAGCGGATTGCGGCCCACCTCTTGAAGACGAGCGAAGAGGAAATCGATTTCGAGGGAGGGCTGTTCATGAGGCGGGGGGCCGAAGTGGCCCTGGGTTTCAAGGATGTGGCGATGGCGGCGCACCTCTGGAACGACCCCGTCCCCGGAGAAGAGCCAGGGCTCGAGGCGGTGGCCCGTTTCGAGCCGCCGGGAACGACCTTTCCCTTTGGTGTGCAGTTTTGCACGGTCCGCATCGACTCCGACACGGGGGAGCTCGAGATCGAGCGTTTCGTCAACGTCGATGACATTGGCAACGTGATCAACCCCATGCTCGCCGACGGCCAGCGTCTCGGAGGGATCGTCCAGGGGTTGGGGCAGGCTCTCTGCGAAGAGGTTCGCTACGACGAGGGCGGACAGTTGTTGACCGCAACCTTGATGGATTACGCCATGCCTCGGGCGGCCATGTTTCCGCGGATTGAACTCGATTCGACCTGTACCCCGTCGCCCATGAATCCGCTCGGGGCCAAGGGGATTGGAGAACTGGGGACGATCGGTTCTACGCCGTGCCTGGTGAGCGCGGTACTCGACGCCCTCGCTCCGTACGGGATCAAGCAGGTCGACATGCCCTTGTCTTCGGAAAAATTGTGGAGACTGATGCGGGATGCGGGGGTGAAATCGTGATCCCCGAAAATTTCGACTACTTCGCACCGGCCTCGCTGGAAGAGGCCACGGGGGTGCTCGCCCAGAATCCCGAGGCCAAGGTGTTGGCCGGCGGAATGAGCCTGGTTCCGGCCATGAAGCACCGGCTTTCCCAGCCGCCGGCGCTGGTCGACATCGGCCGCATCCCGGGCCTTGATGGAATCGATGTAAAACGCAACGGAATTCGCGTCGGGGCCCTGGTTCCCCACGCCGCCTTCGTCGACTGTGCCGATTTGAGCGGGCAGCCCGTGTTTGGCGAAACCGCGTCGGTCATTGGAGACGTCCAGGTCCGAAATCGAGGGACCTTCGGGGGCAGTCTCGTCCATGCCGACCCGGCGGCCGATTGGCCGGCGCTTTTTCTCGCGCTCCAGGGCGAGGCGAAGATCGTCGGGACCTCGGGCCCGCGGAGCGTTCGCGCCGAGGATTTCTTCGTGGGCATGCTCACGAGCGCCCTTGCCCCGGGCGAGGTGCTGACCGCCGTCGATCTCCCCATCGAGCGCAAGCGCGCCGGCGTCGCCTACGCGAAGCTCCGCCAACCGGCGTCGGGGTTTGCGGTCGTCGGCGTGGCGGCCCAGGTGGTTGTCGACCGAAAGGGACGCATCGACACCGTCTCTCTCGGAGTCACCGGGGTCAACCCGGTTCCCTTTCGGGCCGCGAGCCTGGAAGCTCGGCTTCGCGGGGTCGAGCCGGGGGCCGACCTGGCCGCCCTGTGCGCTGGCGCCGAAGAAGCCGACCCGATGGGCGATCTCCACGCCTCGGAGGAGTACCGCGGGCATCTTCTTGGCGTTTTCGCGGCGCGCGCGGTGGCTCGTGCCTGGGAGCGCGCGCGCTCGTGAAGGTCGAGGGCCGGGAAAAAATCTCCATCGCGGTGTCCGACGCCTGGCGCGGCGTCAACGATCCCTCCATCCTGCGCGCCTGTACGCCCGGGTTGACGCGCCTCGACGAAACCAGCCCGGATCAGTTCGAGGCCACTCTCGAATTAAAGCTTCCGGCCGTGAGTGGCCGCTTCGAGGGCCGGGTTGTCATTCTTGAGAGGGACGAACCCTCCCGGTTGAAGCTTCAACTCGAGGGCAAGGGCGGTCCCGGCTTCGTCAACGGCGAGGCGGAACTGCACTTCGGGCCCGACGGTGACGGAACGGCGGTGCACTTCGAAGCCAATGTGCAGGTGGGCGGACAGATTGCGCGCCTCGGCCAGCGGATGATCTCCGGCGTCACGAAGGAAATGGCCGGACAGTTCTTCGAGGCCCTCGAGCGAGTGGCCGCCCCCGGTGGAACGGCTGCGGAGGATGGAGGCGTGTCGGCTCCCACGGAGTTCGCCCCGAACCCGCTGTCGAGTTTTCTGAAACTCGCCTGGCGCACGCTGCTCAACCTGCTCGGACTTTCCAAGCGGAGTTGAGCGCGGGGGGTGGACGGGTTCAGTCCGCCAACGCGAGAACGGCTTCCACGTCGAGTTCTTCACCCGTGCCGAATTTCTTGATTCGCCGGTCGGCGATTTCGTCTTTCGGGTAGCGGAGTGCGGTGCGGTTCGGAGTCCATTTGCCCAGCATCGCGCGCGGGTAGGAGGTGAGCATCGATTCGGTGACCTTCTTGATCACTCCCCCGAGAACGAGGGAACCGTCGTCAATCGAGACGGTTTGAGCACCCAATTCCGTGTTGGTGCGTGTCGAGAAGAGAACGAGGGGATCGCCGCTGGCTTCGAACATGGGGGTCCTTTGCATCGAGAAGAGTTCTTGGGGACTTCGACGAGGCTAGCGTGGTTCCGGAGGCTTGGCATTGGGGATCGGGCACGCGGGCAGGAGCGGAGGTGGGGCGTTACGCTGGGGTCGGGCAGCGCCCCGGCCCGAGTGGAGATTTCATGACCCCCCATCCTGACCGTGTCGATTTCGCCCTGGACGAGATGCCGGGCAACGAACTTCACGAGGTGTTGCGGGCCTACCGGGAGCGGGGTCCGGTCGCTTCCACGCGTTTCCTGGGGATTCCGTCGTTCATCATCACCGGTCATGCGGCTCTGTTGGACGCGTTTCGCGATGTCGAGCACTTTCCGCCCCACCGGATGTACGAAGTCTCTTTCGAGGGAGCCATCGGGAAGAGCTTCATTTCGATGGCCGA
>JAZAOF010000141.1:0-10194 GCA_036228265.1 Myxococcota bacterium | reverse complement strand
GCAAGACCGGGAAACCGACCCATGGTAGAAGCGCGTCGGCCACGATGTCCGGAAGCCGTCCGAGGAAGTGTTGCTCAAACCGGAGGGCATCCAGCCATTCGAGGACACGGTGGATCCGGGCGAAAATGATCGTCGCGATCGAGAATTTCCGGGCGAGCGGGTTGATGGCAGCCGTCACGCGGGCTTTTTCTGGCCGAAGCCTCCTCGAGGTGGCGGCGTCTAAAGGTTCGAACCCCCCGTGCCCGGGAGCGAAACGCAAACGTGGGGGCACGTAGAACGGTTACAGGATGGGGCAGAGATGTGTCGTTTCTGCCCGCGGGGCAGCCTGGGCGCGTCTGTACTCGAAAGGGGCGCCGCGAGGGGATGCCGTTCCGAGCGACAGCGCCTGGTCGGGGGACGTGTGGCGGGGGGGCAGCGGATTTCCTACGCTTTTTCAGCTTGGTAAACAAACCGCTGGATCGACGATCGTTGAGATTCTTTCTGAGCAGGCCTTTTCTGGCGAGCCGTTTCGAAGCACACCCGGTGCGAGCATGGTGTTCGTTGGGGTTTAGCCGTGAGCGTGTGCGTACTTCCGATCGGTAGGGCGCTTCGTTCTTAGAAGTCAGTCCGGATCCGATCCGGGCGCATGGAAGATTGGTATCGTGAAGAAGATTTATGTTGGAAACCTTCCCTGGAGCGCCAGCGAAGACGAAGTACGCGAATATTTTGCAGGGATTGGTGAAGTGCACTCCGTGGCCGTGATCACGGATCGCGAAACGGGCCGCTCGCGCGGATTCGGGTTCATCGAGATGGATGATGCCGATGCCGCCAAGGCCATTGCCGAATTGGACGGCAAGGACATGGGCGGTCGCCCGCTCCGCGTGAACGAGGCGCAGGAGCGCCAGCGCGGCGGTGGCGGCGGCGGTCGCGGTGGCGGCGGCGGTGGTCGCGGCGGTGGCGGCGGCGGCGGCGGCGGTCGCTGGTAGATCCAGAGTTCCCCGCCCGGGCGCAAACGTGTCGCGCGGGCGGGGCTTCGATCTCTCCCCAGGCGGCTCCAGGCGAGCCGTGCCGGCGCAGCCTCACTCTGTGGAGCGCGAAGCTCCCCGAGGTTCCGCTGCGGGTTTAGCCCGCGAGCGCGGAAGGGGCATCGACGATGGCCGAAACGTCGTCCACGAGACGGCGGATTTCGGGGTCAAAGATGTCCGTGTGGATGGCGAATCCGTCGTCGGTCTGCCGGGCCACGTGTCCGTGGATGGAAAACGGGCGCACGGGATGGATCACGAGGTGGAGCGTGACCAGCGATCCGACCTGGGGGCGAAGAGACGTCTCCTGGAGGCGGGCTCCGCAGTAGGAGATCTCCGCGAGGACGCCGGAGCCTTCCCGTTCCTCCACCGAGAAGACGGTCAGCAGGTCTGAAGGGAAACGCAGATCGCGGCGTTGGTTCACGGGTTTCCTCGGGCGCAGTTTCGTTCGGGGGATATCGGCGCGCCCGGTCCGGGACTTGAGCCCCGGGGTGTTGGATTCGCGCGATTGCGCCGGAACCCATTCAGTGGTCGGCTGCTTCCTTGGCCCAGCGGATCAGGGTTGTGCTGTCGTTGTCGCTGAGCTGCGCATCCGGGTGCAGGGGGATGTAGAACCAGAGCGGCATCTCGCCATCCTCGATGACCTCGGCGATCTCCTCGAAGAGGTCGACCCTTTCGTCCTCGTCGTAGATTTCCCACGTCGAAAAGTTCAGGTGCTCCCGGCCTTCCTCGACATCATGGGCCACCAGCCACGAAGTGGGTGCCACGTAGGCATACCAGGGCCAATGGGTCCGGTTGGAATGGCAGTCCATGCACGAGCGCCCCAGGATCTCTTCCACCGCGGGCGGGGCCTGGAGGCGCTCGCCCTCGGGAGGGTTCGCTCGTTCGACCGGGATGACCTGGATAACGAGGCCGAAGGCCAGGAGACCCAGTAGGATTCGGCGCGTATTCATGAGCGTGAAGGATAACCCCGGGAGGGTTCACCGGCCATCGCCGTCGGTTCGGGCGCGTTTCGCGCGGCGCCCGAACTGGCGTCCCGTGGGTGCGCCCCGTATTCTGAGCCCCCGAGGAGGTCTTTCCATGTACATCGCCATGAATCGTTTTCGCATCGCGCCCGGGAAGGAAGAAGGGTTCGAAGAACTCTGGCGCAACCGGGATTCGCAACTCGATGATGTGCCGGGGTTTCGCGAATTTCGCCTGCTGAAGGGACCTTCCGACGACGAGGCGACACTTTATGCCTCCCATACCGTTTGGGAGTCGGCGGAGTCGTTCGAAAACTGGACGAAGTCCGAAAATTTCCGAAAGGCCCACGCCCAGGCGAGAGCGCCCGAGGGAACGTATCTCGGCCATCCGCACTTCGAGGGATTCGAAGCGATTCTCTAACCCCGGGGTCGCGATTAGGGAGTGGGGCGGGCGAGTCCTTTCGCCGTGGCCACCTTGCGCATGGCGTCGACCAGGTCCTTTGAGGACTTGCCAGTCACTGGCAGGCCGTTCTTCTGCTGAAAGTTGCGGATGGCCTTGCGCGTTCGGCTCCCGATGACGCCGTCGATGTCGCCGATGTCGTAGCCCAGGGCCAGCAGGGCTTCCTGGGTATCGACGGCCACCAGGACGGTCTGCCGCTCGCTCTGGTAGCCGATGAAGCCCTCGCCGTAGGTGAGCGAAGCGGCCTTTTCCCCGGACTTCAGGGGTTTCTTGGGATGATCCACGAGAAGCATGGCCTGGATGGCGCGGGCCAGGTCGCGGTGATCCTGTGCGGAGTTCTTTCGGAGCACATTCGAGAGGACGGTGGTCATGTAATACAAGCGCCCCTGTCCAGCGGGCGATTCGACGATGGCGAGAGAGTTCATGTAGTTGCGCTTGTTGCCGTGGTACTTCTTGCAGGTGAAGCCCGGTTCCGGCTGGCAGCTGTAGAGCGAGCCGGACTTGAAATAGACCGCGGATTTTCGGAGCGACCCCGACGAGGCGTAACGGATTCGCCTCTCGGTGATGTAGAGGAGTCGCTTGATCTCCAGGCTCGAGAAGCGATCGACGAGCTTTCCCTGCTCCATCTTGATCATGAACTTCAACAGCTCCCGGGGAGTGGCGTAGCTGCTGGTTCCGGGAACCATTTTCTTTCCCTCGTGGGTGAAGAAACTGCCCTGGCGGAGTTCTTCGAGGTTCAGCCCGTTGCGGGTGATGGGCTGCTGGATGGCCTTCATGAAGATCGACCCAAGCTCGGAGCGCTTCGTCTCCGCGATGAAGCGGTCTTGCTCGGCCTGGGAGGGCGGATAGGCCTTCCCGTAGTGAGCCAGGAGGATGAGTTGCTTTTCGAGCATGGCGGCCGCCGAATTCGAACTCGGGGACATCATCCAATCGAGATAGGTGTAGAGCGAGGCCTGCTGACCCACCTGGATGGGATGCCGAATCTGTCGGCTGTTTTCAGCATCCCAGACGGGCACCGTGTGGTGGTCGTACACGCTGAACTTGTCCGCGGTGATGATCGTCTCGCGGAGGATCTTCTTGCGCGCCTCGATGTCGTCGGGATAGATGTCTGCGAGCGCCTGGAAGATGCCGAGAGCCACGAGGATTTTTCCGACGCTTCCCGGGTTCTGGCGGACGTGCCCGTTCCACTCGGCGTAGCGAATCGCGTTCATGTCGGAGAGGTCGAGGAGCCCGATCCCGTAGCGATCGGCGTCGGGGCCGAGCATTCGCTTGACCTTGGCGGTGAGTGCCGGGTCGGCCTTGGGCAGTTCGAAGTTCGGGTAATCGAGGAGCCGCAGCGTGACGTCCGACATCGGGAGGAGTTCGCCCGGCGGCCGCTTCTTGCCGGAGATCTCTCCCTCCTGGACCTTTCGCTGGACCCAGAGACGCCGAATTCCGGTGTTGTCGAAGCCGTCGAGCGGATAGCTCCCGGAAGGATTCGAGAGCAGGAGCAGGCCGGCGCAAACCAGGATGGCGGGGATCGATCGTCGCATAGGGGGCGTCTCCTCGTGTCGTTCGCGTTCTCCCCCGGCGGTGGAGGATCGCCGCTCCATCCTAGCCCGCTTGGAGGCTGAAAAGACAGGAAAACCCGGGCTGTAGCGAAGTGGCTACGGAGTTGCGGTGGACGATGGGACCGGGCCCTGAAAACTCAGGCCGGCGGCGCGAGAAGCGCCTGCTCGACGTCGTGCCACATGGACCGCTTCACGCTCACGACGGAATCGCGCTCGTGTCGGCCGAGAAATTGTGCCCTCTCGAGCGCCGCGGCGAGAAGATCGGCTTCGCCGTGGTGGCTCTCCACCATGCCCCGGCGGGCGGCGTCCTCGCCGCCGTAGCGCCGCCCGGTCATCAGGGCTTCGTGAAAGGATTGGCGCGGGAGCCGAGCTCCGATCAGGGCTGTCATTCCCGGGGTGAGAGGCTGCCCGGTGGCGAGGTCGATCTCCGGCAGGCAGAAAAAACCCCGATCCGTGCGCATGAGGCGCGAGTCGTGGGCGAGGGAAAGCATGGCGCCGGCCGCGAAGGCGTGCCCATTGATCGCCGCCACCGTGGGGATCGGAAACACGAGTATCCGCGCGAGAAGTCGTTGGAGCCGGGGGACGAACTCGTCGGCCTCCTCTCTCCCGTCTCCCATGAGCCACGGGAGGTCGAGTCCCGTGGAGTAGAATTTTCCGGTCCCCACGCTCACGAGCGCGGCGGCGTCGCCGCCCTCGATGCGGTCCAGCGCCGTTTCCAGGGCGCCCAGGAAACGATTATTGAAGCGGTTTTCGCCGTCGTCCAAGCGCAAAACGTCAACGTCGCCTTCGCGCTGCAGGTCGATCACGAAGGAGACCTCACGGCACGATCCGGCTTTCGTGGTCGAGCATCCGGTCGCCGTCGAAGACGAAACGCCCTTCGAAGCCCCGCCCGTCGAGCATCCAGGGGATCCAGATGCGGTCGTCTTCCCACATTTCGTCGTAGGGAATGGCGTCGCGGGGAGTCCAGAGGGGCAGGGCTTCCAGGCTCTCGGAGACTTCGCCGACGAAATCCACCGAGGAAAACACGTGGACGTGCACCGAGTAGCCGTCGCGAAACTGGAACCGAAGTTCGCCGCGGGGCTGCGGGTCTTCCGGGACCACGCCGACCTCTTCGATGGTTTCCCGGATGGCGCACTCGAGGATGGTTTCGCCCGGTTCCAGCCGGCCTCCGGGACCCACGATCTTTCCGGCGCCGAGCCCACGCTTCTTGCGGATCAGCAGGATCTCTTCTTCGCGAAAAATGAAGCAAAGGGTTCCCACGTCGACCGGTACCCAGGTCGCCCAATCGATGTCGGTGACGCGTTTGTAAGCGGAGGCGGTGATGGTGCCGGATCCTCGGTCCTGGAGCGGATTGAAGAGGTTCAAGAAACGTCGCGTAAAGTAGCGAAGCGAGCCGGGGCGAACCCGGTCGTCCCCTTTGCGATCCGAGAAATCCGACCCAAAGAGGGCGGTTTGCATCGCGGCGGTAACCGCCGCCCCGTGGTGGTAGACTAGGGACACCGCCAGTGTGGAGCCGGGTTCGAGGTCGTTCACGGTCGGACGAATCGGATTTGCGCAAAGCCCCGGGCGAGGAGGTTCCGTTGAAGAAGGAAGAGGAAGGCCAGCAGGGGCCTGGCGCGGTTTCGCACCGCATTGCCGAGAGACTGCTCGAATCGCGGATTGTTCTGCTCGCGGGGGAGATCGATTCGAAGGTGGCGCAATCCGTGATGGCCCAGTTGCTGGCCCTCTCGACGGAATCCGACGAGGAAATCACGATCTATCTCCACTCGCCCGGTGGCCACGTGGAATCGGGCGATACGATCCACGACATGATCGGGTTCGTTCGACCCCGCGTACGCATCATCGGGACGGGATGGGTGGCGAGTGCCGGAACGCATATCTATCTCGCCGCCGAGAAGGAAGACCGGCTGTGTCTACCGAATACGCGGTTCATGATCCATCAACCGCTGGGCGGCATCGGTGGCCAGGCGATGGACATCGAGATCGAGGCCGACGAGATGCTGAAGGCGCGAGATCGCCTCAACCGGACGATCGCCGAGCGCACGGGCCAGCCGCTCGAGCGCGTCGAGAAGGACACCGATCGAAATTTCTGGATGTCTCCGGAGGAGGCCCAGGAGTACGGCATCGTCGGGCGCATCGTTTCGTCGGTCCAGGAGATCTGAAGGGCCTCTTGAGGTTCGCTTCAGCCCGGAGGCGGTGAGTCATGGATTGGGCGCCCCACGAACTGAACCAGGGCTTCGAGTGGCGGCCCACCGAGGGTCCGTTTCGACGGGTGACCGCCGAACAGGCTTCGAGTTACGACGAGCAGGGTTTCTTCGTCCTGGAGAATGCCTTCGACCCGGAGACGGTTCGGGAAATCCTGGAAGAACTCGATCCTATTGAGAAGCAGACCGAGGCGTTTCTCCAGACCCAGAAGGACGGCCGGCTCTTTATCGCGCGAGCGGGGGAGATCACCTTTACTCCCCAGGCGGTGACGCGTTCCCCCCGACTGCGGGAATTCTGTTCCGGCGCCGTCTTCCGCGACCTGGTGCACGACCTGGTGGGACCGGACGTCCGCCTCTACTGGGACCAGTCGGTCTACAAGAAGCCGGGCACCGAAGAACCCTTTCCGTGGCACCAGGACAACGGCTACACGTTCATCGAACCCCAGCAGTACCTCACCTGCTGGGTGGCCCTCACCGATACGGACGAGAGCAACGGATGCCCGTGGGTTCTGCCCGGCGTTCATCGCCACGGGACCCTTGCGCATCGCTTGAGCGACCTGGGCTGGGTCTGTGCCGAGGATCCGCCGGAAGCCGTGTCCGCGCCGGTGCGCGCCGGAGGCATCGTGGTGTTTTCGTCGCTGACCCCGCACGCCACCGGACCCAATCGAACCGACTCGACGAGGAAGTCCTACATCGTCCAGTTTGCTCCCGATGGTGCGGAAACGGTGGCCCGGGATCCCGAAGGTCGAATGACTCGAATCCGCGCGGATGCATCGGCGCACCAGTTCCCGGTCCTGGTGGATGGGCGGGAACCGCAGGTGGGGCAAGCGTGACGCGACCCACGGGAGGACGGCATCGTGTCGGCGGATGAAGTCTCGATCGGTGAACTCCCCAATCGGCAGCTCGGAGAATTGATTCTTCGCGCGCTCGAGTCCGAGGGAATCCGGGGCCGGATTGTTTCCGTCGCAGGGTCGGGTGGCCCCGTGCAACTCGTGACGGAACCGGCCAAGGCCGAACTGGCCCGGGAGATCCTGGCCTTCCTGAAAGCGGAGATCGAGAAATCGAGGCCGCGTTGACCCCGCTCCGAAGCGCGGAGCGCGTGTGACGGCCGCCCCGCATCCTCCCGGATCGACCGGATTCTGGCGACCGGGTGTGCGCTTCATGTTGCTCTCGGCGCTGACCTTCAGCGTGATGAGCCTGCTCGTGAAGCGAGTCGGTGAGAACCTGCCGTTCGAGGAAATCGTGATGGCGCGGGCCGTCGTTTCGCTCGTCCTGAGCGGGCTCGTCCTAAAGCATGCCGGGGTTTCGCCCTGGGGTGAGAACCGGCGCATTCTCGTGTTGCGAGGCTTTTTCGGATTCGCCGGTTTGATGTGCTTCTACTACGCGTTGACGCGTCTTCCGTTGGCCGACGCGACGCTCATCCAGTATATGCACCCCGTCTTTACGGCGATATTGGCCGCCTTTTTTCTGGGAGAGCGCGCCGGCTACGGGCTCGCCGCGGCCCTCGGCCTGAGCATCGGGGGGGTTCTATTGGTGACGCGCCCGGACGCGATCTTCGGCGTTGGAGAGACCGCGCTGGCGACGTGGCCCGTGATCGTGGCCCTCCTGGGAGCCTTTTTCAGTGCTTCGGCCTACGTCGTCGTGCGGTACCTGGGCCAGGGAGAGCATCCACACGTCATCGTCTTCTATTTTCCGCTCGTGACGATTCCGGCGGTGCTCCCTTTCGTGATCGTAGATTTCGTTTGGCCCACCGGGGAACAATGGTTGCTGCTTCTCGGGGTGGGAGTGTTCACCCAACTCGGACAGGTCTCGATCACGCGAGGCCTGCTGAGCGAGCCGGCGGGCCGGGCCACGGCCATCGGCTACGTCCAGGTGCTGCTGGCCGCGGCCTGGGGCTACCTCTTCTTCTCCGAGACGCCCGATGGCTTCACCGGCGCGGGGGCGCTCTTGATCCTGGGAGGCACGGTGTTGGCGGTACGGTCCGGGAGCCGTGAAGCGGGTTAGGGCTTTCGCCGCTTCAACCGGGTACTTCGCGATGTCTTCTTCGGGGTCTCGATGGGCCCGCGATTGACGGCGAGGCGCAGCGTGGCTTCGGGGTCTCTCGGGTCGTAGACGAGCAGGTCCATGAGACCGTCGCCGTCCCAGTCGGCAATGCGGAGAAGTCCCCGGGTGTCCATCTCGAAGGAGACGTTCGTATCTTCGAACGCATGAGCGGGTCCGCCATAGCTCACTTCCACCCGGTCGCCTTCTCCGGATTGAACCAGGTCGCCGTAGCCATCGCCGTTCATATCGATTCCGAACACGGGAAGGAATCCATCGGGTCGAAAGGTGTCGAAGCTGAGGGGGATGTCGAGATCCCGGCTGAATTCGGGCCTTGTTTTGAAGCGTCGCTCGGGGCCGAGGCGGTGCACGGCGAATCGCGCATCCACCGAACGGGTGAGCAGGGCTTCGACGAACTCGAGGAGGCTGAACGAAATCGTTCCACGGACGAGTTCGAGGCGGCCATCCCCGTCGAGATCGACGAGGCGGTCGAGTCCCACGGTGCTTTCGGATCGGAAGACCTGGTCGGGGGAGTCAAGCTTCCAGCCGTCCCCCGGGTTCATGAAGACCCGCGTTTCCATCGTGGCGTCGGAAAAATTGCCCCCCAGGTAGGTGGCCACAAGGTCTCCCAGGCCGTCGTCATCGACATCCTTCACGTCGATCGCGACTCCGCCGGAACCGCGAATCTGGTCCTCCTCGGAGATAATCCCGAGGTTCATCGTGATGTCCGGTTGACTCGGGAACCCCCCGCCGCTCCGCCCGCGGTAGACGCGAACCTGGTGTCGGTTGGACGCCACGATGTCCAGGATTCCATCGCCATCGACGTGGGCCACCGACATATGGGGCGCGTCGAAATAGATCTGAACGTCGCTCTCGAGAAAGGAAAGGCCGGAATTCTGGGGGATGAAATAGTTGGCCCGACCGTGGGTCGCGAGTCGACCGCGGGGTTCTCCTTCCGTCGAGAGCACGAGAAATTCCTGGAACGTCGGGACGCCGATCCAGGCGGGACCGGTCCCATTGCGGTTGAAAACCAGGTTGATGCGCTCGAGACCGCGCTCGTCGGTCGCCGCGCCGAGGGTCGTTCCGGGGCCGGTTTCGATCTTCCAGCGGCGAACCGCGGGCGAGGCCAGCGACAGGATCTCGATCCCGTCGGGTTGCAGAAGCAGCAGTTCCTCGCCGGGGGTGTCCCGGATGTCCGCCATGTCGTAGGCGGCTGTGGGTTGGGGCAGCGCGATCTCGCGGGAGGCGACGGCGGCGAGTCGGTGTTCCGAATCCTGGAGGTAGACCTGGACCCAACGCGTTTCCTCCGGCGGGAAGCCGCGAGAGACGAACCGCACGATGTCGTTTCGCCCGTCTCCGTCGACATCGGTGATTTCCGCCGCGAGGGTGCGTCCGTCGGCGGGCCGTACGACGGATTCGAAACCTTCGGCGAAGGCGCCTGCAGCGAGCAGAAAACCGACCACGAGGGCCAGCAGGGAGGAGGAGAACCGGGAAAACACGCGGCAACCCTAACCCAGTTCAGGCGGAGGGTCATTGACGAGGGGAGGGGCTGATCTTTTGGGGCGAAGTTCCGATTCGGGTAGTCTCTTCGGGCGAAGACAGCGAAAGGAAATTCCCGTGTACGACCTCTACACATCCCCCACTCCGAACGGCTGGAAGGTCTCGATTGCACTCGAGGAACTGGAGGCCCCGTACGACGTCAAGCCGATTCGCCTCGACAAACTCGAGCAGAAGGCGCCGGACTTTCTCGCCATCAATCCCAACGGGCGAATTCCCGCGCTCGTCGACCGGGAAGCGGATGATTTTCCGATCTTCGAGTCCGGGGCCATCCTGGTGTATCTCGCGGAAAAACACGACCGGTTGATGCCTTCGGACGAAAAAGGACGTTCCCGGGTGATGCAGTGGCTGATGTTCCAGATGGCGGGCGTCGGCCCGATGCAGGGCCAGTCGAACGTGTTTTATCGCTACGCCCCCGAG
>JAZAOF010000140.1:0-5075 GCA_036228265.1 Myxococcota bacterium | reverse complement strand
GCATCGTCGCGCGCAACGGCAATCGTCGCGCGCTCGGTCTCGAGAATCCGACCGGCCTCCCATAGGTCTTCGGCCCGTTCCGACAGCGCAACCAGTCGATCGTAGTGCGCAGCCCCGGCGTCTCGAAGAGACTCCAAGCGCGAAACGCTCGAATAGAGCCGGAGCACCTCGTAGGCCACCGCCTCCCGGACTTCCAACTCGGCAATTTCGGCGAGCTCGGTGCCAAGGTTTTCGCGCTTGATGCGCTGCCACAGAGGAAGATCGAGAAGCGCCTGCTGTACGAAGACATCCACCCAGGGATCGTTGCCAAGGTTGTCGAGACCGTAGACCTTGCCGTCGCCGGAAATCATCTTCTCGTTGATCCGATTCGACCAACCCGCCTGGGAGGAGACTCCCAGTTGGGGGAGATACGCGCCGAGCACCTCGAGAGCCAGTTCCCGAGCCTGGTCGGTCTCGAGGCCCGCGATCCGCGTCGGAAAGCCCTCGCGGAGTGCCTGCTGAACCGCCTCGTCCACGCGCATCGACAGCAACCCGTCGGGAGCTCGGCCGGCCAAGGCGCGAACGGAATCCGGATGGCGCTCTTCGGACGCACCCACCCCAGCCGCCAGGACCAGCCCGACGACGAGAACACGCGCTCCTTGCAAGACGCTCCTCATACGAGGGCACTCCCTTCCAGCCGGCGGCGTAGGGTAGACCAGTTCGCCCGGGCCGACGTGGCGTCCAGGACGCGATTCACCCGGGCCCTTCGGTAACCCGCGCCTGCTCTTCCAGGGCCGCAGCCTCCAGGAGAGCCCGAGTCCCCAGCGAGTAGTGCGATCCGATGGCCAGTCCCCAACCAATGAACAAGATATCGCGCACCCGGCGAAGCGCAGCCAGCGCCAACCCCACCGGCGGAGACCCCGTGACCGCGCCGCAGATCAGCACCTGGGCCGCATCCTGTGTCCCGAGGTCGCCGGGGACGAAGAAAAACGCCGAGCGAACAAGGACCACGAAGGATTCGATGATCATCGCATCGCCGAGGCTGATGGGAACCCCCAACAGCCGAATCGCAACCAAGGTCGCCAGGGCCGAAAGCACCCAGTCCATAAAGGCAAAGCTCGCGGAAGCGACAAAGCGCAAACGCTCCCCGGCATAGAAACCCACCAGCCGGTCTTCCACGTCGCGCAGCGCGTCGAGGACCCTCGCCCCCCGCGCCCCCAGTCGGCGCTCAATCCAGCCGCCCCGCACCCTCTCGCGGAGCCAAGAAAAAGCCCGCCGTCTTTGCACGAGAAAGAACAGCAGGATAGCCAGGGCGAACGCCACCAGTCCCCCGGCGGCGACCCAGCGATACCCGGGCGCCAGCTTTTCCTCGTCAAACATCAGCACGAATCCGATCGAGATGAAAACGATCTGGGCCACGAGATCGGTCATCCGGATCAGGACCAGGGAAGTCGCCCCCTCCCTGTAGTCCACTCCGTACTGGCGCTTGAGCAAAGCCGCCTTCACCGGCTCTCCCCCAAGGCCCGCCAGCGGGGTCACCGTGTCGAGCGCGGATCCGACCATCAGGATCTTCCACAATCGGTAGAGCCATCTCGGGGTCACGCGGGCCGAGGGCAAGGTGACGAGCCAGGACGCCGTCAGCAGGACAAACCCCGCGACATAGATCGCCAGGACCGAGATCGCTCCCGTCCAGCCGAGTTGTTCCAGGCGCGCCCAGGCCTCTTGGAGGTCGGTCTGCGACACCACGACCACCAGCAAGGCCAGCCCAGCGACCAGCATGAAGGAAACGAATCGCTTCACGCGGCCCTCGAAACCTCGGGGATCGCGTTCACGTCGTGGAGGTCGGCGGGATCCCTACGCCAGAGGGAGCCGCTGCACCGCGCCAGCCGGGCCAGAGTCGCAAACCCGCCAACACCACTCCCGCCAGGGCGGGCACGAATCGGGGAACCAGCAACCGACGATCAAAATGGGCCAGTCTCCGCTCGTTCTCACGAAGGCATGCCTCCACGACCATGCGCGGATTCAGGTCATCGACAAACGCCTGCGCCCCGGTCGCAATAAAATCGGCCCCTTCCTCGGAATCATCACCAGAAACGAGTCCGGCCAACTGGGTAACTGCGTAGCCGTAGTGCCAGAGCCCGCGCGGGTGCCGCAACCACCCCAGCCCGGCTCCTTGTTGGGCCTGGTGGTGGGCAAACCAGTTGATGAAAAAGACAATGTGGTTCGCCTCTTCCCGCATCACGTTGTCGAAAATCTCGAACACCGGGTCCGGAAGAAGCCTCGACTCGCGGGCGAGCGCGAACAAGCCGAAGCCACCGAACGAATCGAGGCACTCCTCGAACCCGAAATGGATGAACTCCCGGAGCGGGTTCTCCACGACCTCGGGAACCGGCTCCTCGTAGGGAAGGTCGTAGCGATGGATCATGAACTCCACGAGTTCGGCATGCCTCGACTCCTCGAAGGCCTGCAGTTCCAACGCTTCTCGAATCCTCTTGTCCGAAATTCTCTCGGCCACCGACAGAATCATGGGACCCGCCGCGGACTCGAACTCGAGGGCATGCGTCCAGAAGGGCAGCCCCCGAAGGAGCGCCAATTCCTCCCCGTCGAGATCGGGCCAGGGAAGATCTTCTACCGCGTAGCGATGATGCGCATCCAGGAACGCCTGGACAAAAAGCTCCTTGTGCGCCTCGGAACCAATATCCATCGCGGATCGATCTCCTGGGAAACCGCCTCGCGACAATCACGAGCGGGAACTCTCGGCGGGCGCATTCTAGCCCTCCGGACCCCTGGGGCAAACCAGTAGCCGTCATCGCCGGATCGACCAGTGCTAGGCTCGGCGCTGGATGGACACCGTCGCTCTCGTCTTCCAGTCTTTTCTCGCGATTCCCGTCGTTGCCGGCAGCGCGTTCGTTGTGCTGACGGTCGTGGCTTCAAGCCTGTTCATGCGCCGCCCCCCCGAACGACTCGAGATCGAACAGTGCAGGCCGACCACGCTTCTCAAGCCGGTCTGCGGCCTGGAGAAAAGTCTCGAGGAAAACCTGCGAAGTTGCTGCAAGCAGGACCACCCCGACTTCCACGTGGTCTTTTCCGTTCAGCATTCGAAAGATGCAGCCCTTCCCCTCCTGGAGAAACTCCAGGAAGAATACGGAGCCGACCGGGTCTCGATCACGATCGCTACGCACGCCCCCATGCCGAATGGAAAGATCCACAATCTCGTCGGAGCGATGCCCGCGGTGCGAAACGAGTTCCTCGTGGTGAGCGACAGCGACATCTACCTGGAAAAGGACTACTTGCGGACCATCACCGCACCGCTCCAGGATCCCGGGGTCGGTTTCGTCTGCACGCCGTACAAGGGAGTGCAGGCCGACACGTGGTACGAAACATTCGAGATCCTCTCACTGCACGACTACACCAACCAGGTCGTGTTCGCGTGGATGACGGGCGCTTCGGGCTTTCTGCTCGGGGGCTCCGTCGCCTTTCGACGCTCGGACCTCGACAAGATCGGGGGGTTCGAACCCCTCCAGGACTACCTCGTCGAGGACTATGAAATGGGCGAACGCCTGCGAAAACTCGGCGGACGGCAACAGGTCCTCCCATCGCTGGTGGACACGGTCATCGACCTTCCCAGCCCGAAAAGCTGGTGGGACCACATGGTCTACTGGGACCAGAACACCTGGGCGGCCCGGCCCGGCGGTTTTCTGGCGACGATCCTCATCCGGCCCCTGCCCTTCGCGGTGCTCCTCCTCCTCGCCCGCGGGTTCGACGCGTTGGGCTGGAGCGTACTGGGCGCGACACTGGCCATTCGCTTGGCCGGGGCAGCATCGACGATGCGCTCTCTCGGAGATCGCGAAGGACTTCGGGGCCTGGGCTGGCTGCCCCTGCGCGACATCGCCGGGCTCGCCAGCTGGGCGGCGGCGTTACGGAGGCGCGATCTCGTTTGGCGCGGACTCCGATTTGACCTGACCCGGGAAGGACGGCTCGTCCCGAGGGACCCGAAAGCCGCCGCGGTGGGAACCGCTTCCCACTCCAACGGCAGGCCTTCCTCCTGAGCCCGCGCTCCTACCGCTTCATGCCCCGACTGCCAACCGACCCTCGGTATCGCTCGGACCGCCCGCTCTTGGAAAGCGGGCTGACATGAACGGGAGATGGGACGGCCTCCCGGGTCGGCGCCGGGTCGGCCCCTCCTCCAATCCAGATCCGGGGCGACCAGGAGCGCCATTCCGCCTTGCCTTCCGCCTGCAGCGCGAAGACCGAACCCGCCTGGGCCGGCGGACCGGGTGCGTCCGGCGTCGCGAACGCGACCCCTCCTCGCAAGAGCGCTTCGAGGGACTCCGTGTGAACCGTGACTCCGCTCCAGCCCAGCCCTCCCTCGATTCCGCTGGCGTTCCAGAAAACCGAGTTGGTTCGAACCAGCGGCGCAAAGCGTCGCTGAATGGACACGAACACGCCCACGGAGCGCGCGTCTTCGTGTAACGCTTGTCCTACCACGTGGCCGACGGTCTCTTCCCGGTAGAGAAGTGGGTCACCGACCTGGATCGAACCGAGATGAGGTGCGTCCAGCACGAACCGCACCCCGTCGGCTTCCTCATTTGCCGCCAGTACGGCCTTGCGGTTCCGATAGAGGCGGAAGCGATCCCCCTTTTTTGCGGCTTCGCCGGGAGCCCCGAACGTATCGAACGCGACCCCGCCCACCAGCAGCGCCTGGAGCGACTCCACGTCGACCTCGACACCTCCGAGACTCACCTTCGCTCGGACCCCCCCGACCTTCCAGAACCGGCTCCGGCTATTGACGAGATGGGCGTACCGATTCCGAACGAGCACGTGAAGAAGAACTTTCGAGTCGTCGTCCTTGTCGAGGCGATAACGGACGATTTCTCCGACGTCCACATCCCGGTAGAGCAACGGGGCACCATCGTTGAGACCCTTCATCTCCGGCGCTTCCAGGACGAAGGCCAGGCCGCGTTCCCCCACAACGTCAATGGGCGGAATCTCCAACCCCTTGAAGGACTCGGCCCTCGCTCCTCCCTCGGGCCCCACGTCCATCGCGATATAGGAGCCGGAAACCAGCGTCGACAACCCCGAGATCCCCCGGGTCC
>JAZAOF010000139.1:0-9745 GCA_036228265.1 Myxococcota bacterium | reverse complement strand
GGGCGCCCCGCTTTCCGAAGACTCGGCTTCGATCATGTGAAGATCGCGCTGGGGAAACGGGATCTCGATCCCCTCGGCGGCCAGTTTCGAATCGATCTCGATCAACAGGCGGCTGCGAATGCTCGTCCAGTTGTCGATGTCGTCGGTCCAGGCCCGCAGGGAGAAGTCGAGCGAACTCTCGCCGAACCCGATCATGATCGCGTAGGGACGGGGAGCTTCGAGAACTTCTTCGCTCTCCCCCGCGATCCCCACCAGGATCTGGATCACTTTTACGGGGTCCGTTCCGTAGGCGACACCCACAGCGATTTCGATGCGCCGGGTACGGTCCGAGAGTGTCCAGTTCGTAAACTGGTCCGCGATAAATCGCGAGTTGGGGATGACGACCTCCGAGCCGTCCCAGGTCCGAACCGTGCTCGACCGAAGTCCGATGTGGCGTATCTCGCCCCGCACGTCAGCCACTTCCACCGTATCACCGACATTCAACGGTCTCTCAAAGAGCAGGATGAGCCCCGAGACGAAGTTGTTGACCACGTCCTGGAGACCGATCCCGATCCCCACGCTCAACGCGCTCAGGATCAGGGCGAAGCGGCTCATGTCGATCCCGGCGGCCGCGACCGCGGCAAACGAGCCCAGCATCAGGATGCCGTACCCCGCAAGGACAGAAATGGTATACGGCACGCCGCGGGGCAGATTCGTCCGCGGCATGATGTCTTCTTCGAGCACGAAGCGGATAAAGCGCGACAGGTAGATCGAAACCACCACCACGAGCACGGCCCCAAACAGGTGCCCCAACGTGACTTCGAAATCTCCGACTCCAATCGGGTAGTTCAGCAGCCACTCGGCGTCCTCGGCAAGCGCGTCGGCCACCTCGAAGCGGCGGAGCGTGAGCCAGAACCAGACAAGGGCCAGCCCCCAACGCACCAGCCGTATGCTTCGCTGGCGAATGAGCCCTCCCCGACGGCGCACCATGCGCAATTCCCGGGCCAGGTCCGTGCGAAGCGCGACAATGAAAATGAACTCGAGGACATGGCCGGCGGCCACGAGGACCGCCGCGGTAAACAGGCTGTTCAGCAGTGCGCGGGTCAGCATCTGCGCCAGGGTCACGTTGCCCACCAGGTTTGAAACCAGGGCGACGGCGAGGATCCCCAGCGAAATGCGCAATCCCAAGCCGAGAAACCGGAGCAGCAGGGTGGCGTCTCCCAGTCGCCCCAGGCGAGACGGTCGCAGGAGCCAGAACAACGCGGACATGACCGCGACTCCCTCGACCAACAGGGCGAGCCGATTGACAAGGGGGTCGGGAACCAGGTAGCCACGAAACAGGTCGACAACGAGCCAGATGGCGAGTGCATAGAGCGCCCGGCGCACGCTGATCGGGACCAGCGGGGAGAGAAAACGAATCAAGGGCGGGATGACCACCAGGGAGACCAGCGCCGCGATGATGTGGGGCCGCTCGGGAAAGAACCAGGGAAATCCCACGGAGGCGAGCAGGAAACCGCCGGAAACCGGGCGAGAGAGCGAACTCAGGAGCGGCGCCAGGCTTTCGTCGTCGCTCACCCACGTAGCGGCCCTGGATCGCACCAGGGACACCGCGATCATCATGAGCACGATCGTTCCGACGAACGCGAGGCTGGGCTGCCTTTCCCTCTCGAAGAAATCAAGACTTTGTTGGACGCTCTCTACGAAGGGCGCGCCCAGGTCGTCGAAGTTTTCTCCCGTGCTCGAAGCCCGGGCAATGGCGGTCCAGAGCGGGATGCTGTCAACGACGAGCAGATTCAACTGCTGGGTGCGCCGAACATCCGCCACCTGGGTCAGAACCGTGCTCGCCGCCTCGCTCAGCTTCGCGACCCGATCCTGCAACGTGAGCACCATGTTCTGGCGCTGCCGGACGAGCGTCCGAATGCCGTCGATATCGGACAACGTATCCTTGATCCGATCGATGACCGGTGCCGCGAGACCATCGTCAGCGGCATTCTCCTCGGTCTTTCGCCAAGGCCCGTCGAGTGCATCCAGCGTATTCAGGTCGTCCGAGAGATCCTGGAGTCGCGCCGAAAGGTCATCGGTCCACCCCGAGTACGTGTTGGTCCGCCTCTGCCAGTTGCTCTGGAGGGTGGTCAGGCGATCGGGAGTGATCGTGGCCGTCAGGTCAAGCCCGTCCGTATCCGCCAGGGCTTCGATCGTGCCTTCAATCCCCTCGAGCTTCTTCTGGATCTCGCGAGTCTCGGATCGCTCGACCACGCTCTCCTGGATCGACTTGAGCTTCGACTGGGTTCGTTGCCACTCGGAAGCAAGTACCGCTGCGGGAATCGCCGTGGGTTCGGGGGCGGGGGTTGCTGCGGTGGCGGCCCCCGCAGCCGAAGACCCCCAACCCACTCCCGCCCGGTCTTCGGCCGACGCGAAGCCTGCCCCGCTCCATCCCAGTACCACGATGCAACCGGAGAGAACCACCGCGAGCCGCGCCCGCCGAAATGAAAAATATCCGTGCACGTCGGAACCTCTCGTCTCGACACCCTTCCTGGGCCGCGCGGCCCAGCCCAGCGCCGGAAGCGCAGAGTACTCCAGTGCGTCGCATCTGGGCGCCCCTTGCCCCCTCGGGGCAGTCGTGCTGGAGCCCTCGCATTCCGTTCGCGTGGGGTTGCGATCCACCATCGTCGGGTTTACACAATGGCGGCGGCGCAGGCATCGCGCGGCCGGGCCCACGGTTCAGGCGTGGGGAAACCCTGGCCTCGGACGTGAAGGGACACGCCGCCGGCCGCGATCGCCTCCAACCGATTTCAGCCCTTTCCAGTGCACACGGAGAAAACGCCGAGATGTCAACTTCCGAGCGGAAAAACACGCCCACGGTTCCCGCCGCGCGTATCGAGTTTGAACCCGAAGATCGCCAGTGGATCCTCGCCCAGATCGACGAAATGCTGACGACGGGACAACTCACCCTCGGCCAGCACGGCCGTGCACTCGAAGAAGACTTCGCCAAGCTCTGCGGAGTCTCCCACGCCATCGCCGTCGGCAGCGGCACCTGCGCCCTCGAAATCATCTTGCGCGCCCAGGGCGTCGCGGGGAAAGACGTGCTCGTCCCCGCCAATACCTTCTTTGCCACTGCCGCCGCCGTGGTCCACGCGGGCGGCACTCCCGTCCTGATGGACACCGACCCCGACACCTTTGGAACCCATCCGGACGAAATCGAGCGCCGATTGACTCCCCACACCGCCGGGGCCATCGTCGTTCACATCGGCGGCATCGTCTCGCCGCACATGAAAGCCATCCAGGAACGCCTCTCCCAGCGCAACCTCTGGCTGGTCGAGGACGCGGCCCACGCCCACGGCTCCAGTTTTGGTGGCACCGCGGCCGGCGCCTTCGGGAGTGCGGCCGCCTTCAGTTTCTACCCGACCAAGGTCATGACCGCCGGCGAAGGCGGCATCATCACCACGAGCGACGACCGAATCGCCGAAGAGGCAAGAATCTACCGCGACCAGGGAAAGGCCAGTTTCACGCAGAACGCCCATACCCGACTGGGGTACAACTGGCGACTCTCCGAACCCCACGCGGCCATCGCTCGGCGGCACCTCGAGCGGTTGCCTGAAATGATCTCGAAGCGCCAGCGAATCGCAGCCATTTTTGACGCGGGCCTCGCGGAACTTTCCAACCTCTCCGCTCTCTCGCCGGGAACCGATGGCTCCTGCAACTACTACAAGTACATCGCGGTGACCCGGGAGCGCCTCGACCGCAAGGCCCTCAAGGCCACGTTGAGAGAAGACTGGGGCGTTTCGCTGGCGGGCGAGGTCTACGAGGACCCGATCCAGCGCCAACCCATCTTCGAATCCTACGCGAACGAACCCCTGCCCGTCTCGGAAGACGTCTGCGCCCGGCACATCTGCCTGCCGGTCTTCCCCAGCATGACGGATGAGCAGGCCCACCGTGTCGTCGAAGCCCTCAAAGCCACTATCGGCTAATCGGAGAAAATCACCATGGCCAAGATCGTCGTCACCGGAGGCAGCGGATTCATCGGATCTCACGTCGTCGATGCCCTCGTGGAAGCGGATCACGAAGTGACCGTGATCGATCACCGGGTCCGACCCCATCGGAGCGATGTGGCTTTCGAGGATGTCGACCTGCTCGACCTGTCGTCGGTCCTCGCAGCGACGCGGGGCGCGGAACACATCTTTCACCTGGCGGCCGTGTCGAACGTCAACTACGCCTACAAGTACCCGGTGTACAGCACCGCGCTCAACGTCATGGGCACGACGAACATCCTGGAGTCTGCCCGGATCAACGAAGCCCAGCGCGTTCATCTCGCATCCACCGTCTGGGTCTACAACGGCGCGCCGGGACAGGAGACGGTCGACGAGACGATCCCGTTCCACCTGAACGGTGCGGGTCACATCTACACGTCGACCAAGATGGCGTGCGAGATGATCTGCCACAACTACCGGGAACTCTACGACCTCCCTTTTACCATCCTTCGGTACGGCATCCCCTATGGCCCCCGGATGCGCGAGGAACTCCTGATTCCCATCTTTGTCAAGAAGGCTCTCAATGGAGAACCGCTCACCGTCTCTGGCAAGGGCGAGCAGTACCGCAAGTTCATCTATGTCCGCGACCTCGCCGACGCCCACGTGCTCGCCATGGCCGATCATGGCGCAGACCAGACCTTCAACCTGGAAGGCCCCCGCAAGGTGACCGTGCTCGAGGTCGCCGAGCGGATTCGCGACCAGATCGGCGACCAGGTCCAGATCGAATTCACCCCGGAGCGCCCCGGCGACTTTGGCGGCAAGGAGGTCTCCGCCGAGAAGGCTTCTCGCGAACTCGGGTGGCAGGCCGGCGTCGACTTCGAGGTCGGGCTGGCCCAGACCGTCGACTGGTTCCGAAAGCATTGGGGCGACTCGCCGCCGCGGGACTGACCGGAGGCCCGGCCCCGACCGCGCCTCCCGCAACCACTCCATGAAGCGCCTACTCGTCACCGGAGACGACTTCGGGCTGGCTCTCGAGGTCAACGAAGCCATCGAACGCGCGTACGGCGAAGGCGTTCTCCGCACGGCCAGCCTGATGGTGGGAGGCGCCGCAGCCGAGGACGCGGTCGCGAGGGCCCACGCCATGCCCGGGCTCGGAGTGGGGCTTCACCTCGTCCTGGTCGAAGGTCGACCCACCCTGGCCGAAGAGCAGGTCTCCATGCTTCTGGACCCGCAGGGCGTCTTCCTCGAAGATTTCGTTCGAGCCGGTTTTCGATTCTTCTTTCGCCCGGGAATTCGCCGCCAGCTGGCGGCTGAAATTCGAGCGCAATTCGAAGCCTTCCGAGCGACGGGACTCGAGTTGGACCACGTCAACGCCCACAACCACATGCACCTTCACCCGACGATCCTCGGCCTGCTGATCGAAATCGGCCGGGACTATGGACTTCCCCCCATCCGATTTCCCCGGGAGCACTTTCGCTGGAACCCGGGCTCCGGCTGGCTCCGGGAAACCCGGCGGGCCATGGGCGACCTTGCCCTATCCCCCTGGATGGCACTTCTCCGCCGACGGCTACGAACCGCTGGCGTGCCCCACAACGACCAGGTCCTGGGCAATGCGGACAGCGGGCACATGAACGAGGAGACCGTTCTTCGACTGCTGGACACGCTGCCCGCGGGCACGACCGAGATGTACTTTCACCCGGCCGTGGGACGCTGCGCCGAAATCGAGCGGGTTTCACCGGGCACCCAGTACAACGGCGAACTCAACGCGCTCCTCAGCCCGCGCGTCCGCGAGCGAATCGAAACCCTGGCGGTCGAACCCCTGCGTTTTCGCGACCTCGGGCGACCTCTCTCGGGGGATTGAGGCCGCCCCCCGAACGGATACACTGCCGTCGACCGCGCCCCCACCCAAGGCCAAACCTCGAACTTCCACCCCACCCCGGGGCGATGATGGGTTTCCGATGTCCACGTCCGCCACTGCTTCGTTGCGCCTTCTCCTGCGCTTTGCCGTTTCGGGACTCGACGGTCAGCGCGGCCGTTCGATGCTCACCATCCTGGGCATGGCCATCGGAACGGCCAGTGTCGTGGCGGTCATTTCGATCGGCCTCGTGGGACGCGACTACGTCGTCGGGCTCATCGAGGGGGTCGGCACCAACCTCGTGATCATCTACAGCAAGGACGAGGGCACGAACCCGGAGCAGGTCACGTTCGGCGACATCGAGGCGATCGAAGCCCAGGTCCCCTACGTCTCGGCGATCGCGCCGGTGCTCTCCGAGATGCAGAGCATCTCGATCCGCAACGATCCCAAGGCGCTGCGGGTTCTCGGAACCCCCCCGGCCTACGGCACGGTGCGCAACCTGGTGATGACTTCGGGCCGCTTCATCAGCACGCAGGACGAAGAAAACGGCGCAAAGGTCGCAGCCATCTCGAAGAAACTCGCGATCGACGCCTTCGGAACCGAAGACGTCCGCGGCCAGACACTCCGCATCTTCGGACTCCGCTTTCCCATCATCGGCGTGTACCGCGAAGCGGTGGAAAGCGCCGCCGCCGTCGAGCAGAGCGAAGCCGCCGGACTGGCGGCCATCATCCCCTATTCAACCTTCCGCAACCTCTCGGATGCACGCTGGGCGCACACCCTCTATCTCCAGGCCACCCGCCGTGCCGCGGTCCCGGAGGTGCTCGCCGCAGCCCGCGAAGTCATGAACTCCCGGCATCGAAGCACGGAGGGCTTCACCATGATGTCGCTGGCTCAATACCTGAAACTCGTGGACAAGATCTCCGGCGGGATCTCCTTGGGATTGTTGGCCATCGCCGGCGTGTCGCTTCTCGTCGGCGGCATCGGGATCATGAACATCATGCTCGTCACGGTGACTGAGCGCACCCGCGACATCGGCATCCGACTCGCCCTCGGTGCGGGCCGCCGCGACATCCTGCTCCAGTTTCTCCTGGAGGCGGCCATCCTCAGCCTCCTGGGAGGCCTACTCGGATTGACCCTGGGCGTAGCCCTCCCCTGGTACGTGGGCTTTCTCAACGGAGTGGCCGTGCCCTTGTCGCCGGCCAGCATCGTCATCGCATTCAGCGTCAGCCTCGCGGTGGGAACCTTCTTTGGGCTCTACCCGGCGCGAAAGGCTGCCAACATGAACCTCGTCGACTCGCTGAGCTACGAGTAGTTCCGTTTCGGCGCTACCAGACCCGGCCATCGGAGGTCTGGCCGTCGCGCACATGAATCACTCGCCGAGCCGCCTTCGAGACCTCGTGGTCGTGGGTCACGAGGACCACGGTCTTCCCCTGCTCGTAGAGGTCGGAGAAGATCCCGAGAATTTCCTGCACCGTCTTCGAATCCAGGGCGCCCGTCGGCTCATCCGCGAGCAACAGGCTGGGCTCATTCACCAGGGCTCGTGCAATGGCCGCGCGCTGCTTCTGTCCGATCGAGAGTTGCGACGGGCGGTGGTGCAACCGCTCCGCAAGCCCCATCTGCTCCAACTTCTGTCGCGCCGCCTCGAAACACTCCTTCTCGCTTCGGTCGCGCGAATACAGCGCGGGGAGCGCCGCATTCTCCAGGATCGAAAGACCGGGAAGCAACTGGAACGTCTGGAACACGAACCCCACTTCGCGATTTCGCACCGGGGCGAGTTCGTCGGCGTCGAGCGTTGAGGTCTCGCAGCCGTTCAGCCGGTAGCGCCCTTCGTAATCGGCGTCGAGCAGTCCGAGGATGTGAAGCAACGTCGACTTGCCCGACCCCGAAGGGCCCATGATGGCGACGAATTCGCCCTCGTGGATCTCGATATCGACGCCCTGGAGCGCATGCACCGGCACGCCGGCCCCATCATAGACCTTGGACACCCCTTCGATCTCGATCAGGGGCTCCCGGTTGACCAGGTCGAATCGACGGGGGTCAGCCATCGTCGCGTAGCCTCGCATCGACCTCGTCTCCGTCCTTGAGATCCACCAGGGGTCCCAGCACCACCGGATCCTCCTCCGATAGACCCTCGATCACCTCCACGGTGGCGACGGTCGACCTTCCGAGTCGAACGCGGGTTTCCCTGATCCGCCCCTCGTCCACGAGGTATACGAACGATCCGGCCGCGTCCGAGAATACCGCCTCCGCAGGAACCTGGAGTGCCCCGGGGGATGCATCCACCAGGACCTCGACGTCGACGGTCATACCCGGTACGAGCCCCTCCGAGGGCGGGGCCACTTCGGCCAATCCTTCCGCGACCCGGCGACTCTCCTTGAGGACGACATTCGGGACGATCTCCGCCATGCGCGCCTTCCAGGTTCGCCCCGGGTAGGCGTTCGAAGCGATCCGAACGGGCTGCCCCACCTCGACGCGACCCAGGTCGACCTGGTCCACGTTGGCTCGGACGCGCAACCGCTGCAGATCCGCGAAGTGCAGCACCGGATCTCCCAGTTGGACGGTCTGCCCGCGCTTCGCATCCGTCCGGTAGACCGTTCCGGCAAACGGCGCCCGCACCTCTGACGCGCTACGGCGTGCTTCCCACTCGGCAATTTCATGATCCAAGGCTTCCACTCGGAGCGGCACCTCGGTCTCGAGATGGGAGACTCGCGCCCTCACCTCTCGCAATTCCGCCTGGCTTTCCTCGTACCGTTCGCGGGCCAACGCTTTCTTCTCAAAGAGCATCTGGTCGGTCGCGGCGAGCTTCGCGACGCGAGAGAACTTGTCGCGTGCCGCACGCAGGGAGTCCAGGGCCGCCAGTCGCTCAGACCGCGCCGCCGCCAATTCCGAATCCACCGGACCGCCATCGATACGAAGGATCACCTCGCCAGCGTCGACGCGCACACCGGGGTCCGGAATCTCGACGATTCGACCATCCAGCCGAGCCCGTACCTGCGCCTTGGCAATCGGCTCCACCTTCCCATTGGTGGCGACGACAATTTC
The DNA here is from genome assembly GCA_036228265.1 of Myxococcota bacterium. GTDB lineage: Bacteria > Myxococcota_A > UBA9160 > UBA9160 > UBA4427 > CAJXIC01. The sequence continues at coordinate 901 of JAZAOF010000139.1, read as the reverse complement.
CAGGGCTTGCTCCCGGGCTCTCGCGGCATCCACGACCACGGCCGAATCCCGGGCACACAGCCCGACCCCCGCAAGCAGAGCCACAATCGCAATCGCGCCGATGAGTACTTGTCTCGTCATTGCGTCGATCCCTAGGGCCGAACGGCCGCGTCGCCGCCCAGGTCCGACACCAGGCGACCGAGTTCGCGGTGCAGGCGGGCCCAGACTTCAAGTTGTGCGAAACGCAGATCAACGGCGGCCGTCGTATCCGCGAGCAACCGCTCCCGGGCGGTCAACGCGTCGCCAAGACCGCCTCTGCGCGCTTCGAGATTCACATCGGCCACCTGGGAGCGGGCGGTCGTCGACTCGACGCGGCGTTCCGCCAGCGCCAACCGACGCCCCAGCAACTCCAACTCGCGGTTGAGCCCGAGGAGCCGGCTCCGCATCGAGGCCACTCCCGAGCGGTAGCGAAGCCGGGCGATATCCAGGGCCTTCTGTGCGCCTCCGACTGCGTGCTTGTTCTGCAAGCCGTCGAACAGGGGAACCTCCATGCCCATGAAGATGTATCCCTCGTCTTCGAATTCATCGAAGCGCTTGATCCCGTAATTCGAATACCCCCCGCGCAGGACCAACGTGGGCCAACGTTCGGCCGCCACGACCGACACGCTAGCGCCTTCGATCTCGCGTCGCAGTTCAAGGATCCGCACGCCCGGCGTTTTGAGGACCACATGATCCAACCCCTCGGGAAAGCGAGTTGACTCGGCGAGCGGCAGGCTCGAAGGGACCGTGCGCAAGAGCGGAGTCGTTCCGTCGTCATCCCCCAGCGCAAGGCGAAGTTCGCCACGCAGCCGATCGAGTTCAAGATCCAGGCTCTCGATTGAAAGTGCGGCATCGTCGCGCGCAACGGCAATCGTCGCGCGCT
>JAZAOF010000138.1:0-6013 GCA_036228265.1 Myxococcota bacterium | reverse complement strand
GTATCCTTGGTCGCGCTGTCCCACACCCGGAGGGTGGAATCGGTGCGGCGCAGCACGTATTCGGTATTCGGTGGCGTCAACTGGTTGACGCCGAGTTCGACTTCGATGAGGTCATTCTCCCCGGCCACCGACGCGTCGTCCCGGTCGGGAGTCCCGTTGCCGTCGTCGTCGTCGCCGTTGATGCGGATACCCGCCCCGGGGCTCAACTCGTCCGCCTCCGCGACAAACCGCCGCTGAAGCGGGTTGCCGTACGTCTCGCTCTGCGGACGAAAAGCGGTCATCGTGATCGCGGAGGGGGCGGGTGGATTATTCACCCCCAACGTCCACTCCTCGAGCGTGCCCGAAGACGCCGAACTGGAGTCGAGTACGGTCAACTCCCAACTTCCCGCGGTGCTTTCCCCGTCGAAGACAGCGAGCGCATCGTCGGGGGAAAGAGACCCCCCGATACTGGGAGTGCCCGTTGCGCACGCATCTTCCACGGGATCTGCTGCGTCATCGGAAAACGTGACATCGATATCGTCGCCCGAGCAGCCAAAAGCGGAGGCTGGCTCTCCCGGACGAGCCATCAAGACCGCGGAAGTCCCTGTATCCACGTGAGTGAGGGTAATTTTCAGATCGCCCACCCAGGAATGCGTGATCACGACCTGGACCGCGAGGTCGACGATGGCGATGTCCTCGACAATCGCCTGGGTGTCCGTCGCCCCTACCCCGACGTCGTCCGGGATGGCGAGAAAAGGCGTTGCGGTGAAACTGGCGGAATCGACGGGAGGACACGCCCCACACGTGGGGCCGGGCGTCCCCCCGAACTGGCCAGCCATGTGCCCGAGATCGAGAAAATCCACGGTCCCGCTGCCGTCAAAATCGGCATCCGGATCGCTCCCGAAAAAACGAGCCTTCAACAGGTCGAGGTCCGACGAATCAATATCCGTATCGTTGTCGAGGTCGGCATCGCAGAAATTCCCGTAGCCGTCGCCGTCGGTGTCGCGTTGGTCGGGGTTGGCAACATTCGTACAGTTGTCCAGGGAATCGAGAACACCATCGAGATCCGCGTCCGCCACTTGCGCGGAGCCAGGCGGCACCACGAAAAGAAATAGGAGAACCCCGGCGACCCAGGCGGCGCCGGGGGCTGCACGCCGGTTCTTGACCTTCCAGCTTGCCGCGACAATCAGCAGCAGGACGAGGGCAACCCCTCCCCCGACCGAAAGAGACGGAACGGAGGTTGCTGTCGTGACGGCGGTCCCCTCCAGCAAGACAGCGAGTTCTCCTCCCCCGCTCGTCCCAAACCCGTAGGCCAGTTCGAGAGGAATCGCGGCTGTCCCTGCGACCAGCGGCGTAAAGGTCAGCGTCGCAACGGTGTACGTGCCCACGAGACCCGAAACGGACCCAAAGGACACCAGCCCCGGCGTACCCGGGCACGAGACCGGCACCAGGGGCGAACCCGAAGCCGGGCACTGGAAATCCGGGTCTCCCGCGAGAACGCCGTTGAACGCGACCGCATCCAGGGAAAGAAGGGCCGGGTCGTACGCGAGGCGGACCCCACCGCCCGTCGTCGTGTCCGAAAAGTCCATCGCCAGGGCCACTTCGAAGGGTTGGCCCAGTTCCACGAACTCGCCCGGGGGCTCCAGGTGGAGCCGATTCTCGGCCTGGGCGCTTCCGCCGAAAGCCAGGAGTGCGGCGGCGAGAAGCCCAGGGAGCGAGGAGCGTCGGACAAGAGCGTTCAGCAAGGGACCGTCCATAGCCTGTCTTGTTATCGCGGGATCTTCACCGGGATTGTACCGAAGCCAAGCGTCGGTTTTTCGGGTGGCATTTCGGTAAAGAGCCCTACGCGTGGAAAACTTTTTCACCGTAACTGCGAAAATAGTGGAACGTTCATTCCCCGATGGATACAAGAATATGACCAAATCAAACCTACACGAGTTTGCGCGGTTGGCCCCGAGATTGCTTTATGCTCTTCTTGGTAGTCTGCACCGCCTTCGGGCGACTGGGAAGAGGACAATCTGATGCGGAATTTGTATTTTTACGCTGTCTCTGCAGTACTGCTCCTCGCCTCTCCGGCCTGGTCTCTTAGTGTCACCGTTGACTCGCTGGCTTTCGGAGCCAGCAACACGCCTGACACGGACGCAGGGAGCAACGCCAACACGAGCGTGATCCAGACGATCGCCGCCGGGGGTGCCCTGGCGGATGCCGTTGGCGCGTCCGAGAGCGCCGGAGTCCGCTACAGCGCCAACCAGTGGGCGGACGCCACGTTCGGAAACACCCAAATCGACCTCACCCATTCATACGACATCACGATCACCGTCAGCGCCAATGCCGGAACCGTCTACGACATCTCGATCGACACGATCTTTTCGGGCATGGTTCAGAGAATCGACGACTCGTTTTCCGGATACGGTGACGCCTCCGTATCGACCGCCACCGTCCAGTTGGACCAGAATTCCGGAGGAGCGGCCGCGGTCGCGGGCCTCTCGACGGCGGGTGGCTCGATCCCCTACTACTGGGATGACGATTACTCTTCGTTCTCGAGCAGCGGTCTGCACAACCTGACGGGTCTCTCGGGAACCAACCAGCTCAGCTTCAGCGTTCAGTTCACCTCAACGGCGAACAGCGACTCCGACGAAGCTGGCGTGCTTCTTGGCCAGGACGAAGCCTACGGACCGACCAGTTTCCTCACCGTCAGCGAATACGGCGTAGAAAACGCGGAAGGCCGCAACATGTCGGCCGATGGCCATTTCCTCGGCGTCACGGCTACTGTCACCAGCGTGGTTCCCGAGCCCTCCACCGCCCTACTCCTGGGCCTGGGCCTACTCGGATTGGGGATTCACGGGCGGCGACACGCCTAGCCGCTCGCGAAGCAAGAGACGCCTGGCGACCGCCGGTCGGCCGCGGAACTACTCTTCTCGCCAGTCGAGAACCGTCCGACCGATCGTTTCCCGGCGTTCCATTCTCTCCAGTTCCTCGGGCAAGGCGCGGTAGGAAACCGCGCGCTCGACGAGGGGGCGAATCTGGCCCGCTTCGAGCAGTTCCACGAGATGGCCCTGCATCCGCTCGGCCGTCGCGCGGGGGACGAAATGGATCCCGCTGCCCCGTAGGTGCGCCGAGTCGCCGTACGCCATCAGTACACCCCCCACTGAAAAATTTCCGAACAAGATCGGACGCGGAAGCAAGCCCGCCTCGTCTTCGGCCTCGATGCCCCCGGCGAAGCCGGTCATCATCAGTCGCCCGCCGTAGGCCATGCAGCGGAAGGTCTCCCGGGTCACCGCCCCGCCGACCAGGTCACACGCGACGTCCACCCCGTTTCCATCGGTGGCCTCGAGCACGGCTTGTGCAAAATCGCCCTCGCGATAGTCGATGGCGACCTCGGCCCCCAGTTCGAGACAGCGCTCGCGCTTGGCGGAACCACCGGCTGTCGCCAGGACGCGCGCCCCCAGTGCTCGCGCAAGTTGAATGGCGGCAGAGCCCACCCCGCCCGCGCCAGCATGCACGAGCACGGTTTCCCCCTGGACCAGGCCGCCGCGTTCGCAAAGCGAGAGATAGGCGACGTGGAAGGGAAAGAAGAACGCCGCCGCCTGGAGATCGTCCAGGCTCTCCGGGCAATCGAAGGCCATGTCGGTGTCGCCGACGGCGAACTGGGCATGGGCCCCCGTGGCCCCGGACCCGGTCAGGATCACCCGCTGCCCCAGCCAATTCTCCGCCCCGGGGCCGACGGCTTCGACCACGCCCACGGCTTCCATCCCCAAGGTGTACGGCAGTGGCGGATCGACCGTCTTGTAGCGTCCATGACAGCCATCGACTTCGTTGAAGTTGCAGGCACTGGCCAGCACGCGGGCGCGCACCTGTCCCGGGCCCGGCTCGGGCGCTTCGACCTCCACCAGTTCGAGGGCTTCGCTCGGCTTAGCGTGACGGACGACTCTCCAGGCCAGCATCCGGCAAGAATCCCACGCCACGCCCCGGGCGTCCAGACCACGCCCCGTCGCGGCTACCGGAACGGCACAGCGTCAACCGGGCTGCAATCCCGAAAGCATCGCATCGATGACGCCCCCGGCGAGATTCCCGTGCGGCTCGCCGGGCATCATCATGGCCACCGTCGCAACCCCGTGGATCGCCGACCAGAGCATGATGGCCAACTCGACGGCATCTCGACCGGGCAACCGGCCATCGACGATCGCCTGGTGAATATCGGCCAGGTTGAGCTCGAAGGCGCGCGTGGCGGCCCCCAACTCGTTGTCGACCTCGATCGCGACTTCGACGGGCCGATACTGGAACATCAAGCGGAACAACTCCGGGTGGTCGACGGCAAACCCGACGTACGCCACCGCCCTCGCCCGCAGCCGCTCCGTGGAGACGACCGCCTCGATACTGCCAAAGCCCGCCACCATCTCCTCGAAACCCTCGCCCGCAATGAGTGCCAACAGGTCTGCTTTCGATTCGACGTGGTCGTAGAGAGCGGGAGCCGTAACCCCGAGATCCCGCGCCACCGCACGCAGCGACACGGTCTCGAAACCGTGCTCCTCGACCTGCTTGCGCGCGGAAGCCACGATCGCCTCACGGGTCAGCACGGATGTCTCGTCCCCTGCGGATCAGCGATTGTCCGGAATCCAGCTGCTGTGGAAACCCGACACCACTCGCCGCGGAATGTGAATCTCGGCGATCGGCTTGGCGCTGATGTTGGACGCATCGAGGATCACCAGGTAACTGGTGTCGGTCTCGGGCTTCCAGACGTAGGTCATGGTGTATCCATCGTCTTCGGCCGATCCGCCTTCCGCCGGGATGAACACCGACTCGCCCGGTTCGTGGCCAGCCGGGAACGCGTGGATCTCCTTCGCTCCGCCCTGGGCCATGTCGTACTTGAATACGGCGCCACCCATGCCCTCGGTCCCGCCGCCGGCCCCGGTCATCCCCAGGCAGTAGCCATAGCGGAAGCCGTGCCCCTGCTTGGTCTCGGGAATGCGCGGAAACTCGCTGGAGTCGTCATCGAGATAGCGCTCGGATACGGCCCCGGTGGCGCGATTGAAGCGCCACTCGTAGAGCCGCGGGCTCGACGAGGGGTCCGAAATCTCGCCCAGCTCCATGGCGGATGAATCCCGCCAGAGTTCCGGAACCCGCATGCCGTAGACCACCGTCTCATCGCCCTCGTCGAAGGCGTTGAGCGTATGAAAACAGTATCCGGGCTTCACGTCGAACCACTGCACATCGGAGTCTTCGCCTTCCCGCGGCATGACCCCGAAACGCGCCGGGTAGTCGTCGCTCCAGCGAATGGGCATGCCGCCCTTCATGGCCAGCTCAAAATCGAAGATCGCGGGCAGATCCATGAAGATGGCGTGGTTCCGGGTCGCCGCCATGTCGTGCATCATCGTCGGCCCGGTGACGGTGATCGGAGTCTTCTGCACCATCTTGCCGGTCTTATCGACCCGGTAGTACGTCAGGTACGGCTCCATCTGCGCATACCCAAAGGCCAGCATCTCGCCGGTGTCCGGACAGAACTTCGGATGGGCCGTAAAGGGACCCGTGAGGACGCTATCGAAGGTGTGGGGACCCACCGTGTCGAGTTCGCCCGTAACTTCGTAGGGAAAGGCTCCTTCTTCGAGAGCCAGGAATCGGCCACCGTGACGGACGATGTGCGTGTTCGCCGCCGAAACCGAGTGGTCGAAGGTAAAGGTCTCTGGGTCGAGGGCCAGCTGAAGGCGGTCCGCCCCGGGATTCTCGTATTGCGGGGTACGCACGTAGCGATTGCGATACCAGGTGGCCTTGCCGTTCTGGAGTTCGATGCCGTGCAGCATGCCGTCCCCGATGAACCAGTGCTCGGTAAAGCCGGTCCGGGGGTTGGCCGTGTTGCGGATGTAGCGGCCGTTCAGTTCGGGCGGAATCGCCCCCTTCACCTCGAGGTCATCGCTCAGGACGGTGACTTCGTCGTGCACGGGAGCCCGGCTTTCAATGAGATGCCACGGGGCATCGGGCGCCTGCCCTCGCGGATCGAGTTGAACGTCGCTGCTGGCCATCGCAATTCTCTCCTCTG
>JAZAOF010000137.1:0-13743 GCA_036228265.1 Myxococcota bacterium | reverse complement strand
CTTGCGGCACCCCGGGTCGTCCCTGGGAAGGGGATATTTGAGCTATTTGAACAGTAAGTGCCCCAGACCCGGCCGGGGTGACGCACAAAAAACCGCCCGGCGAAAAAAACGGGGCAACCGAAGATCGCGTTCGCGGATGGGCACCCGGCCCCAAAACCAGAGCGACCCGGAGTGCTTGGAAGCACCCCGGGCCGTCCCTGGGAAGGGGATATCTGATCTATTCAGGCAGTAAGTGACCCGAAGCCGGCCGATGTGGCAGAAAAAACACGATCTTTTTATTCCCCCGAGGGGGCTCTAAAAGCGCGGTACGAGCGAGATCACCAGTTTCCCGTCGCCAAACCGTTGGGCTCCGATCACCACGACGTGCCCGTTCTTGACTCTCAGGTCCCCGCGCATCGTCCCCTGGAGATCCACCGACAGCAGCACCCCCTTGGCATCGCGCAGGAGGGGTTTGAGTTGGAGCCTCTTCCCATTGGGCAGATCGACACGGCCCACGTCATCGATCCCGAGTTCCATGCGTCGCTCTTCGAGAACCCTCAGGCTCTCGTAACGAAATTCTCGCCTCAGGCGTTCGTCGAGTTCGGCCGCCCGAGGGTCGATCGGCCCCGGCTTCTCGCTGATCTGGCTCACGGTGACATCGAACCGGATCGGCGCCGCGCCCGGTGCTGCAGACTGGGCGTAAGCCACCCCCCCGAGAACGAGGGCCCAGGCAAAAAGCCCGACCCGGCCGAGGGATCTCCCCCGAAGAGCATTCGCTTGCATCGATGGACTCCTCGCGACCGCGGCGGCGATCCTGAAGCGTATCTATACCCCGCCGGGGCCGTCGCCGTCCATCAGCCAGATACTCGTCACATCCGGGTCGTCCTCCACGACCAGGACCGGGCGGCCGTCGGTGTCCAGGTACCGAAGCGATCCCACCACCGGGGTGGAAACCGCAGGCAAAGCCACCCCTTCGGGCCCCGGTGCGGGCGGCCAGAGCCAGAGAGCGACTGCCGCCATGCCTACCGCTGCAGCCACCAACGGAGGGCCGAACCCCGCCCTGGACCGCGGCGTAGCCGCGGCGGCGGCTCGTGCGTCGGCCGCCGAGAGCCCCATCGAGATCTCCGTCCAGAGAGAATCTCGCGCGCCCGCGGCTTCTCGCTCGTGATCCCGGAGGGCCCGGGACCGCGCTTCGATGGCTGCGAGTTCACGGCGCAACTCGGGCGCTCTCTCCAGGCGCCGCGTCCACCAGGCGCGACGCAACACGCCAAGTTCGCCGTCGAAATAGGCTTCGAGGTTCTGGCGCACGCGGTCATCCATGTTCGTCTTCCCCGCGGCTTTCGTCCCACTCGACACCGGAACTCTCGAGAAGCTCGCGCATTCGTCGACGCGCGTGGTGCAACCGGCTCATGACCGTGCCCTTGGGAATCGAAAGCACCTTTGCAATCTCGGCGTAGCTCAGGTCCTGTACTTCCCGAAGCAGCAGAATCTCCCGGGAACCGTCGGGCAAGGCCTGGATCGCGGCTTCGAGAACCGCGCGCAGTTCGGTGCGATCGCGCGCGCTCTCCGCCGACACGAAACGCGAAGCCCCAACTCCCTCCTCGGCCCCCGAACCCACCAGGGCCTCCTCGAGGCCGGGCTCTTCCGGAAGGCGCAATTGGGGGCGGTGCTTCGCCCGGCGCTTCAGGTCGAGACACCGGTTGTAGACGACGCGGTAGAACCAGGTGTAGAAGGCCGAGCGCTCTTGAAAGCCTCGCAGCGACTCGTAGGCCTTGAGGAAGGCGTCCTGGACGGCATCCCGGGCCTGGTCGTCGTCTTGCAGGATGCGCCGGGCCAGAGCCAGCGCGCGCCCCTCGTAGCGTTCGACAAGGACGCGGAACGCCGCGTGATCGCCGCGGCGAGCGCGATCGACGGCTTCAGAATCGCTGAGCACAACCGATGCCGGCTTGGTCTGCAGGGCGAATCCCCCGTGGCTCTTCGCGATGGCCGTCATGCTGTGCCCGCCTCCGACTGGTCCAAGCTCCTTGGACGCACGCCCGGGGCGAGAATTCACGAAAATCGAGCCCCCTAGTGGGCCTCTCTCCAGTTCGCTCCCGTCCCGAGATCCACCTCCAGGGGCACCGACAGCGAGTAGACCCCCTGCATGCACTCCCGGGCCAGGCCCGAAAGGGCCTCCACTTCCGCGTGGGGCGACTCGAAGACCAGTTCATCGTGAACCTGGAGGACCAGCTTCGACCTCAAACCACCCTCCCCGAGAGCCTCGTGAACGGCGACCATCGCCCGCTTGATGAGATCGGCCTCGCTGCCCTGGATCACGGTGTTCACCGCCATCCTCTCAGCGGCCTGGCGAAGCACCCGGTTGCGCGAGCCGAGATCGGGAAGATAACGACGCCGGCCCAACAGCGTCGTCACGTATCCGCAGGACTTCGCCTCGGCCATCGTCTCGTCGAGAAAACGACGGACCCCGCGGTAGCGTTCGAAGTAGGCGTCGATCGTCTCCTGGGCTTCGGGAGTCGCAATCCCGAGTTGGTTCGCCAGTCCGAAAGCCGTCGATCCGTAGATGATTCCGAAGTTCACGGCCTTGGCCCGGGCCCGTTGCTCGCCCGTGACCTCGTCGACCTCGATGCCCGCGACTTCGGCCGCCGTACGCCGATGAATGTCTTCGCCCTGTTGAAACGCGTCGATCAGGCTCTCGTCGGCTGAATAGTGAGCAAGTATTCGCAACTCGACCTGGGAGTAATCGGCGGACACGAGCTCACAACCTTCCGCCGGAACAAACGCCTCGCGAATGCGAATACCCTCCTCCGTGCGAATCGGAATGTTCTGGACGTTCGGATTCGAAGCGGAAAGCCTCCCCGTAGCCGCGCCGGTCTGGTGAAACGTGGGATGAATCCGCCCGGTTCTTTCGCTCACCAACGCGGGAAGAGCATCGATGTAGGTGCTCTTCAACTTGGCCAGGCGGCGCCAGGCCAGGATCACCCCCGGCAATTCGTGGTGGGCCGCCAGCTGTTCCAGGACGCCTTCAGCCGTGGAGTACCCGGTTTTCGTCTTCTTGATGACCGGGAGCTTCAGTTTCTCGAAGAGAATCACCTGGAGTTGTTTCGGCGAACTCACGAGAAACTTCTCTCCCGCCAGGCGGTAGATCTCGGCTTCGAGGCGTTCGAGTTCGGCCCGGTACTCTTCGGAGAGTTCGGCCAGGCGCCCCTCGTCGATGCGAACGCCCGCGCGCTCCATCTCCCCCAGCACCCGGGTCAGGGGCATCTCGACCTCCTCGAAGAGGGCGAAAAGGCCATCGGCTTCGAGGCGCTCGACCAGGGGAGACCGCAAGGCCCAGGCCGCGCACGCCTGGGCCGCCGCCCACTGCGCGACGTCGGGGACGGCCAGGTCCGCGGCCGGAACCTGCTTGGCACCGCGCCCGGCCAGGTCTTCCCAACCCGGCAGCGCACCCACCCCAAAGGCCGGCGCGATGCTCGAAAGCGTCTTCGGCCCGGCGGGATCCACCAGGAAGGCCGCGAGTTCGATGTCGCACGCGGGCGGGCGAAGCCGGGCGCCGAAACCCTCCAGCACCGCCTGGAAGACCTTCATCCCGGGGCCCAACCAGGGAGGCGCTTTCGATCGTTTTTTTCCCTCCCCGAAGGCCCGCTCGAGTTCGGCGGCGGCCTCTTCCGGCGGCATTCCCGTGCCTAGCAACTGCCCTTCGCCGCGAATCGGAACGTAGACGGCTTGCCCCGTCCCCTGGCAGAAGGCGAAGCCCACCCAGGGAGCGTCCCCCACGCTGCCCTCCCCGCCCACCGGACACAACGCCATCGGGGTCGCCGGATCGAGCGCGGCCAACGCCCGGCGGAGATCTTGTTTTGACTCCACCGTCTCTACGGAGAGGGAGTCCATCCGGCTTTGGGCGGGTGCCTTGGCCGGAGCCCCGCCGGCGCCCGCCGCCTCGTCGAGTGCCGCAATTTGTCGCGTAAAGCCCAGCCTCTCGAAGAGTGGACGCAGGACGGCCACCTCGGGTTCGCCCAGGGCCAGTTCGTCGAAGTCGAGAGGGATCGGAACATCGAAGCGCAGCGACGACAACTCCTTCGAAAGCCGCGCATCGTCGGCGTGCTCCTCGAGAGCGGTCCGCGCACGCTTCGCGGTCACTTCGCCGGCGTGTTCCAGCAGGTTTTCCAGGGTGCCCCACTCGCCGATCAACTTGGCTGCGCCTTTCGCCCCGATGCCCTTGACCCCGGGAATGTTGTCGCTGGGGTCCCCCACCAGGGAGCGCAGATCGAGCATCTGTTCGGGTCCGACCCCGAAACGCTCCTCCACTTCGGCGGGGCCGTAGCGGCGGTCCTTCATGCCATCGGCGAGTTCCACCCGATCGGAAACGAGTTGCATCAAGTCCTTGTCGGTCGAGACGATGGTGACCGCAACATCCTCGGGAGCCTGCGCGACGAGCGTCGCGATGACATCGTCGGCTTCAAAATCGTCGACCTCAAGAAGGGCCACTCCCGAGGCCTTCACAATTTCACGCACCAACGGGAATTGAGTCGACAGGTCCTCGGGTTGAGCGTCGCGGTTCGCCTTGTACCCCGGGTAGAGGCGGTTGCGGAAACTTCCGCCGCGCGGGTCGAACGTGACGGCCGCGAAGTCGGGGGACTCTTCCCGAAGCACCTTCGTCAGCATGTTGGTGAAGCCAAGAGCGGCGTTGGTCGGCGTGCCGTCGGAAGCGCGCAAACCCGGGATCGCGAAGAAGGCGCGGTACAAGGTATTGGCGCCGTCGATGACGACGAGTCGACGACGACCGGCGGCCTGGCCTTTTTCGCTCTTCGGACTCACGACCTCGCTCGCCCCCTCCCGCTCTTCTCGCCCCCGGAATTCGGGGCTTTCCGGGTGACCGCGGACCCAACCGCGAGCCTACACGCTTCCCTCCGCGACTGCTTGACCCTGGATCTGCACCGCGTAGCCTAGGGGCGATGGACCGTCCGCCCTCGCCGCCCGCGCGCCGTCGCGGCCCGACCTTTCGGCCGCGCTTTACGATCGGGATCGCCTACCTCGTCGGGTTCTTCTTCCTGTACGCGATCCTGCTCCTGGTCCCGGCCCTGACCGATGTGCTCGCCACGGTTCCCCCGGGTCCCGAGCAGGAGGAGGTCGCCAAGGAGGTCGCGCAACGGACATTCCGCCCACTGCTCCCGGTGGCGGCGGGACTTTCGCTGATCTCGACGCTTCTCGGCGCCTTCTTCGAGATCCTTCCCGGGCTCCGCGAGTAAGCCCCCCGCGGTCAGGTCCCGATTTCGTCGCTGCCCTCGTAACGCATGGGCTCAAAGAGAGCGGTCTGGACATACCTCTCTCCGAAGTCACAAATGATCGTGACGATTGTTTTGCCCTCGTTTCCCGGCTGGTTGGCGTAGCGGATCGCTCCCGTGACGTTGGCGCCCGAGGAAATTCCGCAAAGCAGCCCCTCCTCCCGGGCCAGGCGGAGCGCCATTTCGATGGCTTCTTCGTTGCTCACGGTGACCACACCGTCGACCAGACCCATTTCGAGAACGTCGGGAACGAAGCCCGCGCCGATCCCCTGGATCTTGTGTGGCCCCGGGGACCCTCCGGAGAGCACCGGACTCGCCTCGGGCTCGACCGCGATGGCCTCGAATCCGGGTTTTCTTTCCTTGATGTATTGCCCCACCCCGGTGATGGTCCCGCCAGTCCCGACCCCGGTCACGAGGGCATCGACCGTACCGTCCGTGTCTTCCCAGATTTCCACGGCCGTGGTCGCGCGATGCACCGCGGGGTTGGCGGGATTGCGAAACTGCTGCGGCATGAACCCGTTGGGGATTTCGCGCACGATCTCCGTCGCTTTTTCCACGGCCCCGGCCATACCGCGTGCGCCTTCGGTGAGAACCAGCCGCGCGCCAAACGCGCGAAGCGTCACCCGGCGTTCGGCACTCATGGTCTCGGGCATCACCAGGATGCATTCGTAACCACGAACCGCCGCGACAAAAGCCAGGGCGATCCCCGTGTTCCCGCTGGTGGGCTCCACCAGCACCGACTTCCCGGGTTCGATCAGCCCTGCGGCCTCGGCTTCCCGAATCATCGCGAGGCCGATGCGGTCCTTCACGCTGGCCGCAGGATTTCGGCTCTCGAGCTTTCCGAGGATGGTGGCCTTGGCGCCGTCGGTCACCCGGTTGAGGCGCACGAGCGGAGTGCGGCCGATCAGTTCACTGACGTCATTGGCAATATTCATGGGGGTCCCTTTCCAGGAGAGGGTCAACGATACCGCCTTGGCCACGGCCCCGTCACCCGGACGACCGGCGAACGGCTCCCCGGCCCCTCAGCGCGCTTCGTCGAACGCCCCGACGATCTCCTCCACCAGCACCGTGGCATAGCTTCCGGCGGGAAGTTCGAAGCGCAACCGCAGGGCCTCGTCTTCGAAATCTCCGCGAAATTCCCCGAGCGGAACGCGCAGCGCGCGACGGCTGCCGCGCAGGCGGATCCCGGTGGGGGGGCGGAGATCGGCGGTGGAAGGAATCCCCTGGGCCCGCAAGATCTCGGCTTCGCACTCGGCAACGTGACCTTCCGGCGCCTTCATTTTCGTGCCAAAAAGGGGGCCCGTGGGGCTGATCTCAAAGAGATCCGCCCGCGGGTTTTCCCGGTCCGGATCCTCGACGACAAAGAGTCCGCCGGAAGCGTGAACCACGGCGACATCGCCCGCCTGGACCCGTCCGAGGGGCCGAGAGCGCTCGGCCAGCACCGCGTTGAACCCTTGCGCCTGTAGCGCCGAGAGAAGAAAACGTTGGGAACGGCGGTCCCCCCCGACCGCTTCGCCGCGCAACAGCGCTCTCGCCTTGTCGGCATTGTCCGCATCGCGCCCGAAGCGCTGGCGTCCGTACCGATTCGGAAGGCCTTCGCGCTGCACCCGTTCCACCCGGTCGCGCACCGCCTCCGGGTCGAGTCCTGCCAGGTTTCGCACCGTGATCGAAAAACGGTTTCCGCGAAGTTGGCCGGTGCGAAGCTTGTGCGGGTGACGCACCGCCTCGAGAACCCGAACCCCGGGAATTTCGACACCACGCGCGACCTCGGGATCCAGCCCCGGCACCGAAACCCACTGGCGGGCGACCGCTCGCCGGTCCTTGCGACCGGCGTAGCCCACATCCCGTGGACGGCAGGCCGCCGCCCGGGCGAAATCGCGCGCAACTTCTTCGGTCGTGCGCAGAGTCTTTTCCAGGTGAACGAAGGTATGCGCTCCTTCGCCGGTGGGGGGGTAGAGCGGACTCTCTTCCACTTCGAAGTCCTCGGGACTCTCGCGCAAACGGGGAAGCCGGTCGGTCACGGGGCGGCTCAACTCCGGATCGAGACGGCCACCGGTCGAAACGAGCGACGGTGCACGGGGCTCGGGCCTCGCTCACGCAAAGCCTGGATGTGATCGGACGTCGGGTACCCCATGTGCTGTCCCAGCCCGTAGCCGGGGTGCTGGTTCTCGAGGTCCTGCATCAGCGCGTCGCGGTAGACCTTGGCCAGGATCGACGCCGCGGCAATCGACGCATCCCTCGAATCGCCGTGCACGACCGCGGTCTGGGGCATGTCGATTCCGGGGATCCGACGCGCATCGACGAGGACATGGTCCGGCCGGCATCCGGGCGCAAGACCGGCGACTGCCCGTCGCATGGCCTCGAGCGAGGCTTGCAGAATGTTGATCCGATCGATTTCCGCAGGCGCCACCTCTCCAATGGCCCAGCCCCGGGCCTGTTCGCGGATCTTCCCTGCGAGGGATTCCCTTCGCTTGCGGGGAACCTTCTTCGAATCGTTGAGTCCCGGCAGGTCGACCCGTGCGGGCAGGACGACGGCGGCGGCCACCACGGGGCCCGCGAGGGGCCCCACCCCGACCTCGTCGACGCCCGCAACCGAAGTCGCTCCCTCGGCCTCGACGCGACGGCGCAGCTCGAAAAGTCGGTCGATGCGGCTTCGCTCCGCGAGGACACCGGCCCGAAAACGTTCGCAACGCAGAACGAGCTCTCGTGCTCCCGCCCGCGGATCGTTTCGCAGTTGGTCCTCTTGCTCGGCGAGCGCTCCGAGATCGCCGCGGTCACAGACCTCGCGGATACGACGGCGCAGCAGAGCAAGCGAAGTGCGTTCGGTCATTCGTCACCGGGCTCGCGCACGCGCTCGGACACGCGAAGACCGAGTTTCCGCTCGAGGTCGCGCACGCGCTTGAGTAATCCGGGCAGGCGCGACAAGGCGGCCGTCGTTCGCTGCCAGGCCCACTCTTCGCGCTGGGGATAACCAAAGACGCGGGTCCCGGCCTTCACATCGCGATGCAAGCCGGTCTTGGCACCGACGAAGGCGCGTTCGCCCACTTCGAGATGCCCCGCCGAACCCACCTGGCCCATCAGGATCGCCCCGCGACCCACCACCGTGCTCCCGCTCAGGCCGACCTGGGCGGCGATCACAACATCCTCTCCGATATCGCAGTTGTGGCCGACGTGAACGAGATTGTCGATCTTTGCGCCACGCCGAACCCGGGTCTCGCTGAGCGTTCCGCGATCAATCGTCGAATTGGCACCCACCTCCACGTCGTCTTCCAGAACGGCCGTCCCGACCTGGGGTACCCCCGAATAGCGACCTCCCTCGTCGCGGACGTAACCAAACCCATCGGCACCGATCACGACTCCCGAATGGAGGACGACGCGGTCCCCCAGGCGACTGCCTTCGCGAAGCACCACGCCCGCATAGATCCGGCAGTCTTCGCCGATCTCCACGCCGGGATACAGAACGGCATTGGCGTGGAGTTGCGTTCCTCCTCCCACGCGACAGCCCCGGCCGATAACGACCCGGGCCCCGATGCGCGCAGTGGAGGCGACCGTGGCTTCGTCGTCCACGGTGGCGGTGGGGTGAATGCCGGGATCGAGATCCAACGGGGGATTCAACCGCTCGGTGGACCGGGCAAAATCGCGCCCGGGATCGGGCGAGCGAATCGCCGGACGTCCGCCCACGTCGAGCCCCGGGGGCAGGATGAATGCCGAGGCTCGACTCGATCGCGCGGCTTCAGCAAAGCGATCCGAACGCACGAAGGCCAGGTCGCCTTCGCCCGCTTCTTCGAGCGACGCGACACCGCGGAGAGCGACGGTCCCATCCCCCTCGACCTCGCGCCCCAGCCAGGCGGCCAGATCCTTGAGGCAAATCGACTCGGTCACGGATCTTCCGTTCCGACGGCCTTGCCCGGTCTGCGAAACCCGGACGCGGCCCTCCCGTTAGCGCGCGAGCAGCACCGCGACAGGCGAAATCCGAACCACCGACGCCGCATTGCTGCCGAGGAAGTACTCGGAGATGCGGTTGCGACCGAATGCGCCCATGACGATGAGTCCTGCATTGGCCTCTTTCGCCGCGTCGACGATCTTCACGTCGGGTCGCCCGAGGGTCGAGGACGTTTCTCGCACCGATCCACCGAACGATCCCAGAAGCTGCCGGACTTCTTCAAAGCGTGCCACGGCGCGTCCCTTGTCCTTCGAATCGACAAAAATGTGAATGCTCTCGCCGAGACCCGTCGCCAACTGGATGGCGAGCGTTGCGGCAATTCGCGAACCCGGAGACCCATCAAACCCCAGGACGACGGGACCCCCAAGCGAGGCCCCCGACGGCACCACCACGGTCGAACGACTGGTCTTTCGAATCAAGCGGGCCGTTGTCGCTCCGACCAGGGACCCCCCGTAGGGTTCGCCCTTTCCATTGCGACCCACGACCACGACGTCGCTCGCCTGGGATCGCTCGATGATGGCCTCGTCCGCAATGCCTCCGCTCACGTCGCAGTTGGCGCTCGCATTGGCCGCCTGGGCGCGTTGCGAAAAGCGTTGGGCCACGGCGTCGCCGCGGCTCCGGTAGTAGGCCTGCAACTCGGTCTCGGGAAACGCAGCCACCGACAATCCATCGACCTTGGGGGCCCGCACGTCACGGTCCTCGATGACGGTGATCCCGGAGGCGTTGGCCTGCAACCGACCCGCCAAACCAAGCCCAAAATCTTCCGCGGCGCCCGCCGCTTCCGAACCGTCTGTCGCTACGAGAATCGTCTTGATCATGGAGGCCCCCGAAGTGCGTCCGGAATGGACGCTACCGGCCCGCGAAGAGTACGAAACCCCCGAGGGATACGCAAAAATCGTTTCCTCGGGCTCCTCGTACCGTCCCAGCGACCCCAGAGGGGGCGGAGCACCGCGGGGGCCACGAGTTCACCTCGCCTCGGCCCGTGGCGCATACCCCCAAGGGCCATGATATCCTCGACGCTCGCGAGGCCATCCGCCGCCGAAATCCTCGCGATCGGACGCTGCACGATGTCGCGAGGGGCCAGCTCAATGCGCGACGGGGCGCGGGTTCGCAATCCCGGCGAGAGACGAGATCGGCCGGAGGAGATCCGATGGACAACGACGAAGAAGCCCGGGACCCGGCCGCGACCCGCCTTCGGTCGGAAAACGAGACCGGCGCGCCCCCTCCTTCGCGCAATGGGGGTGACGCTCCGACGGTCCCCGTTCCGGAATTCGTGCGAAGGGCGCTCGAACTCGGCTTTGCGAGTTTCTTTACAACCGAGCAGACGATTCGACGCGCGGTCGGCGAGACGATTCCCAAGGACTGGATCGATTTCGTTTCGGCCCAGAGCGACCGAACGCGCAAGGAGATGACCGACGCCATCGTCAGCGAAGCCGCGCGGTCCATCGAACGCATCGATCTCATGGATACACTGGATGGACTCTTCTCGGGCCGTACCATCGAAATCAATGCAAAGATCCGGCTGGCCCCACGAGACGACGAGCCGCCGCTCGAAATGGAAATGCCAGCTCACAACAAGAAAGGGTCATGATGCAGGAGAAAACCGGAATCGGGATCGGGGGGTGGATCGGTCTCTTGGTTCTGCTGGCGTACGCCGCTTCAATTCACCAGGGCCTGGGCACCTGGGACCGAAACGACCTCACGGTCTGGTGGTTCGGGGACCAACCCAAGGCCTTCTTCCAGACCTGGCCCATCTGGGGAAACATTGAAATGGCTCTCGGTTACGAGGACGCCGAATACCGGGACACCTGGTTCATCCACGCGTTCCTCCTCTTCTTGCCCGCCCTCGGGCTTACGTGGTGGGTGATCGCGGGGACGCGCTCCGCCATCGCCCGGGCGCTGGCGATCTCGACCGACATCGCGATCGTGGTCTTTGTCTTTTACGGCTTCGCCGCCGACAGTTTCTGGGAACTCTTCCAGTGGCGAGCCTCGGCCCTCTTCTATGCCATCGCGTGCGCCATCGGTTTCGCACTGGCCTCGCCGTGGCTCGCGGCCAGCTGGTTGCGATTGAACTGGTTCTGGCGCTGTGTCCTGTACCTACCGATCTTGTTCCTGGTCGTCGCCCTCTTTCGACACACCACGGGATGGGATCCAAACCTGATGGCCAACTTTTCTCCCTGGCCGGCGCTCCCGGTGGTCGGGCTCGACATCGGGGCCTACACGGTGGTCGGATTTCTTCTCGGAACCGCGTTGGCCACATGCGGCCTGGCTCTCCGCGAAGTGGGCGCATCGCGCAACGACCGCGAACCGGGATCGGGAGGCCAGCTCGCGTTGTTTGGCTCGCTCGCAACACTCGTGGGGCTACTCACTCCCCTGGGCTGGTTCTGGTTGAGCATGCCGGTCCCGAGCGTCGGCGCAGCCATCGGCCTGGTCGTCGTGCAGGCCGTCATCCTCTTCTTTGCCCGCATCGTTCGTTCCGACGACCGAGCCACGGCCCTGCTGCGACGTGCTGGAAACATCGCCGTGGGCGCCCTGCTCGTCTTCCTCCCCATCTTCCTCGGGCGCGGTCTCATGGAGGCCGACTACAACGCCAGTCGCTACGTGATTGCCCAGGAGGTGATCGATTCCCTGCATCGCTACTACGTCGCCGAGGGCGGCGAGTACCCGGACCAGCTCGACATCCTGATCGAGAAGGGATACATCGACGAAATTCCGCAACCCCGCGTCGGCTTCCAACTCTTCTACGACGCGGGCTGGATGGAGGCCCCGAGTTTCGACTATCGAAGCCTGGGCAACAGCTACGTGCTCGAATTCGTCTCGACCGAGTGGATCCAGTGCGCCTACAACCCGCCCTACCTGGACGAGTTCGGCAACGAATACGAGGACGAGGAGGAGTACGAAGAGGAGTACGAAGGAGAGGAAGGCGGAGGCGGAGACATCTGGACCTGCCCGTCATCGCGCCCGGCCCTCTGGTAACGCCTCGGTCGTCCCGGCCCTGTGAATTCTGAACCCCGGTCCTCGCCCGGCGATGCCGGGTCCCAAAAGCGGTGGGGCCTCGATGGCCTCGCGGTGGGGATCTCCCTGGGCGGGATCGCCGGCCCGGACGCCTGGCGCCGCCAACTCGAATGGATCGAGTACGCCGACAGGCTCGGCGTGCACTCGACCTGGCTTCCCGAGATGCACTTCACCCCAGGCGCCTGCACGACGCCGCTCACGACACTCGCCGCGTTCGCCGCGCGCACCCGGACAATCCGCCTGGGGACGACTTCCCTGCTGCTGCCCATCCACGAACCGATTCGACTCGCCGCGGAAATCTCCGCCCTCCAGGCGGTGTCCGGGGATCGCGCCATCCTGGGACTGGGGCGTGGATTCCGCCGCCCGCTCTTCGAGGCCTTCGAGATTCCGGCAAAAGCCAAGCGCGATCGTTTCGACGAGCACCTCGAAGTCATGCTCGGCGAATGGCCGAAGGGGCCCCCGCCCATGGGAGTGGCGGCCTTCGGTCGCAAGGGTCTCGAGCAAGCCGCACGACACGGGCTGCCCTATCTCGCTTCTCCCATCGAAACCCTGGACCTGGTCGCCGAAAACCTGGCCTTCCATCGAGACCACCTCCCCCCGCACATCGACGCCGATACGTTGGCAGTTCCATTGCTTCGCAGCTTTTTTGTCGCCGGCGACGACCGGGAGGCCGCCGGCGTCTTTGGGGCCATGGAACGCGAGGCGCGGGGACTCGTTCGCGGCCCCGTCCCGAAAGCGCTCAGCCGTGCGGCGGAAGCGCCGATCGAAGAACGTGTCCTCGTCGGCTCCGTCGAGCGAGTCGCCAATGAACTCGGCCGTTACCGTGATCGCGTCGGTCTCGATCTTCTCATCGCGCGAGTGGAAGTCCCGGGAGCGGAGACAGTCCAGCGAAAAGAATCGCTCGGACGACTCGTCGAAGAGGTCTTGCCTCTCCTGGCCTGAGAGAATCGTGTTCGAAAACCGAACTCGAGAAAAAGGGGCCGTCGTTTACGGGAGACGCGAGGCCACCTCGGAGGCCGCGTAGGTCAGGATGAAGTCGGCCCCGGCACGCTTGATCGAGACCAGCGCCTCGTCCATCGCGCGCTCGCCGTCGATCCACCCGTTCTGGGCCGCCGCATGGATCATCGCGTACTCCCCGGACACCTGGTAGGCAGCCAAGGGCACGTCGAAACGTTCCCGGGCCTCTCGAAGGATGTCGAGGGTCGAAAGAGCGGGCTTCACCATGAGCGCATCGGCTCCCTCGGCGAGATCGAGTTCCATCTCGCGAAGCGCTTCGCGACGGTTCGAAGGATCCATCTGGTACGAACGTCGGTCGCCGAATTGCGGGGTACTCTCCGCCGCCTCTCGAAAAGGGCCATAGAATGCACTGGCATACTTGGCCGCGTACGAAAGAATCGGAAGATCTTCAAAATTGTGGTCGTCGAGGGTCTCGCGGATGGCCGCCACGCGGCCGTCCATCATGTCCGAGGGCGCGACCATGTCGGCCCCCGCCCGGGCGTGGGAAAGCGCCGTGGCCGCCAGGCG
>JAZAOF010000136.1:0-8979 GCA_036228265.1 Myxococcota bacterium | reverse complement strand
TCGAGGTAGGCGTACATGCGGTAGGTCTTGGCCCGCTCGATGGGATTCAGGCTCCGCATCCGTAAGCTCGCCAGGCTCTCTCGAGCCTTCTCGAACTGCTGGTTCTGGTAGTACTCGAGGCATTCGCCGAGGGCTTTCATGAACCGCTCCCCCTCGCGGTGCATGCTCAGGGATTTGCGGTTCTGACGGTTCCCGCCCTGGAAGGAGGAGGCCCCACCCGTCGCTGCGGCGTACTCGAGGGCCCGCTTGGCCTCGTCGCTCAGGGTGAATTCCAGGGTCACGCGTTGCCCGGGAAGCGGGACGGGCTTTTCGTCGCGCACCGGGGATTCGAAGACCCATCGCCGGACGGCCTCGAGGGCCCCGCTTTCGAAGACCGGGTTCGAGGCCTTTTCCACCGAGGCTTGGGTCACGGTCCCGTCGACCCCGATCGTGAACTCGAGCGCCACCCAGCCGTCGATTGCCCGGGCGAGCGCCGTCTCGGGGTAGCCGGGGAGGGGTCTCTCGAGCGGAGTCGCTTCGCCCGGTCCCTCGTCCTGGATGCGAACCGTAACCCCCTCGAGGCGCGTACTCTGGCCGGGAGTCGGGCTGCTCGAAAAAACGAGAGCCAACGCCAGGGCCAGGGCCCGCCAGCCTTTCAAGGCGAGATTCGACACCGCGGGATCACTCCATTTCGAAGTCGATGACCACCCGGACGTTCGGGCGTTCGACAGCTTCGCCGTTCTCGATCTTTGGATTGTACTTCCATTTTCGCACGGCCCGCAGCGCCGGTTCGTTGAAAATAGTATGGGAGGAGGAGTGGACGATGGGGCTCGTGACCGATCCGATCTTGGTGATCGTGAAGACGACGGCGACCCAGCCCTCGAGTTCGCGTTGCCGGGCGCGCATCGGGTAGTCCGGTTCGATTCGTACCAGGGGCACTACGTCGCGGTCGGCGCCCGCTCCGGCGCCAATTCCGGCTTCGAGCATGTCGCCCAGGTCTCCGAGGGCGCCGATCGCTCCCAGGGAGTCGCCGGTGTTCATCTGCGACTTGGCCATGCTCATCTCGGGCGGCGGGGGCGGTTGCTCGGGTTTTTCGCGTTTCGGGGGTTCGCGCTTCTTCAGTTCGGGCTGGTTGTCCTTGCGCAGGCGCACGAAGTCGATACTGGGCGGCGCGCCCCCTTCCTTGAGTTCACCCGTGACACCGATCAGGGCCTGCATCGCCCAGAACAGGCCAAAGGTGACGAGACAGGCGAGAGCGATGGCGGCCGGCAGGCGATTGGCCATCTCACTCCACGACCTCGGCGGCGAGAGAAACGCTCCTGACCCCAGCGAGCCGGGCGGCGTCCATCACCTGGACCAGGAGGCCGTTCTTGGATTCGACATCGGCCTGGATGATGACGGAGCCCTGGGGATTTTCGGCATGCAGGCGCTCGATGTTCGCGCGCAGGGCGCGCGGGTCGACTTGGCGGCGATCGACCCAGATCTGATCGTTGTTCGTGATGGCGATGAGGATATTGCCGCGTTCCTTGCGCTCGGCGGTCGCGGCCGGGGGCCGGGTGATGTCGATCCCCGCTTCCTTTACGAACGAAGCCGTCACGATGAAGAAGATCAACATGATGAAGACCACGTCGAGCATCGGCGTCAGGTTGACTTCGCTTTCCTCTTCTTGCCGGGAGCGTCTTCGCCGCATGGGGCCCTCACTGGTGAACGATTTCGAGGTGGCCGGCTACGCGGTCCGTCTCGTGGTTTGCAAAGCGGTCGAGTTGGATGCTGAAGATCATGCCCGAGAGCGCTGCGACCATGCCCGCCATGGTGGGCAAGGTCGCCTTGGAGACTCCCGACGCCATTCCCCGTGCGTTTCCGCTTCCGGCGGCCGCCATGACGTCGAAGACTTCGATCATTCCCGTGACGGTGCCCAAAAGGCCCAGCATCGGGCAGACGGCCACGAGAGTTCGGATCATCCCGAGATTCTCGGTCAGCCGGGTTCTCGTCTGGGAAATGAGAAGCCGACGGATCTGGTGCGCCTGCCAGGAGCCGTGGTCGCCTCGTGCCGACCATTCGCCCTCGACGTGATCTCGGTCGAGGGGGTAGCTCATCCGGAAGTACCAGAACCGTTCGAGGATCAGCGTCCACATGACACCGGTCACGAAGGCGATCACCAGGAGGACGTTGCCCCCCATCTCGATGAAATCGCGAACCGCCCAGATGGCTTCAGTCGGCTGCACGCTGGCCTTCCGACTGCAGGGCCACGAAGCCCGTACTCTGTTCTTCAAGTACATCGTTGATGCGCCGCGTGCTATTGGCGAGGGTTGCGTGAAGCAGAACCAACGGAATGGCGGTGATCAGTCCGAGCATCGTGGTGACAAGGGCCTCGGAGATCCCTCCGGCCATCATCTTGGGGTCGCCCGCTCCGAAGAGCGTGATGGCCTGGAAGGTCTGGATCATGCCGGTCACCGTGCCGAGCAGCCCCATCAGGGGCGCGATGACCGAGACGGTTTTGACCAGCCAAAGGAAGCGCTCGAGCTGAGACGATTCTCGAAGCACGGCTTCGTCGAGCTTGAGTTCGAGAGTCTCGGCATCGACGTTGCGATTGGCCTGGTAGACGCCGAGTACCCGACCCAGGGGGTTGTCTTCCTGGGGTTGATCGAGGTGGTTCTGCTGGGCCGATACCTTGCGACTCGTGATCCCGATGGCAACCCAACGCCAGATACCGAGCAGAAAGGCCAGGGAGCCGAGAACGATGATCGCGTAACCCACGTAGCCGCCCTGGTTGACCCGTTCGCCCCAGTTGGGTGTATCCGTCAGGGCATTCAGCAGAGAACCCCGGGAGGGGTCCACCGCGAGCATCTCGAAACCTTCGGTCGCGTCTTCGAAATCGTCCACGGTGCCCAGGTACTGCGCGGGCGGTTGCCGATTGAGTTCGCGCAACTGTTGCTCTCGCGGCTCCCACATCAGGTAGCGGCCGTCGGCGAAAGCGCTGAACGGTCCGGCCCGGAGGACTTCGCGCTCTTCGACCGTGCCTTCGCTGGTGAGTACGCCCGTGGTGTAGCGGACCACGTTTCCCTGCTCGGTCATCTCTCGCTGGAGCTCGAACCAGAGTCTTTCGAGATCCTCGGTGGTGGGCAATTCCTTGCTACGACCGAGGCGGTCGAGAAGTTCCTTGCGATCCCCGAGTTGAGACCTGATCAGTGAATCCCAGGCCTGGCCGCTCAGGTCGGTCGAGACCTGGCGCACGACGCCAAAGAGTTCTCCCATTTGTCCAAGCCGTTCTGCCAGTTGCTCCTCGCGGCTGCCGATTTCACCCTCGTATTCGGTGTATTTCGTCTCCAGTTGTTGGCTGATGTCTTCCTCTCGGCTGACGGTGGCCTCGGCTTCGGTGAGAAGGCGTTGCTGGTCGTCCCGGTTCTGGAGGAACTCTTTTTCTCGGCGTTCGTTTTCTGCGCGCTCCACCTTGAAGCCTTGGCGCACCATTTCGAGAAGTTCTTCCAACGAGACCGGTTCGGGCTTCGGTAGGGGAGGCTCGGTCTCCTCGACCGCGACCTCTTCCGTGGCCTCGGCGGGAGTCTCCGGGGAGGGGGTCGCTTCGGCTTCGGGTGTCGCGGTCTGGGCCCAGGAATTTGCGGAGAAAGCCAGGCCCAGGGCAAGAACAATGGAAAGGAGAGTAAGGCGGCGCATCCTAGTTGCCCCCCGCGGTCGCGGCCGGGAGCGGCAGGCGGATCAAGTCTGGAGCCGACTGCTTACGCGCGATCCGCAATCCTTGTCGGATCGGTGTTCGGTAGTCGTTGTCGAGTACGACCCAGCTTCGCGATTCGGGGTCCCAGACACCTGTCTCGTTCCCGTCCAAGGTCTGGTAGACGAGTGCGATTCGTCCAAAGCGGAGGAAGTCGACGGTGACTTCCTTGCCATCCCGGTTCAGGTTCGATCGGTACGCTTCGATCGTTCGGCCGTACTCGTTCTCGATCTGGTAGGCCTCCATGATGTTTCGGTACTTCTCGGCGTTGGAGACGTCCGCGCGGGCCATCAGCGCGTGGAGTTCGGCAATGCGCTCGGCTCTCTCCTCCTCGAGGAAAGGCGTGTCCAAGCCGACGAAGGTGTCGAGGGCAGCGATCATCCGGAGCATCAGGGGGGTGACGCTTCGGCCCACCTCTTCGACGCGGTCGATCTGATCGCTGAGCGAAACCAGTTCGGCCTCCTGCGAGACAATGAGATCGCGCATCTGCCGGTTGTAGACGCGGAGGGAGTCGATCTGCCGGAGGGCGGTGGTGTAGCGGCTGAAAAGCTGATCCGTTTGGGCGTTGACGACGTCGATGCGCTTCTGGGACGCGATTCCGTCGATGTTGGCGTCCTGGCGGATGGACTGTGCGGCGTCGAGGGGCTCGGCGGCCTGGCTGGGAACCGGCACGTTCCCCGAACTCGCTTCGTCCGCCCACGTGGCTGGGGCCAGGGGCAGAAGTAGCGAGGCCACGAGGGACGGCAGGACGGATCGCCCTACCATATACGAGATCATTCGAATTCCTCCGGACGGGAAGGGGGTCGAGTGGAGGGCGTAGCTTATGCGGCACGCCCTGCGTCCGTCAAGCGCCCACCCGGTGGGTCTTGGTCGCGGAAGGCATCGATTTAAATCGGTTTCCGTGGGTGCCGAGGGGCTCTGAGAGGCGTCGCCCGGGTCGATTCTTCCCTAGGATCCCGAGAGGGGGCTTACGACATGCGTTGGACAGGGGTCGGCGTCGTTGTGATCGTTTCGGTGGCGGCGGGGATTTGGCTCGGTCGCAGTGACGCGGGAGACGCGGTGCGTCACGAAGCCGAGAAAGCGGGAAACCGTCTCGCCGGGTTGGTGCTGGGTGCGGCTGCGCGTTCCGTCGATTCGGACCTGCGGGTCCAGATCCTGGCGGAGAGCCCCGAACTTTTTGAGGCCCTTCGTCGCGGTGGCTCCTTTGGTGGGAAATTTTCCGCAAAGGCGGCTCGCGGGATGTTCTCCCGCGACGCGGAGGTGATCGAAGACGTTCGGGACAAGACCGAGATCATCGAGATCGCCCCCGGGAGTTGGCAGATCCGTTTTCCGATCGTGAATGCCAGCCTCTTCGAAACCGAAGCGGGGTTGGTCCTGGTCGATACCGGGATGTCGCCTGCGGGTCCCGTACTGCTCGAGACGATTCGCGAGGTGAGCGACAAACCACTCCACACCGTGATCTACACCCACGGTCACGTCGATCACAGTTACGGGGCATGGGCACTTCTCGAGGCCGGCGTCGAACCCGTTCAGATCGTGGCCCACGAGAAACTGGTCTCCCGGTTCGATCGGTATCTCCGGTTGCGCGGTTCCATGGCGCGTTACATGAGCCAGCCCCTCGAGCACCTTCCCCAGGGCCCCGAGGACCTGGTCTGGCCCACCCGGACATTCGACGGGGCGCGTCTCGACCTGGAAGTCGGGGGCGAGAAGTTCGTTCTCTACCACTACCCCGCCGAGACCGACGACCAACTCTTCGTCTGGATCCCGGGTCGCCAGATCCTCCAGTCGGCGGACTACTACCAGGGGTTCCTGCCCAATGCTGGAAACGGCAAGCGGGTGCAGCGATACGTGGAGAGTTGGGTGCTCGCTCTTCGCAAGATGGTTTCCCTCCAGCCCCAGACCCTGCTTCCCGGACACGGGGAGGCGCTCACGGATCCTTCCGAGATCCAGGAAAACTTGACGGTGCTCGCAAACACGCTCGAGTTCATCGTCGATCATTCGTTGGCGGGACTCAACCGCGGCCTCCGAAAGGACGAGATCGTCGATTCCCTCGTTCTTCCCGAGTCTTTCGCCAACCATCCAACGATGCAGGTGCAGTACGTCACGCCCCAGGACATCGCCAAGATGGTGATCCGGCAGTACACGGGCTGGTGGGACGACGTGCCCTCGCAGTGGTCCCCGGCACCGGTCGCGTCCCAGGGTCGCATGGTGGTCGAACTCGCGGGCGGGATGGATCGGCTCGTCGAGGAGGCCCGCGCCTGGATGGAGCAGGACATCCGCCTGGCGTCGCAGTTGGCCGACTACGCTTTCCTGGCCTACCCCGATGACCCGCGAGCCCAGCAACTGGCCGACGAGGTCTACCGCGCGCGAATCCTCGACCCGTCGAGCAATACCCAGGAGATCATCGCCTACCTCGACGTGCTCACGGAGGTTCGAGTGCGCCAGCAAGAGCGCCAATGACACGATTTACCCGGGAGCGAACCCACGAATGGGAATGAAATGGATCGCGAAGCGTCAGGCAGTGACGATTGCAGCCGCACTGCTCATGCTGGAACTGGTGTCCGCCTGCGGGAGCGACCGGACCGCCGGCGAGATCACCGGTGGAGTTCGCTCCGTCGAGGCCGTCGCCGCCCAGGACCGGGCTTCTCGGGCCGTCGCCACAACGTTGGGGAGGGCGGGGGAACGGCCGGGGGAGGTCGACCGGCGGATTCTCTTTGGCGACCTGCATGTTCACACCACGTACTCGCTCGATGCCTTCGCGATGGAACTTCCGGCGATGGGCCTGCAGGGCATTCATACCCCCGCCGATGCCTGCGATTTTGCCCGACATTGTGCGGCCCTGGATTTCTACAGCCTCAACGACCATGCCGAGAGCCTGACTCCCGCGCACTGGCAGGCGACCAAGGATTCGATTCGGCAGTGCGATGCGTTGGCGGGGGACACCGAAGAGCCCGACATCGTGGCGTTTGCGGGCTGGGAGTGGACCCAGGTTCGGGGCGATCCAAACGAGCATTACGGGCACAAGAACGTGATCTTCCCGGGGCTGGATGACGAAGATCTGCCCGCACGGCCCATCAGTTCGCGGCCCGACGGCGGTGATATCGGCCTTTTCAACAACGTTCGAGCCGCGATCCAGATGCGCTGGATCGATCCGCTCCACTGGAAGGATTACTCGGATCTCGGATGGCTGATCGACCGGGTGGCGGCACAGCCACTGTGTCCCAAGGGAGTCCACTCGCGGGAACTCCCGCCGGATTGCCACGAAAATGCCCCGAACCCCTCGGACCTCTACCGGAAACTGGACGAGTGGGACTTCGATTCCCTGGTGATCCCCCACGGCAACGCCTGGGGGTTGTATACGCCCACGACGGCTTCATGGGACAAGGCGCTGACGCGCGAGCAGCACGACCCGCGTCGCCAACGCCTGCTCGAAATCATGTCGGGCCATGGAAACTCGGAGGAGTACAGGGAGTGGGGGGCCACCGTCGAAGGGGAGGGGGGCGAACTGCTCTGTCCGGAGCCCACCCCCGACTTTCTTCCGTGTTGCTGGCAGGCCGGCGAAATCCTACGCAGCCGCTGCGGAGATCTTCCCCCCGAAGAATGCGAACGACGCGTCGAGCTCACGCGGCGGTGGGGGGTCGAGGCGGGCGTCATGGTTCGGGGGGTGTTGCCCCAGGCTTCCACGGAAGAGTGGCTCGACTGCGACCAGTGTCGAGATTGTTTCAAGCCGGCATTTTCCTATCGGACCCGCGAGACCAGCCAATACGCGATGGCGCTTTCGAATTTCGACGAAGTGGGCGACGACGGTCGACCCCTGAGATTCCGTTTCGGATTCATCGCCTCCACGGACGACCATACCTCTCGGCCGGGGACGGGCTACAAGCAATACGAACGCCGAAAGATGACCTTCGCGACGGGCCTGGCGTCGGAGCTCGATGTTTCGCTTTATGCCGAAAACCCAGACCCGCGCATGCCGGTGCGGGTGAACGAGCCCTATTTAAGAGCCGACGGTGAGCGAGTTTCGAGCTTTGCGTATCCCGGAGGAATCGTGGCTGTGCACGCGGACCGGCGAAGCCGCGGAGAAGTCTGGAGCGCTTTCGAGCGTCGCGAGGTCTACGGGACCAGTGGACCTCGGATATTGCTCTGGTTCGACCTGCTGAACGCGGAAAGCGGTCGTGTGCCGATGGGGACCGAAGTCGAGTTGGCCAAAGTTCCGCAGTTCGAAGTTCGCGCGGCGGGTGATTTCGTTCAACTCCCCGGATGTCCAGCGGGCAACGAGGAGGCCCTCGGTCCCGATCGAATCGCTGCGCTCTGCGCTGGCGAGTGTTATCACCCCGGCGACACGCGGCATCCCATTGCTGCCATCGAGATCGTCCGAATCCGACCCCAGGCCGAGCCGGGCGAGTTGGTGGGGCCCCTGATCGAAGATCCCTGGCGTCGGTTCGAATGCGCGCCTTCGCCGGAGGGCTGCGTCGTTCGTTTCGAAGACCCGGACTTCGCCACCGGGAAGCGCGATGTCCTCTATTACGCCCGGGCTCTCCAAGAGGCGACCCCTGCGATCAACGCCGCCAACATGAGGACGACGTTCGATTCTTCCGGGCGCGCGGTTTCCGTCGACCCCTGTTTCGGTGATTGGCAGACCGCTTTTGACGACGACTGCCTCGCGCCCGCCCAGGAGAGGGCGTGGTCGTCTCCCATCTTCGCGAACTGGAGTCCCCCGGAGTGACCCGGGCGAGTCAGGTCTCGTCGATCAATCGACGCAGCCGCTGGATGTGGAGCGGACCCGTGGAGCAGCAGCCTCCAACGATGCGCGCGCCAGCGTCGATCCATGTGGCGGCCGCCGCGGCGTATTCTTCGACGTCGAGGACCGTTCTCGGGATGGCTTCGGGAGCCACTTCCGCGTCGCCGGCCGCGGCGGGGATGGCATCGACGGTGTTGGCGTAGCCGCCGACGGGTCGGTCGGTTCGAGCGGCAAGCAGGGGCACGGCCCGCGTGACGAAGTTGGCCCCGCAGCAGTTGACCAGGTAGGCGTCGATCTCCAGGTCGGCGACGGCATCGAAGGCCTCGGCGAGTGGCTCGCCGCTGGGCAGGTGGTCGGGGTGTTGGCCTTGGAGGGTCCAACTGAGCCATACCGGTCGGCCCGTCTCGGTGGCGGCGGTTGCAGCCGCACGCGCTTCCCGGGCCGAGGACAGGGTTTCGCACAGGAGAAGGTCGACATGGGGAGCGAGTCGCTCGGCCATTTCCCTGTATTGCGGGAGGATCTCGTGGTC
>JAZAOF010000135.1:0-9723 GCA_036228265.1 Myxococcota bacterium | reverse complement strand
CCGGGAAGTGCTCCTCGAAGCGCTCCCGGTTCTCGAACGGGTAGTGGACCTGGGCGAAGGGCATGGAGCCCGACTCGAACCAGCAGTCCAGGACCTCGGGGACCCGCCGCATCGTGGAGTTGCCGGTGGGGTCGTCGGGGTGGGGGCGGGTGAGCTCGTCGATGAACGGCCGGTGCAGGTCGTCGGGGCGGACCCCGAAGTCCCGTTCGATCTCGTCGAGGCTGCCGTAGACGTCGATCCGCGGGTATTCGGGGTTGTCGCTCTTCCAGATCGGGAGCGGGGTGCCCCAGAATCGGTTGCGCGAGATCGACCAGTCGCGCGCTCCCTCGAGCCATTTTCCGAAGAGCCCGTCCCGCACGTGCCCGGGGATCCATTCGATTTGCTGGTTCAATTCGACCATGCGCTCGTTAAAAGCAGTGACCCGGACATACCATGAGTTCATGGCGCGGTAGATCAGCGGCGTGTCGGTACGCCAGCAATGCGGGTAACTATGAACGATGGTTTCGTGCCGGAAGAGCCGTCCGCGATCGCGAAGGTCCCGGATGATCTTCGGATTGGCATCGAATACCTGGAGGCCCGACCAGGGTTCGACCTCGGGGGTAAAGCAGCCCGCGTCGTCGACGGGGCACACGATTCCGATTCCTGCGGCTTCGCACGCGGCCATGTCTTCTTCACCAAAACCGGGGGCCATGTGAACGATGCCCGTTCCTTCTTCGGTATCGATGAAGTCCGCCCCGAGAACCCGAAAAGCCCCTTCCTGGTCTTCGAAGAAGGGAAAGAGGGGCCGGTAACTCCGTCCAACGAGGGACGCGCCGCGGACGCGGCCCACGGGCCGGGCCCCCTCGAGTTCACGCTCAAAGCCGGCCGCCGCTCCGGCGCCGAGGATGACTCGCCGGCCCTCGATTTCGAACAGGTCGTATTCGATTTCCGGTCCCACGGCGAGCGCGAGATTGGAGGGCAGGGTCCAGGGAGTCGTCGTCCAGGCCAGGAGATCCGTGGGAAGATCGTCGCCGCTTTCGGGGACGAGTTCGAAACGGGCGGTGACCGCCGGGTCCTGGCGCTCGCGGTAGGAATCGTCCATCCGCGTTTCGAAGTTCGAAAGCGGCGTCTGTGCAGCCCAGGAATAGGGCATTACCCGGTACCCCTCGTAGAGGAGGCCGCGGTCCCAGAGTTGTTTGAGCGCCCAGAGCAGGCTCTCCATGTAGTCCGGGTACAAGGTCTTGTAGTCGTTCTTGAAATCGACCCACCGGGCGGCACGGGTCACGGTTTCCTGCCATTGCTCGGTGTAGCGGAGCACCGACGTTCGGCAGTAGTCGTTGAACCGGTCGATTCCGTAGTCCAGGATCTGGGAGCGCCCACTGACCCCGAGTTCCTTCTCCGCTTCGAGTTCGGCGGGAAGACCGTGGCAGTCCCAGCCGAAGCGGCGTTCGACGCGCCGGCCCCGCAGCGTCTGGTAGCGGGGAACGATGTCCTTGATGTAGCTCGTGATCAGGTGGCCGTAGTGGGGAAGCCCATTGGCGAAGGGCGGGCCGTCGTAGAAGACGTACTCGTTGGCGCCGTCCTCGCCGACGGGACGCTCTTCGACGCTTCGACGGAAGATGTTTTCGCGCCGCCAGAGCTCGAGGACACGGCGCTCGACTTCGGGGAAGCTCGGCTGCGGGTCCACCTCGGGGTAGGGCGGCGGGTTTTTCGAGATGGGTTCGCTCATGAATGCATCGGCTTTGCGGTACCGGGGGGAGGGTACCAGCCGTCTGGCACCGTGTCGCCGACGCAGGGACGATTCCACCCGGGCTTCAGCGGGCTAAGCTTTGCCGGTCGCCGTCCGGAGGTCGCGAATGCCCGAATTGCCCGAGGTCGAGGTGACCCGTCGCCGCATTGCCCCGTTACTGGTGGATCGGCGCATCGAGGCCGTTCAGACCACCCCCGATAGCTACTTCTTTCTCACGCCCCCAGACGTCCTCCGGGACCGCGTGGAGGATCGCATCGTCAGAACGCTGGAGCGGAGAGGAAAGTACCTCCTGGCGGTACTCGATGACGGCTGTCGCCTGTTGATTCACCTCGGGATGACCGGTCAGCTCTTCTCCAGCGAAGCCCGAAGCGTCCGGTTGCTTTCAGCCACCGCGCGCTCTTCCCTGGACCCCGAGGAGCAAGAAGACTTTCGAGCCGACGAGCACACCCACCTGGCGGTGAATTTCGCCGACGGCGGGCCCCAGGTCTATTTTCGCGATGTCCGAAAATTTGGGAAGGTGATGCTGCTCGAACCCGGAGAGAGCCATCCACGACTTGATCGTTTGGGTCCCGATGCGCTCGAAGCCGACGGGGAGTCGATTTTTCGAGCCTCGCGCAAGCGGAAGATTCCCGTGAAGAGCCTTCTTCTCGACCAGGCGGTCCTTGCAGGAGTGGGAAATATCTACGCAGACGAAGCGCTCTTTGGCGCGGGGGTCCGCCCGGGGCGGGGTGCGGCGCGACTCAGCCGCCGGGAGTGTCACGACCTGGCCACCGAGATCCGTAGGGTTCTAAAGCGTTCGATCGAAACCGGGGGCTCGAGCATTAGCGATTATGTGTCCCCGGACGGTCGCGACGGGCGGTTCCAGGACGAGCGGCGCGTCTACGCACGTCGCGGAGAAGCCTGCGTGGCGTGCGGGGCGGCGATTCGCCGCAAGGTCATTGCCCAGCGGAGTTCGCACTATTGCCCGGTGTGCCAGAGTTAGTCGGCGGAGGGAAAACCATGTTGAGCCTTTGCGAACTTGAGCGCGCTGCACGGATCGTGGACGCCCATTTCGGCGACGCCCTCGTGGAGAAGATCGTTGAGCCCAGCGCTCACCGGATCCAGTTGACACTCTATGCCCGGGGCATGGGCGAGGAAGCCTCCGCGAAGCGTCACCTGGTTTTGTGCTGCGCACCGCGATTTGGGCGGATTTCGGAGCGGACCCACGCGGAGAAGGCGCCCGAGTCGCCTCCGAAATTTTCCCAGTTTCTGCGGTCTCGTCTCCGGGGGGGACGCCTGCGAGGAGCCCGGATCGAAGGGGTCGACCGCCAACTGGCCCTCATGTTCGAAGGATCCGAGGGGCGTTTCGAACTTCTTCTCGCCCTGATGGGAAATCGCAGCAACCTGTATCTCCTCGACGACGAGCGCCGGGTCTGCGCGGCGCAACGCCCGTTCGAACAGACGCGGAGAACGCTCTCGGTCGGTTCGCCCTGGGAAGACCCCCCGCCCCCCGAGTCGGGTCGCGTCGAGGGCGACGATCGCTGGGTGCAGACCGACGATGCCGTTTTTTTGAAAGCCATTGAAGAGCACTACCGCGAAGCCGAAGACGAATCCGAGTCGGTTCGCCTGGCCCAGCGCGTGGGGCAGGTCCTGCGCAAGGAAGTGAAGTTGGCCCGGCGTCGACTCGAACGCATCGAGTCCGAGTTGGCGGAAGCCGACGACGCCAACCGCCTGCAACGAGAAGGGGAGCTGCTCAAGGGATGCCTGGCGGAGGTTCCGGCGGGCGCATCGGAATTTCAAGCCCGGGACTACGAGACCGGTGACACCGTTACGATTTCATTGGACTCGAGTCGCTCCCCCCAGGAGAATCTCAAGGCCATCTTCAAGCGCTACCAGAAACTCGTTCGGCGGCTGACGAAGGCGGGCGGGCAGTTCGATGCCGCTCACGACCGGCATGCTTCACTCCAGGCCCTCCAGGCGGAACTCGAGAGCGTCACCGAGGGCGAAGTCGAGAATTTTTCTCAACGCGACGACATCCGCGCGCTTCTTCAAAAGCATGCCCCGGCCAAAAAAGATGCGAGCACGGCCCCCGAGCCGCCCAGGCTGCCGGCTGCGCTTCGTGGGGTGGAGCGGCGCCTGCGGCCGCGCCGTTACGAGAGCCGGGATGGTCTTGAAATCTGGGTCGGGCGCAACGACGCGGGCAACGATCACCTGAGCACCCGCCTGGCCCGGGGAAACGACCTGTTTTTTCACCTGGACGGAGCGCCGGGAAGTCATGTTGTCTTGCGGACGGGGGGGCGCAACGACCCGCCGCCCGATTCGCTTCTGGATGCCGCGGAACTGGCGGTGCATTTTTCGAAGGCGCGCAATGCTTCCGATGCGGACGTTCACATCGTACCGATCAAGCAGGTCAAGAAGCCCAAGGGGGCGAAGAAGGGACTGGTCCTCGTGACCGGAGGGCGGTCTCTTCATCTCAGGCGCGAGGAGGCGCGACTCGAGCGAGTTCTCGGTTCGCGAATCGAGGACTGACCGGGGAGAGGCCTAGCCCTGGACGGGACCGGTCGCGGTCTTCCCGCAATCGATGAGTACCTTTCGAATGCCGGGTTCCCTTGCGCGAGCGAGAGCTTCATCCGCCTGGTCGAGGGGAATCCGGGCTGCGATCAAGGGGGCGACCTGGATGCGTCCCTGGGCGAGGGATTCGAGGGCGGGCTCGAAGGGTCCGCAGCGAGAGCCCAGGACGTGAATTTCGTCGATCACGATGGGGGAGAGGTCGATCTCGGGCGAAGTGGCGAGGGTGGTTTTCAAAACCAGTGTCCCGCGTGGTCGAACGGCGTCCAGCGCCAGTGAAAACCCACTCGGGTTCCCCGTGGCTTCGACAACAACCTCGGCGCTGTTGCGGTGGTTTCCTTGCCACGACTCCAGGAGCTGGGTTTCGATCCCGAGCGAGGACAGGATCTCGAGATTTTCCGGGTGTCGGCCGACGCAAAGAACGCGGGCGCCCGCGTCGCAGAGAACCTGGGCGACCAGAAGCCCGAGTTTTCCGTCTCCGAGGATCGTGGTGGGCTGGCCCTTTCGAAGCGGGAGTTGCTCGAGGATCTCGAATGCGGCAGCGACGGGCTCGCAAAAAACGGCGGCTTCGTTTTCGACGCGGTCCGGAACGGCGTGGAGGTTTGCGACGGGGACCCGGACGAACTCCGCGAAGGCACCGTCGGCATCGAGAATCCCCAGGACACGCCTGCGTTCGCAGTGTCGCCCGTCCCCGGCCCGGCATTCCGTGCACTGCCCGCAGCCGAAATTGATCTCCGAGACAACGCGCCTCCCGATCCACTCGGAAGGCCCTTCCGACACCCGGCCGACGAATTCGTGACCGAGGGTTCCCGTGAACCCCATGTAGCCGCGCGCGATTTCGAGATCCGTGCTGCAGACCCCTGCGAGTTCCACCTCGACCAGAGCTTCGTGGGGCGCGATTTGTGGACAAGGGCGTTGCTCCACGGCGAGTTCATCACCGGTCCAGACCAGGGCCCGCATTTCGTCTCCTCCCGCGCTCATGAGCATATGGGGGACCGGAGCGACCGTCGATGCCGATTCGGATATCATTTCAAAGCGGGGGATAGGTCGCCGCCCGATCACGCTTGAGGACGAGGAAACTGCGTTGTCCAATTCTTCCGCCATTTCGTACCTGGACCGCGACCGACGGCTTCATGAGCTCGAAACTCGTGCCTTCGATTGTCTCGTAGTGGGCGGGGGGATCACCGGCGCGGGCATCGCTCGGGAAGCGGCACGACGGGGACTGAGCGTGGCCCTGGTCGAAGCCGACGACTTTGCTTCCGGTACATCGGGGCGTTCTTCAAAGCTCATCCACGGGGGCTTACGCTATCTCGCACAGGGGGATGTGAAACTCGTTCGCGACACGGCCCGGGAGCGCAAGGAAGTTCGGCGAGAAACCCCGCATCTCGCGGAGCCCGTCTGGATGATCCTGCCGAGTTCGTCGAAAATTTCGCACTTGAAATTTTCTGCGGCCGTGACCGCTTACGAGAAGCTGGGCGAAGTGGCCCCGACGGAGCGGCACCGCAGCTGGGGTCGGGACGAACTGGAAGAGCACGAACCGGCATTGGACCGAGACCGGTACGCGTATGCCTGCGTGTATCGGGAGTATACGACCGATGATGCCCGCCTGGTTTTCGCGAACCTTCGGGCGGCGGTCCAGGCGGGAGCCCAGGTGGCCAATCGGCTACGCGTCGAATCCTTTCCCGTAGAGGAGGGGCGCATTTGCGGGGCCGTCGCGGTCTGCGCCTGGACCGGGCAGAAAGTGCAAATCAGGGCCCGCGCAGTCGTCAATGCGGCGGGCCCGTGGGTGACGAGGGTTCGCGACTTCGAAGCTCCCGACTCCTCCCGGGGACTCCATCTCTCGAAGGGGATTCACGTCGTCCTCCCGAAGTCGATTCTCCCGGTGCGGAACACGGTCGTACTCGGCACGAGCGATCGACGCTCGACGTTTGTCGTGCCCCGGGGCGAGGTCGTGTACGTGGGAACCACGGATACCTCCTGGCCCGGGGGGCCCGACTATTGGCCTTCGATCACGCGAGCGGACATCGACTACCTGATGGCCCCCCTCTCCGACTACTTCCATACCGAGCGGATTTCGGCAGAGGACTGTCTTGCGACCTGGTCGGGGCTCCGCCCGCTGTTGGCCCAGGGCAACAAGAATCCGACCGAAATTTCGAGACGCGACGAGATCTGGGAGGGCGAGACCGGCCTGATTTCGATTGCCGGGGGGAAGTTGACCGGTTATCGAAAAATGGCGCGCAGTGTTCTTGCCCTGCTTTTCGAGAAGCTCGGTCGCCGGCCCGTCGAACCGGCTGAAGATGCGCGGCTCCCCGGCGGCGACTTCGATGGAGATATCGACCGAATGGCGGCCGACTTGTCTCAGCGCATGGAGATCGAATCGATGGTCGCGAACCGCCTGGTGCGTCTCTACGGAAGCGAGTCGGAGGAGGTTCTCTCTGGCGGTGCGGGGCCCCTTGCTCCGGGAGCCCCTGTTCTCGAAGGCGAAGTCGACTGGGCGATCGTCTATGAAGAAGCGGCGTGCCTGGAGGACTTCATCTATCGGCGCAGTCGTGCCGCGTACTACGAACCGCAATGGTGCGATGCGATTCTCGAGGCCGCGGCTCGCCGGATGGGAGGGTTGCTGGGATGGTCTTCCGAGCGGGAGCGCGCGGAAGTGGAATCCGTTCGGTCTCGGCGCCACGCGGATCTCGATTTTGGGGTCGAAGACAGGAGGGACTCGTGAGCGGAGTAGTCGAAGAATTACAGAAGGTGCTGGGAGAATGCGTGCGAACCGATGCGGAGACGCGGAGAGCACACCGGTCCGATTCGTGGATGCTCGCCGAGTTGAAGGATTTCGAAGGCCGCGAAGAACCGGTGCCCCTGGCGGTGGTCGAAGCGAGGACGACGGCGGACGTAGCGAAGTGTCTCGAGATCTGTAGCCGCCTGGCGACGCCCGTGGTTCCCTACGGCGGAGGGTCCGGAGTCTGCGGAGCGGTTGTCGCCACCGGCGGCGAGGTCGTGCTTTCGACTCGTGGCCTTGCGGGTCTCGTTTCGATGGATTCATCGGATCTTGTAGCGACATTCGGCGCTGGAACCCTGGGCATCGATGCCGAGAAGCGGGTTCGGGAAGAGGGGCTCACCATCGGTCATTGGCCCCAGTCGGTCGATCTTTCGACGGTCGGGGGTTGGATCGCGACGCGTGCGGCGGGTCAGTATTCGACCGGGTACGGGAACATCGAAGACGTGGTTCTCGCCCTGGAGGCGGTTCTCGCGGACGGATCGGTCGTGAAGACGCGCCCGACACCCCGGGCCTCGGCGGGGCCGGACCTGAGGCAACTCTTCATGGGCAGCGAAGGCACGCTCGGCGTGGTGACCCAGGTGACCTTTTCGTTGCGCCCTCTTCCCGAATCGGAACGCCGAGTGGCCTTTCATTTTCCGGATTTTGGATCGGGAATCGAAGTTGTGAGACAGGTCATGCGGGCGGGTTGGAGGCCTCCGGTCGTCCGGCTATACGATCCGCCCGAGTCGGCACGCCATTTCGGAGAGTCCAGCCCCCCGGACCGATCCATGTTGGTCATGATCTTCGAGGGCCCCACCGCCCTGGTAGAGGTTGAATCCAGCGCGGTGAAGGAATTGTGTCGAAGCGGGGGCGGCGAGGAAGCCGACACCTCCGTGGTGGATCATTGGTTCGCGGATCGCAATCACGTACCGACGTTTCGATCCTTCTTGGAGCGCGGGGTCATCGTGGACACCATCGAAGTTGCGTCCACGTGGAGCCGGGTTTCCAGCCTTTACGAGTGCGTCACCTCGGCACTTCACGAAGTTCCCGAGATCCTGGTGGCGACGGCGCATTCGAGCCATAGCTATCGATCGGGCACGAACCTGTACTTCAGCTTTGCGGCGCGTCCAGAAAACCCCGAGCGACTCGAAGAGGTCTATCGCGAATGCTGGGATCGCGTGATGCGAGTTGCCGATTCCTGCGGCGCGGGGATTGCACATCATCATGGCATCGGGCGCGTGCGACGGGACTATCTCGAGCGTGAACTCGGGCCCGAAGGAGTCGACACCCTGCGCCGGGTCAAGTCGGCGCTCGATCCCCAGGCCCTGCTCAATCCCGGAAACCTTCTGCCCGACCGCGATACCTAGGACATGGCGGAGCACCTCCTTGCGTTGGATCTCGGGACGACGGGGGTCCGGGCCCTCGTGGTGCATGCGGATGGCGAGGTGCGATCCAGGGCCTGGCAACCGCTCGGGGTGAAGACCCCTCTTCCCGGCCGCGTGGAACAGGACCCGGGGGAGATGTGGAAACGCTCGCTCGCAGTGATGCGCGAGGCCCTCGACGAGGCTGGCCTCGCGGCGGTCGACGTGGCGGGACTGGGCGTTGTGAATCAAAGGGCCACGGTCATCGCCTGGGATTCGGATACGGGAGAGGCGCTGGTTCCCGCTCTCGGCTGGCAGGATGTGCGCACGGCCGATCGTGTCGAGGCACTGGCGTCCCAGGGGATACCGGTCAACACCATGGCCTCGTGCACGAAGTTCGAGTGGCTTCTCGCCAACGCGCCCGAGGTGAACTCGGCGCTTCGCCGCGGGAAACTGCGGCTGGGGACCCCGGAGACCTGGATCACCTGGAAGTTGACCCGGGGAGAGGCGTTCGTCACGGAGCCGGGAAACGCCACCTGCACGGGCCTCTTCGACCCGGTCGGCCTGGAGTGGTCGCCTGGCCTTCTCGGACTCTTCGGTCTCGAGGCCGATTGCTTTTCCGATATCGCGTCCACCGCCGAAGTGGTTGGCGAGACCCCGGCCGATCTTCTCGGTGCCCCGGTTCCGGTATCGGCACGGGCGGGAGACCAGCAGGCCGCTTGTTTCGCCCAGTCGGTCCATGCGCCCGGTCAATCGAAACTCACGATGGGAACCTCGGCGATGCTCGACGTGCACGCCGGAACCGAATTCCGCGCAGCCCCGGAAGGCAGCCTTCCGCTCCCTCTCTGGAAGTTTCCCGACGCGCCGTGCGAGTATTGTTTCGAGGGAGTGGTCGTGACGGCGGGCGCGACTTTCGATTGGTTGGTGGGTGTGGGGCTTCTCTCGGAGATTTCGGGCCTGGATGGGGCGTTGGACGAGCAGGAGTCGACGGGAGACGTTTTCTTCGTGCCCGCGCTACAGGGCCTGGGGACCCCCTTTCTCGACGACAGCGCCCGGGGGATCTTCGGAGGACTTACGCGGGGCTCGGAAGCCAGCCACCTGGTTCGAGCCGCCGCGGAGGGCGTCGTTCATCGATGCGTGGACGTCGTCGAAGCGCTGGTTTCCGAAAAGGGCCCGATTCGAGTGGATGGCGGGGTCGGACAGAGCCGCGCGGTGGTTCAGCTCCTCGCCGATCTTTCAGGACGCGAGGTGCACCGGGCTCGAGAGACCGAGACGACGGCGCTGGGTGCGGCGTTTCTCGCCGCGCTCGCTGTTGGGCTCTTGGATTC
>JAZAOF010000134.1:0-24888 GCA_036228265.1 Myxococcota bacterium | reverse complement strand
AGTTTCTCGGAATCTCCCATCCCGATGAGGTCGGGGGCGATGCAGCGCCCCAGTGTCTCCGCGTGCGGGATGATGTTCCGCCAAAGGTAGGACGACGTGGGGTTGCCATGGAGAAAGAGGATCGGGTCGCCGGCGCCAACTTCCACGTAGGCCATTGTGTGGTTGAGGGCACGAGCGGTTTTTTTCGAATAGCGTTCTTCGGCAGAGATCGGCATGAGGTCTCCTTGGCGGTCCTACTTGCCTGCGAAAGTGGGGCGTTCCTTGGCAAAAAAAGCCTGGATTCCGGCCTTTGCGTCGCTCGTCCGCGAGGCATCGGCAATCGCCCGGGACTCGAGTTCCATCTGGGTTTCGAGGATATCGGGGTCGCTCGCCGCAATCAGTCGCTTGGTGGCCCCAAAGGCCAGGGTGGGTCCAGCGGCCAGGCGCTTCGCGAGTTTGCCGGCGGCCGCCTCCAGTTCGTCGTCCGGGACCACCTGGTTCACGAGACCCCAGTCCAGTGCCTCTTCGGCCGTAAGGGCGCGGTTGAGGAGCATGAGTTCCAGGCTCCGGCGTCGACCGATGAGGCGCGGAAGAAAGTGCGTCGAGCTTCCGTCGGGGGTGAGCCCGACCTGAGTGTACGCCAGGGTGAAACGCGCCGATTCGGATGCCACGACAAGATCGGCGGCGGTCGTTAGGCTGAAACCCGCGCCGGCGGCCGCGCCACCCACGGCGGCAATGACCGGTGCATTGCACCGGGCCAGGCTCGAGATCGCCGAGTGCAGATGCTTGGTCAACTCCTTCAGAAGCCGAGGCATGTCGTCGCCCGCGTCCGCGAAGGAGGCCAGGTCGCCACCGGCGCAAAACATCTTTCCGTTGGCCGAGATAAGGACCGCGCGCACGCTCGGTTCTTCGTCGCAGAGCAGTGCGGCTTGCATCAGGTCGCGGCCCATCGCGAGATTGATCGCGTTCGCCGCCTTCGGACGATTCAACGTAAGGTGGGCGACATTGTCTTTAATCTCGAAATCGAGTGTTTCGAATTCCATGGGAGGTCTCCTTCTGGGGCATCGGCGCGCACGCTACCCGAGCGATCGTGCGATCACAAGGCCGGTTCTGCCGCCGCCACGTTTCTCGACCTTGCAGCGAGGCTGGGATATTGTGACCGTATCGGGCAGGGGCCCGTGAAGGAGATCGAAATGGGGCTCGGATGGGCGTTTCTGATCATCGTGTTTCTTCTCGTGTTGGGAGTCATCGGGACGGTCGTTGGTATCTATAACCGCCTCGTGTCACTGAAGAATCGCTATGCGAATGCTTTTTCGCAGATCGAAGTTCAGCTGAAACGGCGCCACGACCTGATTCCCAATCTCGTCGAAACCGCGAAGGGCTATATGAAGCACGAACGCGAGACACTGGAGGCGGTCATCCAGGCGAGAAACGATGCCAGCGCGGGGCTTCAGCGAGCGGCGGGTTCCCCGGGTGACGCGACGGCCATGGAGGGGTTGGCCGGTTCCGAGGGGGCACTGAGCGGCGCCCTGGGAAGAATGCTCGCACTGGCGGAGTCCTACCCCGATCTCAAGGCGAACGCGAACATGATGCAGTTGTCCGAAGAACTGACTTCCACCGAGAACAAGGTGGCTTTTGCGCGACAGGCCTTTAACGACGCCGTGACCCTCTACAATACGGCGAAGCAGAGCTTTCCGGCGGTGATCCTGGCGGGCGCCTTCGGCCATGGACCCGATGCCGCTCTTCTCGAATTCGATAGCGCGGCCATTGCCGAGAGTCCCCAGGTCTCGTTCTAGCTGCCCTTGGCTGTCGATTTCTTTGAAAGCCAAGAGGTCGCGCGCCGGCAGACCGGGCGTCTCGTCATTCTTTTTGCCAGCGCCGTGGTCGCGATGGTCGTCCTGGT
The DNA here is from genome assembly GCA_036228265.1 of Myxococcota bacterium. Classification (GTDB taxonomy): domain Bacteria; phylum Myxococcota_A; class UBA9160; order UBA9160; family UBA4427; genus CAJXIC01. The sequence goes on along the minus strand of JAZAOF010000134.1, from coordinate 23,006 downwards.
TTACGGGCTGGTGGTCGCGCTTCTTGGCTTTCAGGGCACGGACCCGTCTACCGGTATGGAGATGTGGCTTCCGCAGTGGTGGGCCCCCCAGATCCTCCTGGCCGTGGTTGTCGGTGTTGGAGCGGTCGTCGGGGGCGGGAGTCTCTACAAGATCGGACAACTCCGGGGCGGCGGGCACGTGGTGGCCGAGCAACTCGGTGGCCGACTCCTTTCCGGGGACACGACGGAACCCCACGAGCGCCAGTTGCTGAACGTCGTGGAGGAAATGTCCGTCGCATCGGGGACGCCAACTCCGCCGGTCTACCTGCTCGACGACGAGGGGGGGATCAATGCCTTTGCCGCGGGGTTCACTCCAAGCGATGCGGTGATTGGCGTCACGCGCGGCGCGATGGAGCAATTTTCACGTGACGAGTTGCAGGGCGTCATCGCCCACGAATTCAGCCATATCCTGAACGGAGACATGCGCCTCAATATTCGGCTGATGGGGGTCCTGCACGGAATTCTGATCGTGGGGATCCTCGGGTATTTTCTGCTTCGTTCGTCGCTTTACAGCGGTGCGGTTCGGGGGCGTTCAAGTCGCGACCAGGGTGCGGCGGTGTGGCTGGGGCTTGGCGTCGGTTTGACCGTGATTGGATTTCTGGGAAGTTTCTTCGGCAATTGGATCAAGGCTTCGGTCAGCCGGCAGCGCGAGTTCCTGGCCGATGCCTCCGCGGTCCAATTTACCCGGAACCCCCAGGGTATCGCGGGTGCGCTGAAGAGAATTGGCGGCTTTGTCGAAGGGTCGAGGTTGTCCAGTCCGAACACACCGGAGGCGAGCCATCTCTTTTTTGGGCAGGCTCTCGGGCGTTCGCTCTTTGCCACCCACCCGCCTCTCGAGGAACGGATTCGTCGGCTGGACCCTGAATTTTCTTCCGTGAAGGGAGTCGCCGACGGAGAGGCGGGGCCCTCAACGAAGGGCGACGTGGCCGGTTTTGCGCCGGGAGACTCGCGGCCGATAGACGTAGTCGAGCAGGTGGGGCGGCCGACTCCCGCTCACCTTGGTTATGCGGCGTCTCTTCTTGCCGATCTCCCGGAAGTCATCCTGAACGCGGTTCACGAGCCTTATGGCGCTCGGGCCGTGGTGTACGGACTTCTGCTGGATCGCGACGAATCGATGCGGCGAGCGCAATTGGCGGATCTCGAAGAACACGCGGATCCCGGTGTTGCGCGATTGACCGCTGAACTCGTGCTGCCGATGTCGGATCTCTCCCCGGAATCGTTTCTTCCCCTGGTCGATCTGCTCGTCCCGGCGCTTCGTCGGCTTTCGGGGGACCAGTACGCCCTTTTCAACGCGAATGTCGATCGCCTGATTCGGTCGGACGATCGGATCGACCTCTTCGAGTGGACGCTTCAACGGCTCCTACGGACCCACCTGCGGCCGCACTTCGAGCCGACGGCCCCGGCCCGTATTCGCTTCAGTTCGCTGGCCGCGGTGAGGGGGCCGTGCGCCGTACTCCTTTCGGCGTTGGCCGCCGCCGGAAGCGCGGGCGACCGGGGCTTCGAGAAGGGGGCCTCGATTTTGGGGCTGTCGGGCCTCCAGCGACTCCGCGGGCCGGAGTGCGGACTGGCGGCAATGGACCGGGCTCTGCTGGACCTGGCCGACGTGGCGCCTCGTTTGAAGCGCGAGATCCTGGAGGCGGCAGCCCAATGCATTGCCGACGATGGGCAAGTGAACCTCGTCGAGTCGGAACTCTTTCGAGCGACCTGCGACAGCCTGGGCTGTCCGATGCCGCCGATCCTCCCGGGCGAAGTGGGCGCGGATTCGTGAAGGCCGATCCTGGGGAGAGGCGTCCCGCGTGGGGAGCGCCAGGAGATCGGATCGGAGCCGGGGGAAGAGCCGTCTCAGGCGACGGCGTCGCCCTCGGAGTCGCTCCCGCATTCGATGGGGTTCGCGCGCTGGTCGTTCCAGTCGCGCGAGCAACGATTGCACAGGAGTCCCTCGTCAAAACAGTGGCCCATGGCGCTCACGATCGGACCCTTGGGCTTGAGAAGCCGAAGAGGATGGAATACCTCGGGAGGAAGCGGTTGCAGCGGTTTGGGATCTTGGGGCATGTCCCACTTTCGGCATACGATTGCCGCGACTTGAGGCACTTCCGCGAGGAGAAGCAGTGAGTCGCCCGGAGTCGAAACGCGGGGGAGGGCGACTCCGAGTCCATTTCGGGCTGCTGTGGGCTGGAATGTTCGTCTTGGGGGGCCTGGCGTGGGCGGCGTCCTGGGAGCCGGCCCACGATGAGGGGGTCACGTGGACCCAGGTTTTCGGGGCTCCGGAGGTCTCCGATTGCGCGGTTGGAGCCACGCCGATCGGGGCCCTCGTGGAAGGCTTGGAAGGGGGCGGCTACGGGCTCTCGGACCTCGGGGACGCCCTTCGCAGAGACGGGATGCATCCACCCCTGTACTACGCGCTTCTCCAGGCCAGTTCCCGGTGGCTCGGGACCGAGCGGCCGGGTCTCGTTCTGTTCGGCCTGGCGTTGGGCCTCCTGGGTCTCTTCGCGATGGGGCGCGTGTCCCGGGAACTCGCCCCCGGGCCCTCGTCGGCGGGGCTCGGGATGGCACTGCTCGCGCTCAGTCCCTGGTTTCTCGGCTACAGCGTTTTCTTGCGGCCGTACGCGCTGGCCGTCGTGGTTTCGCTGTTTTCGACATGGGCGGTTCTCGAGGCGGGGGGGGCGGTCCATGCTCGCCGCCGGATCGGCGCCACCCTCGCTTTTGTCCTCGCATCCATTCTCGGGCTCTACACGGTCTACCACTACGCCTTTGTCGTCGCGTGGCATGTCCTCGCGTTGGCTGGCCTGGCCGCGGCCGACCGGGGCCAGGGATGGCGGAGAGCGCGTGAGTTGGGAGTGGCGGTGTCCGCGATCGCTGTGGCATTTCTCCCGTGGCTTTCCGTAGCTCTCGAGCACCTTGCGCTCACATCAGACTCGAACTTCTATTTTGCCGGGCTGCCTCCCGTGGCCGAATGGCCGACGGACACCGGCCATCTCCTCCTGGTGTTCCTGCTGGGGGAGGGGATGTGGTCCGCGTGGGGAGATGCGTTGATTCTAGCGGCGGCGTTGGCCGGTGCGGTCACCCTTCCGCTGATCGTGGCGTCCTTCGTTTCCGGGTCCAGGTGGGCCGGGCTTCGACCGCCCGCTCGGTGGCTCTGGTACGCATCCCCGATCGTTCCAGTCCTTCTCGTCGCGACGGACATCTTTCGCGATACGCGGACGGCCTGGATTTCCAAGTCCGGTTTCGCTCTCTTCCCCCTGCTCTTGTTGCTGCTGGCACGTGCCGCGCAAGGCGTACGAGGCCGGTTCCCAAGAGCCGGGGTGGTGGCGGTGTGGCCGGTTCTTTTTGCCCTCGCGAGTGGCGCGGCGATCTGGTCGAGTGTGAAGACCCACACGGGTCACGAAGTCCTCGTGCGAGCGATCGCCCTCGAAGATCGGTCATCGCACCAGGTTGTCGTGTCGTCCACTGCGCGCGGGTACCTGCTTCCGTTCCTGTTGGACGCCCGAAAGGCCGGTCTTCGAAACGTCGAGGTCTCCCGGGCCAGTCCGGAGGCGTTCGCCGGTTGTATCGATGACCTCATGGCGAATGATTCGGTTTCCAGGGTGACGTTGGTCGATTTCGGTGTCGTCTATCGGCCCGAAGAAAGTTGGGGGGCTCTTCCCGTCGAGGCGTTCCAGCGCCAACCGGACCGAGCCGGTTGGGACTTTCGGATCTTGCAACCGGGGGATCCTCGCCTGGCCACGGCAACGCAGTTGGAACGGCGGTTGGAGAACTTCCAATCGTCGGTCGACAGTGGGAGAAGGTTGCTTCTCCTGTCGACTCCGTCCAAGGTGAAGTACTTCAGCGAATGAAGAGTGCTCGGCCGCGGTTACTCGGAGGCGTGCTGAATCGCGTCCTGGATGGTTTCGGAAAGCTCGTGTTCATCAAAGGGTTTGCGAACGAGTCCCGATACCTTCTGGTCCCCGATGCGCTTTCCGATTTCACTTTCGTCGTGACCGGTGACGACGACCACCGGGACGTCGGTGCGGAGTGCACGAATCTCTCGAAGCGCTTGGCCGCCGTCCATCCCCGGCATGTCGATGTCGAGAACGATGGCCGAAATTCGCTCGCCCTCGGCGCGCATGCGTTCTACGGCCTCCTCTCCGTTGGTCGCCGGGAGAACCTCGAACCCCGCCCTGGAGAGCAGTTCCGTCATCAATTCGCGAACCGCATCGTCGTCGTCCACAACGAGGACGCGACCCTCGATCGCGTCCTTTGGAGTGCGGGCACGGTTCGGGGAACTCGTGTCCCCATCGGAAACGGGGAATAGGATGCGAATGCAGGTTCCGGTGCCCGGTTCGCTCTGGAGTTTGATTGCGCCACGGTGGCTTTGGACGATGCCAAGAACAGCGGCCAGTCCGAGCCCGCGGCCCGAAAATCGCGTACTGAAGAACGGTTCGAAAATTTTCCCCCGGTCTCCGGCCGAGATGCCCGATCCATCGTCTTCGACTTCCAGGTAGAGGAAATTTCCTTCGGCGAGGTCCGTTGTGCCAAAGGTGTCGTCGAGATAGTCCGCATCGGCAGACATCGTTCCGACCCGGAACCACACGTTTCCAGATCCCTGCCCGAGGGATTCCGAGGCATTGGTGACCAGGTTGACGGCCACTTGTCGGAGTTGCCCCTCGTCGCCTTCCATCAACGGCAAGGGGTTCCCAATCTCGAGTTGAAGGGAACATTGGCGGGAGATCGAGGCCTCGAGAAGTTCTCGCATGCCCTCGACCAGGTGAGGGAGATGGATCGATTTCAGCGAGGGGGTCGCGGTACCGGCGTAGACGAGCATCTGCTCGGTGAGGTTCGAGGACTGCTGGGCGGCGGACCGGATCCGCTGAAGGCGTTCAAAAAGAGCGGTGTCCTGCTCCGTGTCCATGAGCGCAAGAGAACTGTTGCCGAGGATCACGGTCAACTGATTGTTGAACCCATGGGCGATCCGGTCGGAAAGGACACCCAGGCTTTCCAATCGTTGGACATCTCGGAGGTGGTCCTCCAGCCGTTGGCGTTCCTGTTCAGCGATTTTATGCTCGGTGACATCCCTCGCGGCTCCGATGACTCTTACGCGTCCGTCGGAAAGATCTTCGACCTTGAAAACAGTGTCCAACCAGCGAGTTTCCCCGTCGCTGGTCAAGATGCGGTAGGGCTCTTTTTCGATCTGGCTGGGCCCGGGTCCCCGGGAGGACAGGATGTTCCGGAATCTCTCGTTCATCCGGTCCCTGTCTTCATCGACGATGAGGTCGTCGTAGGACATGGTGAGGAGTCTTTCGCGAGAGTAACCGGAGACCCGGGAAAGATTTTCCAGGGCCCGGTCGCCTACGGGGTGGTATTGGCCCACTTCTCCGTCCTGGCCAATGAAAAAGATGAAGTTCCAATCCGAACTGAGTTCGGAAAGAACGCGGAATTGCTCTTCGCTGAAGCGCAGCGCCTCTTCGGCTGCACTCCGCTCAACCCCCTCGCGTTCGAGGTGTCGGACCGCATCGGCGAGTTCCGCGGTTCGCTCCTGGACCCGGGTCTCGAGTTCGTTGCGGGATTGCCGAACTGCGGCCTCCAGGTTTCGCCGTTCGGTGATGTCGGCGGCCGATACGACCCAATGGGTTTCGCCGCGGGCATTGGGGAACGATCGCGTGATGCTTTCGATCCACGCCCATTGTCCGTCGGCGCGTCGCCAGCGGTTGGTGGCCAGGAGACTCTCGGCCGCCGCTTCTCCGTCGCTTCCGGTCCGCTCGAAATCAGTCCGATCATCGGGGTGGATGAAGTCGGGGAGCCGACGGTTCTGGAGCATCTCGGCTCCAAAGCCGAGGAGTTCTCCGACCCGAGGGTTGGCGTACAGGATGCGCCCCTCGGAGTCGAGTTCGAGGATCAGTTGAGAGCTGTTCTCCGTGAGGGCGCGAAAGCGGTTCTGGCTGGCATCGAGGGCCTCCCGAACGGCTTCCTTTTCGGCCGCCTCGTCCAGTCGGCTGCGCTGCAGCCAGCGGTGGCAGCTGAGCATCTGGATGGCGATCGCTGAAGGTCCCGCAAGAAACCACATCCACCCGACAAAGGGATCGGAACTCTTACCCAGGATCTCGATGATCGGAACCATTCCCTGGTTGATCGCGAGGACAAACATCGAGTAGGGGAGCAACCGTTCGGCCAGGAACTCGGAATCGCGGGTGTATCGGTAGAGGAGATAGCCGCCCGCAAACAACGGAGCGGGGTTCACGGCCAGGGAAAGAATGTGGTCCAATTTCTGGGCGGGTTCGGAGCCGGAGCGGAGAAGGACAAGAAGGCAGCCGAAGGCGATGGCCGCGGGGAGCAGCCATCTCGGGATCGGGCGCCGGGTGTAGCTGATGGCCCCGGCCAACAAGAATGCCGGAAAGAGCGGGATGAAGAGTGCCGCGATGGCCCTGTTCTCGAACTGGTCCACGTAGAACGAGGCGGTCATGGCAACCAGCCAAGCCCATGTCCAGAAGACCATCGGGGTCTGGGGCGCATCGCGCCGGAGATTCCAGATAATGCCGCCGAGCGCGATCAAGAAGAGGCATTGGACCAAGGCTGTCACGGGAAACTCCCTCGGACGTAGAGGATAACATCCCCGGTCTGGAGTCCACCTGCCGGTTTTTTCGCGCTGGAGGGGCCTAGGCTATCGTCCCGTCATGGCCTTGAGCGAGAATTCCTCGCCCCCGGTGGACTATCGGCGGATCGGGTTCGCGGTCGCGCTGGGTGTCTACGGGATTTACGCCCTTCGGTACATCTTCGCGGCGAGTGTATCCGAGGGCGGAGAGCGTTGGTTCCTGCTCTGGGACGACGCGATGATCTCGATGCAGTACGGCCGCAACCTCGCCGAAGGCCACGGCTGGGTCTGGAATGCCGGCGGGGAGGCCGTTCAGGGGTTTACCAACTTCGGGGTAACGCTCCTGATGGCCGGGCTGCACACGCTTCCGCTGCCGGAGCCCATGGTGGCCCTGGCTTTCCAGTTGCTCAACCTCGCGGTTCTCATCGGGATTCTCTTTGGGATTCACCGGTTGGCCGGCCTGGTCTTTCCCGGGAAAACCCGTGTTGCGGACGCGGCGGCGATTCTGACGGGCTTGTATGGGCCGCTTGCGATCTGGGGGCTTCAGGGAGCCGATTTTGCGATCCAGGCCGGGATCGCGCTGGTCGCGGTCCTGGGCGTTGTTCGCGCCCGCAAGGAGGGGCGCGCTCCGTCGATCGCGGTTTTCGTGTGGCTCTCCGTGGGAATTCTCGTCCGCGAAGATTTTGCCCTGGTCTTCGCCACGGTCTGGATCTGGTGTGCGGCTTTCGCGTTCCCCGACTGGAAGGCCGCGATCGCTCCCGCGGCCGTCGGAGTGCTCACCGTCACTTTTCTGCTCGTCTTCAGTATTGCGATCTTTGGCGACCCCCTCCCGAACACGTATTACCTCAAGGCGACGGGCAATCCCCGGCTTTCGATGTGGGTGACCGGTGCTTCGCAGTTGCTCTCGTTCTATCCGGGAATTTCGGCCCTGGTCCTCGTGGCGTTTGTCGTTCTTGGGGCCCGGTTGCTTTTTCGGGATCCCGACCGGGTGTTCTTGCTGCTCGTTTCGATGGTCCTCGTGCAATTCGCCTATTTCGTCTGGGTGGGGGGGGACTGGGTGGTCGAGCACACCAGCCGCTACCTGATGGTGGCCATGCCCTTTTTCATCCTCGTCATTGCGGGGGGGAGTGCGGAACTCCTGGCTCGATCGGGTCTTCGCGAAAACGCCGTCAACGGGGTCTTCTGGGTGCAGATGGCCTTGTTCGTCTGGTTCCTGAACCCACCGGAAACCCTGCGCGAATGGCATTTGGCTCAGCGGGAGCCGATGTACCGAGCGGAAAACGCGGCCAACCTCCATATGGGGCACGCCATTTGCGACGCGACCACCCCGGATACGAAAGTCGGGATTTTCTGGGCAGGGCTGACACCCTACGTGTGTCCACGCGAATACATCGATGTGTTTGGCCGGACAGATTCGCATATTGCCCACCGCCAGATGGAATCCTTTGCTGGCGGGCCGGGGCATGCGAAGACGGATTGGGAGTACATCTTCGAGAACTCGCGCCCGGACGTTCTTACGACGTTCACGCCGCAGCTCCAGCGGCGAGGAGATTTTTCATCGCTTTACTGCGTGGCGCGTTTGAACGAGTCTCGCGTGGTCATTCCGGTACGCAAGGACTCGCTGCAACGGCTCCGCGAGGAAAATCGGATTCTCTGCGATGCGACCAATTATCCGAGGTGTATTCCGTGTGGCCTCTAGCAATGCGAGCCGTTTGTCCTCCGAAGGCGACGGAGATCCGCTGGGAAGGGATCGGGAGGGGGCGTGACGGGGATCGGTAGAACATCCGTTGACGAGGCCCGTTTCGGACCGGCGGTCCTGCTCTTTGGCTTCCTTCTTGTCGCGACGGTGGTGGTTCGCTCGTTCGATCCGGATTCGTTCAACCACGACGTGGCTTGGATTCTCTACGTGGCGGCTGAAATGCTCGACGGGTCGATTCTTTACGTAGACATCGTTGAGGAGAATCCGCCCCTCGTCTTCTGGTTGAGCGTGCCAGTGGTCGCCGTGGCACGGGTGCTCGGTTGTGCTCCGATCCTCGTGTTGAATCTCGCCGTTGCCACGGGGATCGGCCTCGCCGCGTGGCTGGCGTACCGGATTCTCCGAAGCGTTCGCCCGGAAGGCCCCGCGATCCATGCCCTGTCGGTCGTCGGACTCCTGGTGGCGTTCGAAGTTCTCGGCTCCGGATACGAGTATGGACAGCGGGACAATTTATTCGTCATCGCCGTGTTTCCGTACGTTTTCGCGGCGGCGGCTCGTCTCGAGGGACGGCTTCTCGATCCCCGTCTTGCACTGGCGGCGGGCCTGCTCGCAGGTCTGGGGATTGCGCTCAAGCCTTTCTTTCTCGCGTTCTGGCTGGTGGTCGAATTGTTCCTGTTTTTTTCATCGCCGAGCCAATGGAAGCGGTTGGAGAATCTCTGCATTGCAGGAACGAATGTGGGCTACGCGATCCTGGTCCTGGTTTTCGCACCGTCTTACCTGGAAATGATCGGAATCGCTTCAGAGGTCTATGATGCGTACGGAAACTTTGGCAGTCCCATCCTGCTCTTCAAGCCCGAGGTCGGGGTCTTCCTGTTTGCCATTGCGCTTTTTGGTGTCGTGCGCGCGACCGAGGCCGACCGGTCTGTTCGTCGCCTCCTTCTCGTGGCGGCCGCGGGTTTTCTCGTCGTTGCGTTGCTCCAGGGCAAGGGGTGGGACTACCACTACGATCCGTTGGGGTTGGCATCGGGCCTGTTGATTGCGGTGATTCTGCTCGGCGTGGTGTTTCGCGCCGATTCCCTGGGTGGACTGTTCCGCGCATCGTCCGCCACGCTTGCGCTCCTGGTCTGGGTGGCTCTCGACGCTGCTGCGGCCGTCGGGCTTGCGTTCGGAGCGTGGCCGGTCGTGGGGCCTGGCGCGCAACGCCGAACCTTCGTGAAGGAGTTGACCCAGGTTGCGCGCGATCACGGCCGGGGACGACCGGTATGGTTTCTGTCGACGTCGATCGTTCCCGCGTTTCCCGTCGTCAATCTCAGCGGGGCAGGGTGGTCCTCGCGCTATTGCTGCCTGTGGATGATCCCGGGGCTCTATCCTCCCGAGGAGCGATTTTCTCGGCCTTTTCCCTACCGCGACCGGGCTGAGATGGGGGAGTTGGAGAAGTCGTTGCTGGATGCCGTGGTCGAGGACCTGGAGAACGATCCCCCGGCTCTCCTCTTCGTAGACCGGAGTCCCGACAAGCAGGCGTTTCGCCACAGCGATTTCGATTTTCTCAGCTACTTCCTCCGGGATCCTCGTTTCGCGCGCATCTTCAAGGCCTACGAGGACCTGGGTTCGGTCGGTCCTTACCGGGTGTACAAGCGGGGCTTTTCCGGTGTGGGGATCCCTTCTACGGCCGGAGAGATCGGAAGTGGTCGCTAAAACGGGTGTTTTTCACCCCAAGATTCAACTCAAAACGGCACCGGACCGAAACAGGTATAATTCAGTCCAACCGGTTGGAAGACGTGGTGAATCGACACTCGCCCGAGCCCGAGGCAGAGATCTCCTTCGTGATCCCGGTGTTCAACGGAAGCCGTTCGATCGCCGGGGTCGTGGATCGCATCTTCGAGGTCTATGACGATCTGCGGATCGAGGTGGTTCTCGTCAACGACGGTTCACTCGACGACAGCGAAGGTGTCTGCCGGAGCCTGCACGAGAAGCATTCCGGGGCCCTGACCTTTGTTCATCTCGCCCGCAACTTCGGCGAGCACAACGCCGTTCTTGCGGGGTTGCATCATGCCTCGGGACGCGTCGTCGCGATCCTCGATGACGACGGTCAGAATCCACCCGAGGAGATACGGCGCATGTACGATGCCCTGCTCGAAGGAGGGTTCGACGTCGTGTACGGCCGCTACGAGGTCAAGCGCCACGGATTCTTCCGCAACCTGGGCAGTCGTTTCAACGATCGCGTGGCCACGTGGATGCTGAAGAAACCGCAGGATTTGTACCTGTCGAGTTTTAAGGTGATGAACCGATTCCTGGTAGACGAGGTCAAGCGGTACGCCGGAGCCTTTCCCTACGTGGATGGACTCGTTCTTCGGACCACTCGAAACATCGGCCAGGTGGACGTGGAGCACAGAGCGCGGGCCGGGTCGGGGTCGAACTATACGCTTCGAAAGCTCTTCCTTCTCTGGCTGAATATGTTTCTGAATTTTTCGATCCTGCCGCTCCGTATTTCAGCAGCACTCGGAGCCGTAACGTCGATTTCTAGCCTGTTTCTCCTCGGGTTGATCGTTATCGACAAACTCTACGTCAACCCGGGTGTGTCGGTTGGGGTCCCCACCATTCTTGTGACCGTGGTTTTCTTTGCCGGCGTTCAGTTGTTCATCCTCGGAGCGGTGGGAGAATATCTCGGGAGAATCTTCCTCGACCAATCCGGGACGCCACAATTTGTCGTGCGCTACACGCTCCCGCGGGAGCCGAACCGTGAGTGACTTCTACGCGGGAAAGGCCGTCCTGGTGACCGGAGGACTTGGCTTCATCGGCTCGAATCTCGCGCATTCGCTCGTTGCGAGGGGCGCCCGGGTCACTCTCGTCGACTCGATGCTTCCCGACTACGGGGCGACCCTTGCAAATGTCGAAGAGATTCAACCCCAGGTGCGAGTGAATTTCTCCGACGTGCGGGATCGGTACAGTCTCCAGGCACTCGTTCAAGGCCAAGACGTGATCTTCAGCCTGGCCGGGCAGATCTCGCACAGCGAGAGCATGCGCGATCCGATGACGGACCTGGAGATCAACTGTTCGAGCCAGTTGTCCCTGTTGGAGTGCTGCCGATCCCAGAACCCGGGGGTCAAGATCGTCTTTGCCAGCACGCGGCAACTCTACGGTCGCCCGAAGTATCTCCCCGTGGATGAAGCGCACCCGTTGGAGCCGGTCGACGTGAACGGGATCAACAAGCTTGCGGCCGAGCGGTACTACTCCCTGTACTCGGAGATTCACGGGTTGCCCACGGTCAGTCTCCGGCTGACGAACACCTACGGCCCTCGAATGGAAATCACAAACGACAAAAAGGGATTTTCTGGCGTATTCATCCGGAGAGCGCTGGCTGGGGAGAAGATCCAGATTTTCGGAACAGGAGAGCAACGTCGGGATTTCAATTTCGTCAGCGACGTGGTGGAGGCGTTGCTCCTCGCTGGCGAAAACCGCAACGTTGACGGACAGGTCTACAACCTGGGTCATCCCGAGCCCGAAAGTCTCCTCGACTTTGTCGGCTTTCTCGAGGGACTCGCGGACTTCGAGTTCGAAAAAGTCCCCTTCCCGAAAGCCGCCGCGGCCATCGACATTGGCGACTACTACGGGGACTTTTCGAAATTTCGCGAGGCGACGGGTTGGCAGCCACGGGTCGGACTCCAGGAGGGGCTGACCCGAACCCTCGCCTGGTACAGGGCCCATGGATGGCCCGCGTCGGAATGATCGACTTCTTCGACTACCGGCCTCAATTGGATCGGTACCGTGATGAATTCGACGCCGCCATTGCGCGAGTTCTGGATTCCGGGCGGCTCATTCTCGGTGAGGAGGTGGAGGCCTTCGAGGAAGAATTCGCGCGCTTTGTCGGTGTGGCTCACGCGGTCGGCGTGGGCACGGGGACCGATGCCCTCACGCTTTCTCTGCGGGCCCTGGGGGTTGGCGAAGGCGATGAGGTGGTTACGGTGGCCAACGCCGGGGTGGCGCCCATAGCCGCGATTCGCGCCTCGGGAGCCTCGTTGCGACTGGTCGACGTGGATCCGGATACGTTGCTTCTCGATCCCACGCGACTCGCCGCGGCTCTCGGTCCGACCACGCGTGCCATCGTCGCGGTTCATCTTTACGGGAACCCCGTTGACCTGGACGCCGTACTCGATGTGGCCTCGTCCCGGGGCATCCCCGTCGTGGAAGACTGTGCCCAGGCCCACGGGGCGCGCTGGCAGGGGCGTTCGGTCGGGGGTTTCGGGTGCATGGGGTGTTTCTCCTTCTACCCCACGAAGAACATCGGAGCATTCGGAGACGGGGGGATCTGCGTGACGGACGATTCGGATCGGGCGGCCCGAATCCGCGAGCAAAGAATGTACGGCTTCCACGGAGATGGTTTTGCCCATGTCGAGGGTCGCAATAGTCGTCTCGATGAACTCCAGGCGGCGGTCCTCAGGGTAAAGCTGGCGCATTTCGAGGCGGACCTGGCCGAGCGCCGGGCGCTCGCGGAACTCTACGCGTCCGAGTTGGAGGGAGCGCCGGTCGTTCCCGTGTCGGGGAGCGGTGACGGGGAACACGCCTATCACCTGTTCGTCGTCCGATCCTCGATCCGGGAATCGATTCAAGCGGCACTCGAAGAGGCGCGAATTGGCTCCGCGATCCATTACCCCGTTCCCGTTCACAAGATGGACGCGTATTCCTTCCTCGACCGGCCCGGCGAACTGGAAATCTCGGAGCAGGCGAGCCAAGAGGTTCTCTCTCTGCCCCTCTACCCGGGGCTTTCCCAGGAGGCGGTGGGCGAAGTCGGGCGGGTCTTGTGCGAAAGCCCGGGTGGGCTCAAGAGCTCTCGCCCTTGAACTCCGGCGAGTACGAGGTCATGGCGGCTTCCGAGGAGAGCCACTGGTGGTACCGGGGGCTGAGGGATGTCGTTGTCGGATGCCTGGCGAGCCCTCGCTTTCAGGTGCCCGCGAACCCCAGGGTGCTGGATGCGGGATGCGGAACCGGGCGCAACCTTGCGGCGCTCCGGGATGCGTTGGCGCCGTCCTCTCTCGTGGGTTTTGATGCGTCTCCGGAAGCCCTTTCCTTCGCGGAGAAGAAAGCTCCCGAGGCCCAACTCTTCCTGGGGGATATCTGCGCCCCGGATCTGCCCGAGGGTGATCTCGATGTCGTGGTTAGCCTCGACGTGATCTACATCCCGGGGGCCGATCGCGCTCGCCCCGGATTGCAGGACCTCGTCGATCGGCTTCGACCGGGCGGACTGCTCGTCGTGAACCTGCCAGCCTACGATTGGCTCTACAGCGAACACGATGTCGCGATCCACACCTCAGAGCGATATACCGCTCCGCGGGTAGGAGATCTCCTCGAATCCATCGGGCTTGCTGTCGAGTTGATGACGTATCGGCTCTGCTTTCTGTTTCCTTTCGTCGTGGCCTCGCGACTGCCGAGTCTGCTGCGGGCTCGTCCCGGCGATCGATCCGCAAGTTCGGATCTTCACCGTGCGCCGGGGGCGTTTTCCAATGAAACCCTCTACGCCGTGACGAAGGCCGAGAACAATCTGATCCAACGCGGTCTTCGAATGCCCTTTGGCAGTTCGGTTTTTGCGATCGGGCGCAAGCCGTGAGGAGTCCCCAAGCCTCGGGGCCGGTGTCGCTGGGCCTCTTTGCCGTGCTGGTGGTGCTTTACCTCGGGATGCGCCTGTTTCTGCTGGGCGCGGCGGGTTACGAGGTGGATGTCAACCAGTACAAGGAGTGGGCCCTGGGAGCCGGGTTGATGGGATTCCCGGGGATCTACGAGAACACCAGCGCGGATTATCCCCCGGCTTCGCTCGGCGTATTCTGGCTCGTGGGCAAGGCGTTCGTGCTTTCTCAGCCCCCCTTCGCTCCCGGCGAGATTTCCGTCGAGGTCGTTCCGACCTGGTCGATTCGGCTTCCTCACCTGGTTTTCGATCTCCTGCTCGGATTTCTTCTCTACCGGGTCGTGGCGTTCGGCGGTCTCTGGGGAACGCGTCGCCAGGGGCCGGGATGGGGGAGGCTCGCCGCTCTTGCGTACTGGTGGAACCCCGCCGTGCTTTTCGGCTCCGCCTGGTGGGGCCAGTTCGATTCGATGCACGCGTTTCTCGCGGTGGCCGCCATCGCGGCGTTGGGCGGCGACCGGTGGATTCTGTCGGCGGCGGCGCTGTCGGCTGCGGGACTCTCGAAGCCACTGGCGGCGCCCCTGGTCCCGATCCTCGTTGTTGCGGCGGCCCTTCGTCGAGGCCTTCCGGGTGTCGCAATGGCGGGAGTTTCGGGTTTTTTAGTGGCGGTTGTCTTGTTCGCCCCTTTTTGGTTGACCGGGCGAGGTGTCGCGGCGCTTCAGCGTGTCCTGGTGGATGTCGACATCATGCCCTTCACATCGTTGAATGCGCACAATCTCTGGTGGTGGATTGGAGCCTGGCAACCGGCGAATGCTCCCGGTTTCGGTGGCTTGACGCCAAGAGATTGGGGCGTTGGCATTTTTCTTCTCGTGGCGGGGTTCCTGCTGGTTCGAAGCCGGGGTTGGTTGAGGCAGGCCCAGGAGGCGGAGTATCGCGCTGGACTGTTTGTCCTGGCGGCGGCCCTGATTTCGGCGTTCTTTTTCTTCTCCACGCACATGCACGAGAACCACCTCTTTCTGGCGGTCCCACTCCTCGTGGCTGTTTCCGGGCGAAGTCGGCGTCTCGCGAGCCTGGCGATCGGGGCCTCGATCTGTGTCTTCGTGAACGAGTTCCTGCACGATCCGGTGCTCCTCCTGGAACTTCCCGGGTGGCTCGCGGCACCCTCCGGAGAAGTGGTTCCCGGCCTACAGGGCCCCTATTCCTCGCTGCAGGTCTGGGGCAGTCGCTTGAATGCGGGCCTTGCGGCGGTCGTTTTCGTGGGAACGGCCTTGGAAGTCTGGGGTTGGAGTCGGACCGATTCGCGCGCTGCGTCGAGCGGTTTCTAGCCCGCGGGAGCGTCGTAACCGTTCGGATGAGCCTGGAGCCACCGCCAGGCCGACTCCATCATCGGACGGAGATCCCGGTGGCGCGCGCGCCAGCCGATTTCACGGTCGATCCGACTGGGGTCGGATCGGAGTTCGGGCAGATCCCCCGCCCGGCGAGGCGCAATGACCGCTGGGATTCGCCGCCCGGTTACCGCTTCGGCGGACCGGAGTACTTCCTGGACGCTGAAGCCGCGTCCGATTCCCAGGTTGTAGACACGGCGGTCGGCATCGCGGAGATTGTCCAGAACGAGCGCGTGCGCCTCGACCAGGTCTTCGACGTGGACGTAGTCGCGAACGCAGGTTCCGTCTGGAGTCGGATAGTCGTCGCCAAAGATCTCGACGGCCTCCCCCTTCCGCGCAGCCTTCAGAACGTTGGGGATCAAGTGCGTTTCGGGTTCGTGGTGCTCTCCGAGGCTACCGTCTTCGGCCGCACCGGCGACGTTGAAGTAGCGGAGAATCGCGAGTGCCCGGTTCGAAGAAGCTTCGGCCCATTCTTGAAAAGCCTGTTCCCCAGCGGCCTTCGATTCGCCATAGGGATTGGCGGGGGCGATGGGGCTGTTTTCGTCGATCGGGATCTCGGCCGATTCGCCGTAGACCGCCGCGGTCGAACTAAAGATGGCTCGGCGAACGCCCGTGGCCGCAAGGGCGCGGATGAGACTCTGGGCCCCTCCCAGGTTGTTCTCGCTGTAACGTTGGGGTTCGGCGACGGATTCGGCGACGGAGATCAACGCCGCAAAGTGCATCACCGCGTCGAAATTTCCATTTCCGAGAATCGTCTCGAGTTGGGTAGTTTCTCGAACATCGATTTGATGGAGAGCCACCCCTTCCGGCACGGCCCCGAGGTGTCCGCTCTCGAGGTGATCGACGACGGCGACATGGTGCCCCTGGGCGCACAGGCAGCGTACGGCGTGGGAGCCGATGTAGCCGGCCCCGCCGGTGATCAGGATCCGCATGAGGTACAGGCTTTTCTACTCGGGATTGCGCGGTTCATGGCTCGACTGCGGTGGCCGGTAGATTCCGGCCGACACGGCGCGGCCGATTGTATCATGGGCGTTTTCTGCATCGGGATGCGCAAGCCCGCGATTGGAATGCGGCCAGCGGACAATTCCGCGCTCGAGCCGCGTGGATACTGTTCGGGCTTGTTCGACGCCGAAGGCGAAGGAAGCGACCCCGAAGGCCACGGCTGCGGCGATCCCACAAGCCACGAAGGCGCGGCGCATTCGGTCGCCCCCGAGCCCCTCCACCCAGAGCAGGTAGGTGATCGCGAGGGCCGCCGAGCCGTAGAAGCGGTAGCGCGTCGCCCCGAGTGCGTAGTCGGGACCCGATATGAATTCGCGTCCCAGTCCGTTGAGAACGGCACTGGCCGCGACCAGTAGAAGCAGGGCGTAGAGAGCGGGATTGCGGGCCATTGCCGAGGGCGCAAGGACGACGGCCGATACTGCGATGGCGAGCCCCACGGCGGTGGAGGTCGAGGGAATCCCGAAGCCCCCGGCGGCTCCGAGAAAGTTGAGCGCATAGAGGATCACGGGGACTCTTCCCAGCGCCGCCAGGCTACCGGGGTGCCCATCGGGAAGCGCCAATCCGCTCGCGTAGAGGCCACCGAGAGCCAGGCCGAACGCGATCCAGCACGCCGTAGCACGACCCCGGCGCTGGAAGGCCAGCAGGACGAGCCCGATGGGGAGGCAGAGAAGCCCGTTGGCCTGGGTGAGGGCCGCGACCGCAGCGAGAGCCATCGCGACCGTGACCGTGATGGGGCCGCGGTGGAGGAGGGCGATGAAGGCCAGCCCCGAGATCGGGAGCACCCAGAGGTTGGAAAGTGCCGACGTCGCCCAGAAGAATGAATCCCAATACTGGGGTTGAAACAGGAACCAACTTGCCGGAACGAAGGCCAGCGCTTTTCCGGGTCGCCCGGCCTTCGGTCGAAAGCCGAGATACAGGACGGAAGCCGTCGCGAGAACGCCGAGGTTTCCCACGAGGGCGAGAAACCGAAAGTCGATCTCTCCGGTGAGCGCCAAGACGGCGCCGGACACGATCCGTACGCCGGCGAGCCGGTGCTCGACGTGAGGAGCCAGGAGTTCCGAAACAGAACGCTCGCCCTCGAGGAATCGCAGGATGGTGTCGTAGTCATCGAGGTAGGGAACATTGACGGCGGTTCCCAGGAGCAGCACGTAGAACGCGATCGCGGGGGCTAAGAGGAGCAACCCGACGGCGAGCCGATGGAGAAGGTTCGGAGTCGTCACGGAGTGGAATCGCGGGCGGCCGGTCGGGTGTCGGCGGGGGACTGCAGGTAGCCGAGGGCACGCAGTTCGTCTTCGAGACGGCGCGCATCTTCGGCGAGGTCATCCGTGGTACCGAGCCACGCTTCGGCTTCTTTTCGGAGCCGGGACCGATCGGCTTCATGCTCTTCGGACAGTTCCTCTCCGTGATCGGGGTCTCGCCTGCGGTCGAAGAGTCGGCCCTCGTCTTCCTGGATGCGAAAGGTCAGGGTGAAACGGGGGTCGCTGGCGGCGACCTCGACACCCTGGATCGCGAATACGTAGGGGTTTACGGGGCGCTGCTTTTCGATCAGCGGTCGAAGGCTGCGTCCTTCGAGATGTACTTCCTCGAAGTCGAGCCCGAGGTAGTCCAATACCGTAGGAACGATGTCCAGATTCTGGGCCGTTCCCTCGAGGACACGGCTCTCGTCGATCCCGGGCAGTTGCATCACCAGGGGCGTCGAGATCATGGCTTCAAAGAGCGGCAGGCGGCAATGTCCGAGATAGCCCCGTTCGCCGAAGGCCTCGCCGTGGTCCGAGGCAATGACCACGAGGGAGTCCTCCAGGAGACCGCGGTCTTCCAGGGAATCGAGGAAAATCCCCAGTTGTTTATCCAGATAAGCGATTTCATCGTCGTAAAGGTCCCGGAGGTGGGCGATGTGCTCGGGAAGAATCGGCGTGCCGAAGTTTTGCGACCTCCGTTGGATCTGTTCCGAGCGTCCTTCCCGGAGAAATTGCGGCTGGTGAACGGTCTTCGAGAAGGGGCGGTCGAAATCGGCGGGGGGGTCATAAGGGCCATGCACGTCCATGTAGTGGACGTAGAGAAAGAAGGGTTCGGTCACGATATCGAGCGACTCGATCGCCGCCCGGTTGACGCAGGCGGCGTCCTCCATCAAGCATTCTTCGTGGAAGACGTCAAAACCGCGGCCGAACTCGCCGAAGCGATTTGCCTCGGACGGCGAATCGCGGACGATGGGGCTCGCGGAAATCGCGATGGTCCAGTAGTCGTTCTTTTTCAGGAGTTCGGGAAGAGAAGGCATCCCTTCAGGAATGCCGATATGACCGCGCGGTTGATCGAGAAGAGTGACGGGACTCCGGGAGGTGAGCAGCGAACTCATCGACGGAGACGTACAGGCGGCCTGGCTGCGCGCGTCGGCGAAGCGCAGGTTTTCCGCTGCGAAGGCATCCAGGCGCGGGCTCGTGAGACGGGGATAGCCGTAGCTCGATAGGTGGTCGGCACGCAGCGTGTCGATCACGACCAGGATGACATTGGGAAGTCGGTCGGCCGCCTGGGGTGAACAGGCGAGGAGCGCGCACGCCCCGGCCAGGGTCCAAACCGTTCGCCGGCGCTGACGCGATTGGGTCGAACTCGTCAGCGCAGTGTTCCTTCCAGGTTCTCGATGCTCCGCGATGCGGTTGGGTTGGTGGGGTCGATTTCGAGAGCCTTGCGGTAGATCTCCAGGGCTGCATGCCGATCCCCCGTCGAGGCGAGGGCGGCCGCAAGATTGTTGTAGGCACTGACGCGCCGAGGGTCGCTTTGGATGGCGGCACGGTAGTGCATGATCGCGGCGTCGAGGCGGTTTCGCTTCGCCAGTGCGTTGGCCAGGCTGAAATGCGCTTCGGCGAAGCCGGGTTGGACTTCGAGGGCTTCGAAGTACTGCCGGATTCCGCCTTCGATCTCTCCACGCGCTTCCAGGGCGCGGCCAAGTCCGTAGTGCGCGTTCGAAAGACCGGGTTGGTTGGCCAAGGCCTCCTGGAACAGGCGGACGCTGTCGTCGGTGTCCCCGGCATCGTAGGCGGCCGCGCCTACCTGGATTCGGTTCTGGGGGCTTGCGTACCCCAGCCAGTCGAGCGTCCGGAAGGTGGCCTCAGCGCCCCGCCAGTTGCCCTGTTCGAGGTCCCGGGGAAATGCGCAGCCCTGGGCCCATACGACGAGGATCGATGTCACCAGCGATGCCCCTGCGAGGGTCCAGATCGTTTTCGGAAGCCAGCGCCGGGTTCGGGGTTCGGCATTCGTGCCCTCCTCGGCGGAGGATTCGTCTGAGCGAAGGAGGATCGAGGCGATGCGTTGGTTGCGAAGGCGCCAGATCACGCCATCGAGCATGAAGTGGTGAATGTTGACGGAGGCCGCGACGATCAGCGCGAAACCGGCTTCGTAGCCGGGGGCGTAGTCGGCGACGGGCAGGAAGCCGCCCAGGCCAATCGGGGCGAGCAGCAATACGGGCAGGGTCCAGATCGAGGTGCCTGCGAGCACGGTCTTCGCCCAGTAGGAAGAGACGCCGGACCAGGGCTTGGAGGATCGCGCGAAGTAGGACGTGATCCAGAGGTATTGAATGCCGTGGGCGAGTCCGATCCAGATGAAATAGTAGGCGCGCTCCTTCAGGTGAAGCACTTCGATGCCCGGGAACCACCCGAAGCGGATGGCGGCCAGGGGCAATGAGAACCAGAGCGCCTGGGACAGTATCAGCATCAGCGTGGGGCCGAGGTCCCGCATGGGAGCGGCTCGTCGCAGGAGAATCAGCGCACCGACCAGGCTGGCGAGGTACAAGGCGGACACGGGGAAGAAGGTCCAGGCCGGGATGTCAAGAGACAGGAATTCCAATTCGGGAGCGGTGTAGCCCCGAGGCGTCGCGACCGGTTGCCCCCCGTCGATATTCATGGAGACGAAGATCATGGCAAAGGAGAGGAAGAACGATCCCTTGAGGACCCGGCGCAGGTTGTCCGAGACCGCGATGTTGCGTTTGCGTAGGAAGAGGCTGGCGATACCGTAGTTCTGCCCCATGTAGTGGTAGGGGCTCCAGGTAAAGAGCACGGTGACGCAGATCGACGCCACCCAGGGCAGGAACAGGGCCGTGAAAAACAAGCCCAGCACGCCCAGCGAAAGCCAGACGCTGAAGAGGTAGTAGCGCCTGCGCTCGGCGCGCTGTTCGTACACGCGAACGAGGGTGGCCCCGTAGTGGGGCGTACTCACCAGCAGAATCAGCAGGGGGAAGACGAAAAGCGCCTGCTGCACCCGAATCTGCGGTCCGACGATGGCGAGAATGACGAAGGCGAGGGCATAGAGCAGCCCACAGCCCAGTAGCAGGTCTGGGACTGGCCCCCACAGCCACCGATCCGAGCGAGGGCTCGCCGCCGTCATGAGGGGAGTATCCCACGTTGATCCGAGCGGGTAAAGGCGCCCGGTCTCTCGTCGCCCGCAAGATGTCCACGAGGCTCCTTCGCGGAGGCGTGGTATCCTGCCGCACCCGGAGCCGTTGCTTCGGGTTCCCCTTGAGGAGAGAACTGCGTGGAAAACGAAGAACGGCCCCTGGCGGACATCCAGGTTGATGCGGAAAACCTCTACCGCGAGGAGACCTTTACGGATCTCCGGATCGCGACATTGCGGCGGCTGACGCCTATTCGGTCCGACGGCAGCGAAGATTCATCGCGCTCGGTCCGATTCATCGGCGAGACGCAACTGATGTCGGCGCGCGGCCTGCTTCCGGTGTCGGCGCCGATCGACGCGCCTACCATCGACGAGGCGATCGCGCAGTTTCCCGAGGCGATCAACCAGGCGGTGGAGCGGCTCATCGAAGAGGCGCGGGAACTCCAGCGCCAGGAAGCGTCGCGGATCGTCGTTCCCGGGCAGGGCCCCATGGGTCCGATGGGCCCGGGAGGCCCCGGCGGAAAAATCCAGCTGGATTGATCCGGGCCCAATTTCCGTCCGCGCGATGGCCTGGGCAGGCGCCGACGACCCGGCGCCCAGGGCGGCGCTCCGGTGCAGCCCGCTGTCGCGCCTATTCCCAGAACTCGAACGAAGCGATGAACTCCGCGGCAAGCTTTTCCTGGCTCGATGTCGGAGGAACGCCGGCGATGACGAGGTAAAGGCGCTTCTCCACCAGGATGACCTGGGCGAGGCGAATTTGCTTGGTCTCGTCGGCCAATTGGAAACGAAGAAAACGAGACTTCTTGCCTAAGAAATCGCTCGGCTCGTCTTTGTGAGTCGTGCTGGGTGCGTACTCGAGAAGACTCTCCGAGGCTTGACGGACCAGGCTGTCATCCGACATGAAGAACGTCGCGACCCCGGGCAGGTCCCGATATTCCACCAGGAAGAACGTGCCGCTGTCCTTGTCCTCGACCTCGAATCGGTAGCCCTTCAGGTTTCCGACAATCGTGTCCCGGGTCTCGGTCGTCTCCACGGGTGTGCCTGGAAAGGCGGCCCGGAATCGCCCCGCCGTCGATTCGAAAGAGGTCCAACCCGGAGGGATCGACGTCTCGGGTCCCGAATGGGCCGACGTGGAAGCGACGAGAAGAAGCAGGATCAGGGGACGTGCGAGGGCGCGCGGGAACATCGAGGGTCAGGTTTTCCAGTCCAGTGTGAGGGGGCAGCGGGGGACCGTGGCCGAGGGACTCGCTCACTCGTCCGGGACGGATCGCCCCGGTTGCGTCCGCGCCCCGGTGGTTACTCGACCTCGATGCGAGCCGATTCGATCTGGAGAGGTTCGGACGTCTGCCCGCCCCGGGATCCCGCCGCTTCCAGTGCCTTCACGGTGCCCATTCCCTCTACGACCTTGCCGAAGATTGTGTGCTTCCCATCCAACCACGGAGTGGCTTCGAACGTAAGGAAAAACTGGCTGCCATCCGTTCCCGGACCCGCGTTGGCCATGCTGAGCAGTCCCGGGGTGTCGTGCGTGACCTTGGGGTCGAACTCGCCGCGGTACGTGTAGCCCGGGCCGCTGCGTCCGGTTCCGGTCGGGTCGCCCCCCTGGGCCATGAAGCCCGTGATCACCCGGTGGAAGGGCGTTTCGTCATAGAATCCGAGGTTTGTCAGGTAGATCGTGCTGCTGACGTGCATCGGTGCCACATCGGGCATCAACTCGATCTTGATGTTGCCCTTGTTGGTCTTGAGGAGCCAGAAGATCTTCTGGCCGCTCTCGAAGGAAACCTTCGGAGGCTTCGGGAGACGAAGCTTCCAATTCGAGTCGGTCTTGTCGATCTTGTTTTCGTCGATGAATGCGTCGATGGCGGCTACGCCCATGGTTCGATTGGCCTCTTTCGTGGCAGGGGGGGTGGAAGAAGGATTCGAAGAGGGGGGTTCGGCTCCACACGCGGCCGACCCCAGGATGCAGGTCGCGGTGGCGAGAGTCATGGTGATCCAGGAATTCTTGGCGCTCATGAGGTGACGGTCTCCTGATTCCTCGCGCAAGGGCGAGGGAGATTCGAATCCAGGGCCGGCGAGGGTAACGCGGACGAGTGCGATCCGCCCAGCCCCCGGTTACTGGCCCTTTCCCCGCGGGTCCCCGCAGAGGCCCAGTTCAGACAACTGCCGACCGGCTTCGCCCGCCCAGCCGCGGTTGGCCCGCGGGTTGGCCGGGCTGGGGTGCAGGACCGTTCCGATCTGGATGGAATCCGTGTCGAGGGCCTCGGCCGCCCGGCGCGTTGCGAACGCTCCGATCCCCACCACCCACTCGGGTTCCCAGGCGTCGACGAGTTG
>JAZAOF010000133.1:0-19453 GCA_036228265.1 Myxococcota bacterium | reverse complement strand
ATAAATTTATATAGTATATATTTAATAATATTCGGACTTCTTCAGTCCGCTGGGGGGGCGCATTGGCTTCTTCATCCTTGGAGCGACAGTCGGACCCGCTCGGCCTGCGCGAGGCGAAGAAGCGCCGAGCGCGCGCGGCATTGCGATCGGCGGGGATCGAACTCTTCGAGGAGAGGGGCTTCGCTGCGACCCGGATCGTGGAAATCACCGAGCGCGCCCAAGTCAGCCACGCGACCTTCTTCAACTACTTCGCTGGCAAGGACGGCCTGTTCTCCGATTGGTTGGCCTACAGGATCGATACCGTCTTCGCTCGCTGTGCCGATGACGCCGCGTCGGCGCCCTTGAGACCGGCCGTGCGCCGCAATCTGCGGGAGTTCTCGGCCGAGTTCGAAAGGCGGCCGCCATGGCTGCAAGAGGCCTGGTCCCGGTGCCGCGTGGGCGCGCTGCTCGAGGCGCCGCGAGGGGCGGAGGCCCTGGTGAAACTCGCCCAGGAAAGGGGCGACCTGCGGCGGGACGTTTCCTCCGCGCAGTTGGCCGGGCTCTTGATGGTGGTGCTGGTTGGAGCCGTTGGCGAGTGGCTGGCCACGGAAACCCACGAGGGGCCCTTGCACGGCCATGTGCTGCGGGCGGTCGACCTGGTTCTCGACGGTGCGCGCCGTCGGAGCGAACGAGTCCGCCCGCGCAGGTCCTAGTGGGGGGCGGGATCCGCCTGCTGCGAAGAGCCGAGCGGCGGGTTGTCGCCGGTCCCACGCGGCACCAGGATCACGAAGCGGTGGCTCTGGCTGCGCGGGTCACGGGGGGCGTAGTGCTGCAGGGCCCAGCCACTGAGCAGGGGTGCCGTTTTCTGGATCCCCCGGTTGCGATCCGAGTCGAAGGGCCAGCCCGGCCAGATCACCAGCGCCGGGGGGTCCTTCTCCAGGCGCGTGACGAAACGCGCCTCCTCGGACGCGTCGAGGAAGGTTCCAGGCATGATCACGTCAAACTCCCCGACCGAGCGCCGACCGGAGAGGGCGTAGAGCAGTGGCGAGGCCGATAGGTCGAGGATTCGGTCGTCGGGGTCCGTGGACTGCTGGATCACCCCCACCAGTCGCTCGAGTTCGAGAGCCTCAACGGCCGGCTTGGCCGCCGCAGCGCCCGCGGCAGCCCGGATGGGTACCAGTCCCCGGGTGAGCGGCGAGAAATGCCGGTCGAGTCCCTGGACGAAGCCCCAAGCCACCAGCAGGGCCATGCAAGCGGCGATCTCGACGCGGCTTCGGATGGCCGGCGACACCGCGGGTCGTTGCCGCCACAGGCGCCCGAATACGAGCGACAAGGCGTGGCTGAGCAGAAGGATCGCCGGGGGAAGGGCCGAGTTCAGGTGGTGATCGTCGGATCGCCCGAGCGTCCGCAGCAGGAAGACTCCGCCCCAGACCACGACGGCGAGCAGCAATGCGTGGGTCCGTCCCCGGAGTGCCCCGACGAAGAGCACCGTGGCGTAACCCGCGTAAAGCCCCGTGTAGCCCCAGTACTGGAGACCGACGAACCACGAGTGAACGGCCCCCCGATCGCTCCAGTCGGGGAGCAGGATCGACGGCACGGGCAGGCTCTGGAGCCCTTGGAGGCCCATTACGCGCACCACGGTCTCGCGCCAGCCGGTTTCCAGCCCTGCGCCCAGGGCCAGCCAGGCCAGGAGCGGAAGCCCCAGGCACAGTACGCCGAGGGCGTAGACCCCCGAATTTCGCAGGCGTTGCTCCCAGGTGGGTCCAGTGGCCCAGAGGGCGGCAGCGACGCCGCAAGCCACTGCAAAGGCCGGGCTGAGCCGGAACACCAGGGCCAGCCCGGTCCAGAGTCCCGAGATGAAGAGCCAGCGCGTCGACGACTGGTCGAGAGCCCGGGCCAGGGCCAGCAGGGCGGCCACCGAGAAGACCAGGTAGCGGTAGCCAAAGAGCAGGTGTCCCAGGTGGGAGTGGGGAGCCGCGATGGCCAGGGCAATGGCCCCGGCGAAGGCGAAGCGCGCCGGCATCAGGCGACACCCCAGCAGGTACATCGCGCCCACCAGGGCCACGTTGAAGGCCCCGTAAAGGGTTCGTGCCAGGACGACGCCCGGGGGGTCGAGGCTCCAGGCGATCCAGGCCGGCCAGGCGTGACCGGGAGGGAAGGTAAAGAAGGCCTCCCGGTAGAGTTGCCCCCCGGCCTGCAGCTGCATGGCGACGCTCAGCGGCCAGCCTTCGTCAAACAACTCGCCGTTGGAGTGCTCCAGGAAGAGACTCTCGTAGAGCGCACCGAGTGCGACCACGGCGAGGAGGTGCCACCATACGGGTCCACGTCGCGGCGTCGGCGCGCTCATGGCGCGTCTCTCGCCGTCGTGGGAGCCGGTGTCTGGGGGCAGCCGGCGCCGAACGTTCGGTGGGCTGAAGGGGCCAACGGAAGGAAAGTCTAGCCTTTCGGAGGATTTCCGGTGGTATGAGCGACGATGACCCGATGACTTTCCGCAGCGGTGGATCGCCGCCGCGTGCTTCGCGCTGGGCCCCGCTGGCCTGGGCTGCGGTCGCCGCCGGGGTTGGCGCGTGGATGGCTCCGCTGGAGCCGAGTTTCCTCGAAGAAGGCCTGATGCTCCACGTGGCCGAGCGGCTGGTCGGTGGCGAGCACCTGTATCGCGACGTGCTCGCCGTGACCGGGCCGGTTCCCTATGAACTGCTGGCGGCGAGCTTCCGGATCTTCGGCGAAGATGTCGCGGTCGCCCGGGCGTTGGTGGTCTTGTTGCAGTCCATCGCCACTCTCCTCGTATTCGACTGGGCGCGAAGGACCGGGGTCGGGGCCCTCGCCCATGCGGCCGCGGCGGTCATGGCCGTAGCGCCGGTGCTGCTCTTTCCTCTCTATACGCTCTTCTTCTACACGACCATCGCCTACCCCTTCTGTGTCTTTGCGGGCTACGCCGCGCTTCGCGCGAGCGAGGCGAGCGGCGAGGGAAGGGAAGAGTGGCTCTGGGGGGCCGCGTCGGGCGTGGCGATTGCCGTGGCGGCGCTCTGCAAGCAGACCCTGGGTGTCGCTCTCGTACCCGCGCTGTTGATCGCCGTCGCCGCCTGCGCACCCCCGGGCCAACGCGTGCGGCGTCCGCTGGCGGTTGTGGTCGGAGGAGGTGCGATCACCCTGGCCGTGCTGGTCTTTTACGGCGCGCGCGGCGAACTGGCGGTGGTCATCGATGCGCTCGTGGTTCGCCCCTTCTCCCTGGGCGAAACCTACGCCTCGCCCTACATGAACCTGTGGCCCATCGGCGAATTTTCCGATGAAGTTCGCGCCAACCGGCTCTTTTATCTCCCGCAACTCTACAACCTCTACCACCCCTCGGTTTTCACGACGGTCGGTCGCGAGATGATCTGGCTCACCCAGGCCGTGTTTGCACTCCCGCTACTGGCCCTCGGGGTCACCGGGATCCGGCGATGTTTCACGCCCCTGCGCGCCGGGGTCTGGATGCAGGTCGCGCTGCTGGTCGCGCTGTTTAGCAATCTCTTTCCCCGGGCCGACTGGGGGCACCTCGTGGTCGTGCTTCCCGGCGCGATGATCTTGTTGATTTTTGCCTTGTCGCCCCGGGCGGCTGCGAGCGCGATGCCGAGGAGCCGCTCGTCGAACGGGGCCCGGGTGTGCGCGCTCGCGATCGTGGGTGTTTTTGGAGTCGGCGCGTTTTTAGCGGGGAGTGCGCTGCATTCGCTGGCGACGGAGCCCAACCTGGGCCCGCGCGTTTCACAACGACCCGTCAGCGTAATGACCCGCAACGCCGGCGCGGCGCGGGTGGTCGATTTTCTGTCAGCCCGGGTCGAGCCCGGAGAGCCGATTTTCGTGGCCCGCTCGGAACCCCTCCTTTATTTTGCGACCGGGACCACGAACCCGACGCCCTTCGGCGGGGTCATTACGGGACACCGAGAGGAACAGGAAGCGATTCTCCTGCCCGCGCTCGAATCCGTGCGCTTCGTCGTCATGAGCGATCGCGATCAACCCTTGTACACCTACTATTCCGACGAGGTTCCCGCCGTACAGGCGCTGCTCGAGCGGTACTTCGAGGTTGCGCCGCCGTTTATCGGGGTCGACGATCGCGAGACTTGGATCTTCGTCCTGCAACGGGGAGCGGATCGCGGAGAAACGCTCGTCGACTTCTTCGACCAGCGCGATCGTGGGCGCTACTGGGTTCGTTCCACCAAGGGTCGCGAAGAACCGCATGCGGCGCTTCCTCCACGCCTGGCGGGGCACTACAACCGGCGGCCGCTCTCGTTTCCCCTGGGCTTGCGCGGCGGTGGCGTCGATTTCGACGTTACGGTTCCGGAGGCCGCGGTCTTCCAGGGCGACGTGGGACTCCGGGGGATGACCTCCAAGGACGATTTCTTTACCCATCCCCCGAAGTCGCAGGTGCACTTCGCGATTCGCGCCGAGGGGGCGTCGGATTTTGAACGCCTGCACACCGAGGGAGTCTTGCAGGGGCGGGATGTCTTGAGAGAGGGCAAGTTCTGGACGCCCGTAGAGATCGATCTCTCTCCCTGGGCGGGTCAGCGAGTCACGCTGCGGATGGAACTCGAAACCCCGTACTGGATCGAGCCCGGGACCCTGAGTTGGGTGGGCAGCCCCCGACTGGTTCGGGGGAGGGAGTCCTTGTGACGCCCGGGATGCGAGGCCTCGCGTTCTTTGCCGCGGGAGCGATCGTCGTCGGTCTCGCCTGGTGGATCCGTGGCGACGAAGGGCGCCCCGTTTCGGTGACGGAAGAGGTGCGGGAGGCCCCTCTCGCCGAAGACACGGAGGCGTTGGGTCGCGAGGTCGAAAAACTGCGCGTTCAACTTTGGGCCGAAGCGAAAGCGCGGGCCGCCCTCGAAGTCGACCTGGCGCGCCTCCGCGAAGAACTGGTGGCTTCGGGTCGCTTGGGCGCGGGCGAGGAAAGCGTCGACCCGAGGTCCTCGTTTCACGAAGGCCCGCCGTTGCAGACGGGTTCTGTCACAGGCGGCGAACGCGACGCGCCCGGCAGACCGCCGGGCGAGATCTCTCCCGATCCTTCCGAGGACGATTCCGAGCGTCCGATGTTCGACGTGGGGAGACTCGTTGCGGCTGGCATCCATCCCCAGGACGCCGAGGAACTGCTGGGAGCCTGGGAGCAATTTTCCCTCGACCGTCTCTATCTCGTCGACCAGGCGGCGCGGGAGGGGTGGCTCTACAAGCCGCGATTTCAGCGCGAAGTGGCCGGCCTGGAACACGCAATGCTCGAGGACGTTGGCGAAGACGGGTGGGATCGACTTCTCTACGGAAGTGGCCAACCAAACCGGGTGGTCGTGCGGCAGGTGCTGGAGGGATCGTCGGCGGACCTGGCCGGCCTTCAGCCCGGCGATGTCATCATGCGATACAACGACCGGCGCGTGTTCAAGACCGAGTGGCTCCAGGCCGCCACGGCACGGGGCCGACCGGGAGCCGTCGTGAGACTCGAGGTCTTCCGGGGCGGGGAGCCAATCACCGTCGACGTCGAACGCGGGCCGCTGGGGACGTTGCTCCGAAACGCGCACGTTCCGCCGCCCGTGCCCTAGGCCGTGCGAGACCGGCTAGGCGCTCCGGGGTTTTCGGCAGAGCGCGAGGAGATCGACGCATTCGGCGTCTGCGGCGCCAATGGGAAAGTCGCGCCAGTCGACGTCCGGGAGTCCCTCGCCTTTGGAGATTCCCCGGCGAACGAGAAGAGCGAACTGCGCAAAAAGCCACTCGACGAGTCCTTGGGGCAAGCGGTGGCGTAGTCGCAGCGGGTCGATTCGGACGATGCGGCGGATTCGCTCGAGTCGCGCCTGGTGGTAGCGCGAGGCGGGTTCGCTCATGCCTACGCCACGCATCTCGACCGCGTCGAAGTGGTGCCCAAGAACCCCGGCGAGTTCGTCTCCCGTGTATTCGTGAACGTGGTAGGGGTTCTCGCGGTCGGACGTCAGCAGGTTGGGCGTCGTGAGGATCGCGAGTCCTTCGGGCCGTAGCAGGCGGGCCATCGCTTCGAGGTAGAGCGTGGGGTCTTCGAGGTGTTCGATCACCTGGAAACTCACGACCAGGTCGAAGGAGTTCGATGCAAGCGGGAGGGCGTTGAGGTCACCGCGCACGAAATTGGCTTCCCCCGATCGCGCTCCGCGGTCCGGCCAGACCCGGTCGAGACCGGCGAGCAGCGCCGGAGCCCCGGCGAGTTCGGCGGTTCCGTAGCCCGAGCCGCTGCCGAGGTCCAGGACCCGGTTTCCTTGGGCCTGCTCCCGCGCGAAACGGTAGGCCGCGCGATGGCGCGCCAGGTCGACCCCAAAGAGCGGGTTGCCCGCGTGGAGGCGTTCGCCGGTGAAGGTGAGGTCACTCACGCATCGACCTCTCGCGCAGCATCCAGGGCCTCCCGGGTGAGTTCGTGTGCGAAGAGCACGCCCATTCCGGCGCGCAGTAGGATCAACCCCAATGACAGTACCAGACTCGACGCCAACAGGGTTTCGGGATCGGACCAGTGGCGAAAAACGAAGAGCCAGGTGGCTTGGCCGGTACCGAGGCCCGACACGGCGATGGGCAAGGCCGCGATCAGCGAGACCGCCGTGAAGCCAACGACCATGTCGCCCAAGGGGATGTGGATGTGGAAGGCCAGGAGGGCCACCACCGCAATGCCCATGAAGCTGGTCACGAAGAGAAACCGGAATCCGATGAGTTCGAGAAGCGTGGGAAGCGGAGTGGTGCGCACGGCCCGAAACAACGCGAAATCCCGGACTCGCTCCAGGAGGTTTCCGAGGGGAATCGGCGCCCGCAGAAAGGCGAAGCCGCCAACCAGTACCGCGACGCCGCCGAGCACCAACCCGAGTTGCAGGGCCGGCTCTCGGCTCGCGAGAAGCGCGCCTCCCAGCGCGGCGATGAAAAGAAGGACGATGAGGTCAAGAACCGAGATGAAGGCGACGGCCCCGGTGGTGTCCGCCAACCGGATCTGGGTTCTTCGTTTCAGCAAGACGGCCAGGACGCCGGCCCCGACCGTGTAGTGGACGATGGCGTAGAGGTAGCTGGCGGCCTTGGCGCGGGCACACGTGACGGCATCGACGGGTTGCCCGGAACTCGCCATCACCCGCATCAGGGATTGGGCCTCGACCCAGAGGCTAAAGGCTCCGTAGAGGAGCAGGGCGGGGATCATGATGAGCAGGATTCGTATATCTACTTTATCGACGACGCCGGTAAAGTCCGTGCGCGCGAAGAGCCAGGAGAGCAGGGCGATGCTTACCGCAAAGGGAAGGATCCACCGAAGCCAGCGGCGAATCGGGTTCACGGGTTGAGGCTGGGGATCGGGTTCCACTCGACTCCTCGTCCCGCCCAATTCCAATAGACAGGTCCATAGGTGAAGACCACCACGATGGCCACGAACAGGAGTCCCAGCGTAACCCAGACGCATGTGGCCCGCGGGCCGGAAGTCCGCGTCCAGTCAGCGAGAACTTCGCTGGCATAGAAGGAGAAGGGGGCGATCAGTCCGAGCAGGTAGCTGGCCTTGACGGAGGCGAACCAGGGGTTGCCGAGGGTGAAGGCCACGTATCCCGCGAGGGTGAGCGCCGTCAGTAGAAGCAATGGCGTATCGGGTCCCACGGGATCGGCCCAGGCTCGCCGGACGCCTCTCCACAATCCGACGAAGAAGGCCCCGGTCGGCAGGAGCGCCAGGAGCAGGATCCAGGTTCCCGCACGGGTGACACGGGGACTCTCCCGGGCGAGGAAATGGCGGTGGCCGTCGAACCAGAGGGTCACGTAGGTGCTTCCCCAGACCGAGCGCAGCAGGTCCGGATCGGTCAACTGCGGATCGGTCCACGTGGACACGGGGACGTAGAGGTAGTCCCCGAGGTCGCGCTCGCCCGGAGGCATGGTGAACATCACCTCGTGCACCGCCAGGTCCTGGGGATACAGGGTTCCGAAGTACACCCAGTTGCGTGCGTAGAACCAACCCCCAACCAGCAGCCCGACCGTGACCAGGACCGCGGACCACGTGAGCGCCGATGGAAGGGTGCGGCGCTTCCAGCCGGCGAGGACGGCCGCGCCGCCCGCCGCTCCCAGCACCAACACGCCCGACAGCTTCGTGAGCAAGGCCAGACCCCCGGCGAGGCCGAGCCCGGCGGCGCGGGCCAGGGCCCGGGCTCCCCGGGTGGGTTGCCGCCGCTGCAACTCGCTGGCGGTGCCGACGACGACAACGGTGATGAGGAAGGATCCCCAGACCTCCTCGTTCAGCATCGCGCTCATGTAGATCTGGACCGGGAGAAACAGGAGGAGCGCAGCAGCCAGCCACGATCGCCGGGGTTCGTTGGGAGAGACCCGGTGCACGAGCCACACGCAAAGGGCAATGCCAAGGAGTCCAAGGGTGGTTCCCAGGAGCCGGACATGAATCACCGCGGGGTCGGCGGAGTGCATTTCGTCGAGAGAGGCCAACGCGGCACTCACGTAGTAGAAAAACGGGGGATGGGCGCTGGACCAGTCCGCATCGGGCTTCGGGAGTTCCCAGTCGTGCGTGAGTTGGTGGATGTAACGCCAATTTTCCGGCGCATCGAAACCCAGGTTGACCGGATAGACGAAGGCGTTGCTCACGCGGATGGCCACTCCCACGAAGGCCACCACTCCGAGAGCGATACTCCAGAATCCCGCGCGGGAAAGACTCACCAGTGCCTAGAGCTGCCCGAGGAGGTCGGAAATTCGAATCCACCAGACCATCCACAGGGCTTCGATCCCGATGCGGGCATCCAGCTTCGAGGTGCCGCGCGTCCGGTCCAGGAAGAAGAACGGCAGCTCCTTGGTCCGCGCATTGGCCTTCTGGAAGCGATAGTTCATCTCGATCTGGAAGGCGTAGGCGTCGGCGCGGCTTCTCTCGTAGCCGCAACTCTCGAGGAGTTCTCGACGCATGCAGCGAAATCCACCGGTGGTATCCCGGATGGTCAATCCCGTCACCTGGCGGGCATACCAGTTCCCGAAGTAGCTGATCAGGATTCGCTCGATGGGCCAGTTGACGACGGTGATTCCGTTGAGGTAGCGCGACCCCGTGACGAGGTCGTGGTCTTCGATTTCCTTCAACATTTCGACGAGGGTCGCCGGAGGATGCGAGAAATCCGCGTCCATCTGGATCAGCACATCCGCTCCGAGCTCGAGAGCCCGGGCCAAGCCAGCGCGGTACGCCGCCCCGAGTCCCGCCTTGGCCGACCGGTGTAGGACATGAACGCGCGGCTCGGAAGCGGCCAACTCATCCGCCAGGCGTCCCGTTCCGTCGGGCGAGTTGTCGTCGACCACGAGGATCTCGAGCCGGGGATCCTGTTCGAGTACCTGGGGCACGAGGAGAGGTAGGTTCTCCGCCTCGTTGTATGTGGGAATGACGACGATGGCGCGTTGCACGATGAGCCCCTCTGAAGGACCAATCTTACACCACTTTCATTGCTTCGGTTAGAATGCCCAGGGGACGCGGGATCGAGAGGCCCGCGAATGCGACCCGGATCTCGTGGAGAGATCGAAAAGGAGGCGCGTGAAGACACGCCCGGTCGACATCTTCGTGACCGCGAGTCTCGTTGCGGCGGCTCTTGTCGTCGTCGCCGGGGTGTATGGCTTTTCCCAGGGCCGATTCTTTACGGTCGACGAGTACCAGTACATTCACGCGACCTGGCTCGTCTCCCAAGGAGAACGCCCCTACGTCGATTTTTACGAGCACCACTTTCCGTTGAGCTACGTGCTTCATGCTCCGCTGTTGTGGATCGAGGGCACGTTTCTCGAGAAGGCCCTGTTGCTTCGTGGCGCGGTGTGGGTGTTCTGGATGGCGGTGATGGCCGCCGTGGGAGTTGCCGCGGCGCGCGTGACGCGGGACACGAGGGCGGGACTGTTGGCGTTCATCCTCGCGGTGTGTTTTGGATTCAGCCTGATGTCGGCCATCGACTATCGCGCCGACAACTGGGGGGCCTTTCTACTTCTCGCCGGCGTGGCGTTGCTCGAAACCAACCGCGATCGTCCGGGAACCCGGGGAAAGTCTTTTGCCGGAGGGATTCTTCTCGCGCTGGCCGTGGGAATGACCCAGAAAATGGTCTTCCTGGCCGGTGGGACCGCGGTGGTGTGGATTGCCCTGGATGCCCTGGCGACTGCAAAAGAGCCCCGTCGCCCGTTCTTGCGTTTTCCAATGGCCTTTTGCGCCGGTTTTGGAGTCGTCGTTTTCGGGGGGTTCGTTGTTGCCGCCGTCGCGGGTCTGCTGGAAGCCGGCTACGAGATCACCATTGTCCAGGCCCTTCGCCACGAGGTGTTCTACCCCGCGGTGTCCGGGTGGACATATTTTGAACCCTTCCTGGTGCGCCATCCCGTTTCGACCGGCCTCGTGGTGTTGTTTGCGGGCGTGTTCTTTGCGCTCTCGCGAGATTCCTTCTGGGCGGTACCCCTGGGTGTTGCGGTGCTGGGCGGCGTCCTCGTCAAGGCGCAGTATCCCTACAATTACGTGTTTCCGTGCCTGGTGGTGGCGGTTCTTGCGGCGCGTGGCTTCAGTCTCGTCATTGCCCGCATCCACGCGCGCCCCGGGCGCGCGTCGGCCTGGACACCGCTTCTCTACCTGCTTCCCCTGGCCGTTGCCGCGGACCAGGCTCGCTTCGTTGCGGGGGTGACGTCCAACGACCATCAACTCGCCATTCTCGAGAAGATCGAGCGTTTCAGCTCACCCGAAGAGGTCGTGATCGACAACTCGGGGGGCGCTCTCTTCCGACCCCACGGCAGCTACTACTACCACCACGGGGACGCTCATCGCGAGATGTTTGCCGACTATTTTCGCGAGCGCCTCGTCGAGGACTATCGCAACTCCGGCGCCCTTCTCTGGATCATGGACTATCGGCTGCTCGACCTTCCCCCGAATGTCCATGACTATTTCCAGCGACACTACGTGCGCGCCGATGGGAGTCTTTTCGGACTGGGCTTTCACATCCCCCGCACCGGCGATGCCGATCACGTGGTCGAGATCGACGTGATTCGGGAAGGCCGTTACCACGTCTTCCCCGCCCCGGTGAAACTGAGCGCGGGCCTTCCGCGCTCCGCCGCAAACGAAACGGGTGCGGTTCTCGTCGTAGATGGGGTACCGGTCACATCCTCGGAAGTCGAGCTTGGCGTGGGCTCGCACCGCGTGGAGGTTCCCGCGAATTTCCCGGGCCACATCATCAGCCTGCTGTCCCCCGACGCGTTTCTGCGCTCGGAAGCCGAGCGGTTCGAGCGCGAACTCGACGGCTCCCGTTCCTACCAACTGCTCTTCGAATACGACCGGCGCTGATTACTCCGAAGTCCGGGGGCGGCGGTCGAAGAGGTCGACCTCGACTCGGACGCCCTGCCATCGTTCTGCAGTCGTGTAACCCCGGCTCCGAATGCGTTCCGCGCTTTGGGAATCTTTTCCGCCGTAGCCGCGGATCAGCCAGATTCGCGGGTGACCGGGGTCGGTGGGCACGGCCGAGGGAACCGTGGCAATGCCCTCGAGCGTGCTGCAGGCGAGGAAGGGGTACCGAATAAAGGGAGCATCGAAAACGAACGCGTCCGTTTCGGGTTGAAAGCGGGATTCGACGAAGTGCGCGGCTTCGCACCACTGGTCCTTGTGAGGTTCGGTGTAGTAGCGCGGCATCTGTGCGACGGAGGGCGCGAGGAGGGCGGCCAGGACGAGGTTTCGGGCCCACGGAGAGCCGAGTTGGGACGCCACGGCGGCGCCGAGCAGCAAGGCCGCGCAAGCCGAAACCGTCGAGTTTCGAAAGCTGAACACGTCGATCCCGAAGAGGGAGAGTTGCAGGCCGAGACCGATGGGGACCGCGAGCCAGAGAACCAGGAGCACGGTGGATTCCCGGCGCGTCATGCCGCCTTCGGGGGAGCTCGTCGGACGGGGAGGCTGGGGCCAGGGGAATCTCCCGAGAAACCAGATCGAAGCAAAGAGCCCCGCGAAGGCCAGGCCAATGGCCGCGACGGGCACGCGCGATTCGCCCGACCAGGGGCCCCACCAGGAGAGAAACGAAAGCGGCGCCTCGAGCCAAGCCAGGCTCGTGGGTGCGGGGATCCAGAAACTGCGCTGCACCCCGCTCCATTGCTCGAGGAAGATCCCGCTCCACGGCAAGAAAAGAATGGCGGCAAGGACGACGGCCGCGAGCCAACCCGTGAACCGTCGGCGATCGTCTCCCGATCCCCGGGCCACCCAACAGGCATAGACGACGTACATCGCCTGGGATGCGATGAACAACAGCGAAAAATAGTGGGTGTAGAGAAGTGCGACGGTCCATAGGCCATAGAGCCACGCGTGGCGGGTTCGCGTGGTGAGTCGCCAGCGCACGAGGGAGTCCGTCGACAGAACCGTGAACAGCATCAACCAGGCGTAGCTGCGTGCTTCCTGGGCGTAGTAGATCTGGAGAAGCGAAGTGGCCGCCACCAGGCCGGCCATCCACGCGGTGCGCGCCCCGTAGAGGAGATGGCCCAGTCGGTACAAAAATCCCACGGTCGCGATGCTCGCCACGGTCGAGAGCAGGCGGATCGCCGTCGCGGAATCGCCGAAGGCACGCATCCAATAGTGAAGAAGGCCGAAGTAGAACGGGGGGTGGACGTCCGATCGGATGCGCGCGATGGAGGGGGAGGATCCATCGCCAGCCATCAGGACCGAAGCGTGTTCGTCGATCCAGAAGCCCTGGTCGCCGATGCCTTGGAGTCGTAGAAGGAGAGCGCCCGCCAGCAGGACTGCGATTGCACCGATCCGTGGCAGCCAGGTTGCTGCCGGTACGGATCCCACCTACGCCGCTTCCCGTCCTGGCGCGCCGGAAGGGGTGTTTCGGAGGAGGCGATCCAGGCTCCAGAACGCGAGGATGAAAAAATACGGTTCCGTCGAGAAGCGGAGACGGTTGGCCTCGCTGCCATCGATGAGAAGGGTCGTCACGAGTACCCAGAGCACGCAGAAGAGCAAGAACAGGGCCGTGGAACTCTCCTCCGGGTCCGTCGATCTCGACCGGAGAATGGCCACCGCCGATCCCAGGAGCACGAGGGGGAAGAGGAACGCAAATCCGGACATCTCCCAGGATTGGCGCATCGGGTTTCGGTAGGCCCGGTGCGCCACGGTATCGCGCGTTCGGGGGTCCTGGAAGACGACGGTTTCGTAGGTCTTCATCCAGGGGGCGAGCGCCCCTGGAAAGGTGTGATCGGAGATGCCAAACGAGCCGGTATAGGGGTTGCGTCCCGCGAAGCGCGTGAAGTTCCAGTAGTTGAGCCGGGCCTTCCGAGCGAGCGCGAGCGGATCTTCAGCCAGGGCTTGCAGGGCGAGTTCTCCCTGGTTCCTGGAGTGCTGGATGATGGAGAAGTGGTTCCAGTTGGCCGAGCCGTCACTCTTGAGTCGATCGGCGACCACGGGAACGGAAGCGAAGCGGTCGGGAACGCTCCAGTCGCGAGGAGGAAGGCGATCGACGTCCACCGGAAGTTCGAGGGCCATGCTGTAGCCACCCCAGGAACTCGCGTGGAAGGAATCGAAGAGCAGGCCATTTTTCACGGGCCACGCCAGTAGCACGACAAACGAAGCGGCCAACCAGGCCAGCTGTCCCGCCGGGTACGTGGGGGGAGACGCGGGAGTTCGGGGCGCCGCTTTCCGGCAGACCCATGGGAGGCTCACCAGTACGATCAGTCCCCAGGCGAAATGGAAGAGCGAGTGGGTTCCCACAAGCAGGGCGACCACGATGCAGACGCACCCGTAGTCAAAGGTGCTGCGTGTTTTCGCGTAGGAGAAGACCGCGAGCGCGAGCAAGGAAAGAAGAACGACTTCGTGGAAGGTGTAGAAAAACTGGAAAAGAGACATGTAGAAGACGGGGCTGAGTACGAAGACGGCGATCGCGACCGCCCGGATCCAGCCGCGGGCCATCAGGGACTGGCAGAGCCGGGTGAAGGCGTAAACGGCGATGCCGCCCAGCGCGATGTGGATTCCGAACAGGACCGGCCGCCAGTGCATGTCGAGAGCGCGAGCCAGCTTCAACCCCAGTCCGAGCTCGAGATTCATCAGGGGAGGCTGCGCGTGGAGGTAATAGAGGGACTCGCCGAGATTGCCGATCAGCGCCCTCTGGGGCAGCAGCTGGAAGTAGTCCCAGGGGACGGTGAGCTGGTAGCCAGCGAACGTGCTGACAGTCAATAGAGCGAGGTACGCGGCCAACGCCGCCCAGACCTCCCATTGGTACGCGTGGGGTCTTCTGCGCTCCATCGGTCGGGGCATTCTAGCCCGAACCCCGGGAAGATTCTCTCCTGGGGACCTCTTGAGTCGATCCCGCCTTCGGCATACGTTCCTTGGCTGTCGAAAACGTCCATCGTGGGTCCAGTGGATGCCACTGGGCATGGGGGAGCGCGATCATGTCCGAAGGGCCGGCGATTGATGTAGGGGAACACACCCGAGTTTGCAACGAGATCGTGGACGAAGTCGGTCGCGTCCTGGTTGGGCAGGAGGCCATGGTCACGAAGCTCCTGGTCGGACTGCTCACCGGCGGACACGTGCTGCTCGAGGGGGTTCCGGGCCTGGCCAAGACCCTGGCGGTGCGCTGCCTCGCCCAGACCCTCGATACCGGTTTTTCCAGGATCCAGTTCACCCCGGACATGTTGCCCGCGGACGTCCTGGGGACCGAGATTTTCAACCCCCGCGAGGGGACGTACAGCGTCAAGAAGGGGCCCATTTTTTCGAACCTGGTTCTCGCCGACGAGATCAATCGCGCTCCCGCCAAGGTGCAGGCGGCGCTGCTCGAGGCCATGGAAGAGGCCCAGGTCACCATTGGGGGGACCACCTTCGGCTTCGATGACCCCTTCCTCGTACTGGCCACCCAGAACCCGATCGAGCAGGAGGGCACCTATCCCCTGCCCGAGGCCCAGATCGACCGCTTCATGCTGAAGGTGAAGGTTCCCTACCCGACGAAGGAAGAAGAAGCGAAGATCGTCGATCGGATGACCGGGGGCAGCGACCTCCCCGAGATTCGCCCGGTGGCCGACGAAGCGATGTTGCGAGCGTCCCGATCGGCGGTGTCCGGTGTTTTCATTGACGACAAGGTCAAGAGCTACGTGGTCGACCTGGTGCACGCGACGCGCGATCCGGTGTCGGCTGGGATCTCTGAACTCGACGGGATGATCGATACCGGGGCCAGCCCACGGGCATCGATCTTCCTCACCCGCGCGGCCAAGGCGCACGCCTTTCTCCAGGGTCGATCCTACGCGACACCCCACGACGTAAAGAACGTGGCGCTCGAGGTTCTTTGCCACCGGGTGACCCCAACCTACGAGGCCGAGGCCGAGGGGAAGACCTCCGAAGACGTGGTCGACCGGATTCTTTCCGGAATCCTGGTTCCGTAGCTCCCGGGAGTTCGCCCAGTGCTGCCGCGCGAAATTCTTCAACGGGTACGGGAGATCCAGGTACGTACGGGCCGCCAGGTGGCCGACGTCCTGGCTGGAGAGTACGTCTCGGTTTTCAAGGGCCGAGGCCTCGAGTTCGACGAGGTTCGCCCCTACATCCCCGGGGACGACGTGCGGACGATCGACTGGAATGTGACCGCCCGCACCGGCGAACCCTTCGTGAAGCGATACGTCGAAGAGCGGCAGCTGACGCTGATGCTGATGGCCGATGTCTCCGCGTCCCAGGATTTCGGTTCGGCGGCTCGGTCCAAGCGCGAGGCGACGGCCGAGCTCTGCGCGTTGCTGGCGTTCTCCGCCACGCGAAACGATGACAAGGTGGGACTCACGCTTTTTCACGGCGGGATCGAGGCCTACATCGCTCCCCGCAAGGGGCATCGGCACGCCCTTCGCGTCGTTCGGGAGGTCCTGGCCCATGGCGAATCCCCGTCCGAAGCAGATTCGCCGCGCAAGGTCCCGTCGCGATGGAGGGGCTGGTCGCGGTGGCGACGGCCTCGCAAAGCCCGGCAGTCCACGGACCTCGCCGGAGCCATGGAGTTCGTTCTCTCGGTGACGAAGCGCCGGACCATTTGCTTCGTCGTCAGCGACTTTCTCGACGAGGGTTTCGAACGAGCCCTGGTGCTGGCCAACCAGAAACACGACGTGATCGCCGTTCTCGTGACCGACCCCCGGGAACTCGAACTCCCCGAGGTGGGCCTCGTTGGGCTGCGCGATGCCGAAACCGGTCGTGAACAGCTCGTCGACACCGGGTCTCGAGCTTTTCGACAGGCCGTGGCCCGGGCCGGTGAAGAGCGGGTGGCCGATCTCGAGCGCCGGTTGCGTCGTTCCGGCATCGATTTCATCCGGGTGGACGCCTCGCGTTCCGTCGTCGACCCGCTGGTGCGGTTTTTCCGTATGCGCGATCGAAGGGCCCGGCGATGAAGACCCTGTACGGGAGCCTTCTCGGATTTCTGGGTGTGCTGGTCGGCGTGGGCGGTGCGGCCGGGGAGTGGGAAGTGCGCACCGAGAGCGGCCCCGTGGTTGCGGAGGTTCGGCTCGGCCCGGTCGACCCGCGCCTCGGCGACCCTCTCGAACTCGAACTCGAAGTTCGTGCCCAGCCGGGTGTGGAAGTCTGGATGCCCGAATTCGGTGACGCACTCGGGAGGTTTTCGATCGTCGACTTCGTCCCATCGGATTCGCTGGACGACGACGGGGGATTCGTGGGGCGTCAGCGCTACGTGCTCAACCCCCCGCGTTCCGGAAGCCAGCGGGTTCCGCCCCTGCTGATCGAGTTCGTTGACCGGCGTCCCGGCCAGGCCCCGGCTCCCGAGGGCGAAGACGCCCACTCCGTGCTCACCGAAGCCATCGATTTCGAGGTCGCTTCCGTTCTGGCCGAAGGGGCGTCGCTGGATCTGCGTCCGCCCAAGGGGGCGCTGGCACCGCGGAGGGACCCGGTTCCGGATTCGTGGCTCTTCGCCATCGCGGGTGTTGTGGCCGCGGCAGCGGCTCTCCTCGGTGGCGTTCTCTTGTTTCGTCGAAGCGGTCGACGAGCGAGCGCCTACGAGGTGGCGCGCCGGGCGCTCGACGCGCTGGCCGAGCAACCGCCTCCTCCCGTTTCCGAGATCGATGCCTTCTACGTCGAGGTCTCCGGCATCGCGCGGCGCTACCTCGAAGGTCATTTCGGGTTTCGCGCTCCCGAACTCACGACCGAAGAATTCCTCGAGGACATCAGCCAGTCGCCGGATCTTTCGCGAGAGCACCGTGAACTCGTGGCCAGCCTGCTTCGCCGCGCGGATCTCGTGAAGTTTGCACGCGAGCGACCCGGCTCCGACGGGGCCATTGGGTTCGTTCGAGAGGTCGGGCGCTTCGTCGAAGAAACCGGTGCACCCACTGCACAACGCTCCCCGGTAGGTGCCGCTTGATGGACTGGGAATTCCGGGCTCCCCTGTTTCTCCTGCTCGCCCTGTTGGCGCCCGGCGTGGGGTGGTGGGCATCGAAGCTCCCGGCCTCGCTCACCTACTCGAGCCTCGGAATCGTGGAGCACGCCCCCGTCTCCTTGCGAAACCGCCTGGCGGCGATTCCGGCGCTGGCGCTGTCCCTGGCCGTGGTCGCCCTCGCTATCGCCCTGGCGGGGCCGCGCACGGGGGATGCGTCCAGTCGCTTGAAGACCGAGGGAATTTCGATCGTCATGGTGGTGGATCGCTCGGGATCGATGCAGGCGCGCGATTTCGTCGCCGGGGACACGAGCACCAGTCGACTCGACGCGGTCAAGGAGGTCTTTCGCGATTTCGTTGCTCGCCCGCGTCGAGACGACGACCTCGTCGGCCTTGTTTCCTTTGCGCGATATGCCGACGGCCTTTCCCCCCTGACGTTCGACCGGGGAAACCTTCTCGCGATTCTCGGCGACGTGGAAATCGTTCGCGACCGCAATGAGGACGGCACGGCGGTGGGGCAGGGCCTGGCCCTGGCCGTCGAGCGACTGCGCGCGCAAGAGACCCCTTCGAAAGTAGTGATTCTCCTGACCGATGGCGTCAACAACGCGGGGGAAATCGACCCGGTCCAGGCCGCCGAGTTGGCGGCTCGTTTTGGAATCCGGGTGTACACGATCGGGGCGGGAACCACGGGGTACGCTCCTGTTCCAGTGACGCTGCCCGATGGGCGCACCGTCTTGCAGCGAGCCCTGGTCGAAATGGACGAAGACACCCTCCGAAAGGTCGCCGAGCAAACCGGCGGACGCTACTTCCACGCCGCCGATGCCGAGGCCCTGGAGCGAGTCATCGATGAGATTGACCAACTCGAACGCGGGGAAATCGACGAAGTCCGTTACATCGAATACGAACCCCACTACGCGCTTTTCGTCCTCGTGGCCCTGGGGCTGATGGGGGGAGGGGCCCTTCTCCAGGCGACGCTGCTTCGGAGGCTTCCGTGATGGAGAGCTTCGACACGTTTCGCTTCGCCGAACCGGACTGGGCCCTGGCGCTTTGGGTTGTGGCGTTCGCGGTGGTGTTGCTTCTATGGCTCGAGCAGCGGGGAACGCGTGCGCTCGATCGCCTGGTGTCCCCAGCACTGCAGGCGCGCCTGGTCGAGCGCCCGCGTCGCGCTCAGCGTGTACTGCGAATCATTTTGCTCGGCTTGTCGGCGGTGTGCCTGGTCCTTTCCCTCATGCAACCCCAGTGGGGGTTGCGACACGTCCCCGTGGAGCGCAGCGGAGCGCAGATCATGATTGCGCTCGACGTATCGCGATCGATGCTGGCGGAGGACGTCGCGCCCAATCGTCTCGCCCGGGCCAAGGCCGAGATCGTCGACCTCCTGGAGTACCTCGAGGGAGACCAGGTCGGGCTGATTGCCTTCGGCGGGCGTGCGACTGTTCTCTCCCCGTTGACGCCGGACTTCGGTTTCTTGCAATTGGGGCTTGCGAACGCCGGCCCGGGATCCGCGGGACGCGGCGGAACCCGCCTCGAAGAACCCCTGCGCAAGGCGATTGCCGGCTTCGCCGGTACCGACCGCGGCGAGTCCGCGGGATCCTCCCGGGCACTGATCTTGATCACCGATGGCGAAGATCATGGCTCCTTCCCACTCGACGCAGCGAAGGCGGCGGCCGAAGCCGGGATCCTCGTGATCGCAATCGGGATTGGGAACGAAGAGGGAAGCGAGGTCCGGATCACGAACCCCCGAACCGGCGCGCGAGAACGACTGCGCGACGCCGATGGGGAAGTGGTCCTGAGCCGTCTCGACGGTGACCTCTTGCGCCGGATCGCGGAAGAGACGGGCGGTGTCTACGTGCCCGCTGGCACGGCGACTCTCGATCTCGACTCCATCTACCGCGAAT
This sequence comes from Myxococcota bacterium, assembly GCA_036228265.1. GTDB lineage: Bacteria > Myxococcota_A > UBA9160 > UBA9160 > UBA4427 > CAJXIC01. Next base: position 279 of record JAZAOF010000133.1, on the reverse strand, counting down.
ACATCGGCCCGATGACCCGCGGCCAGTTCGATCCCCGGGGCCGAGTCGTTCGCGACGAGTTGTACCCGGCCTTCGTCATTCTCGGACTCTTGTTTCTTTTGGGGAGCGTGGGAGTTTCGTCGGCGTCCTCGCGAACTGCGTCCCGGGGGGTCGTTGTGTTGTTGGCGTTGTCCGCGGTGACCCCGGAGTCGTGGGCACAACCCGCGGCGACCTCCGGGCCGGTTCCTCCCGAACTCGAGAGAGCGGCCCCCCGTGTGGAAGAAATTTTTGGGGAATTGC